>NZ_NRGU01000031.1:0-399101 GCF_002332245.1 Glutamicibacter sp. BW78
CGATGTCCCCAGAGATCACATCGGTGGAGGTAAGGGGATTCGAACCCCTGACCTTCTGCATGCCATGCAGACGCGCTACCAACTGCGCCATACCCCCGAAAGGGAGTTGCCGGTTTCGTTTCCGTCCGGACAACTCATCCATCATAGGGCACGGAATTTAGCCCGCGCAAATCGACGGCAGCTTACTGTGCGGTGGTCTCCGGCTCGTCGGTGGTGGCCACGGTTCGGGCTTCGACGGGCAGTTCGATGGCGGGGCAGTCGCTCCACAAACGATCCAGCGCGTAGAAGACTCGATCTTCTTGGTGCTGAACGTGGATGACGACGTCGATGTAATCCAGCAGGACCCAACGGCCGAGTCCCCTGCCCTCACGGCGGACGGGGCGTAGGTCATACTTTTCGATCAGGGCTTCTTCGATGCCGTCGACAATGGCGTTGACCTGGCGCTCGCTATCTGCCGAAGCGATCAGGAAGGCATCCGTGATCCCCAGGCGTTCGCTGACGTCTAGGGCAATCTGGTTCTCTGCGAGTTTCTCCGCCGCGGCCAATGCTGCGGTCTGGATAACGTTCAGTGAGTATTCTGTTGCAGCCATGTGGCTCCTCGGGTCATGGTGCTGGTCGTCGGAGGACGACTAGCCGTGGGTAGTGATCAAGATGATGCCGGTCGTGAGGGCTGCGGCACCCACGAGGAGTACCCCGAGGACTGTCCAGGCCCAGATATTCGCCCGCCTGGCCCCGCCCGTTTGGTAGTCCAGGGGGTCCAGGCCCTGGGCCGACCTGGCGCTCACGGGCTGGCGGGCAGCGTCGCGACCCGGTTCATCGGAAAACGGAGCCGAAAGCTCCCGCTCTTCGGGCTTCGCCCCGACGTTCTCGGACACGGCCCCGGGAGTCGGCGCCTCAACCGCGGGTCCTTTGCCGGTCGCGGGTATTTGGAGATGGAAGCCACTCGTCTCCGGGGCGTTGATCCCGGTATTGGCCAGATCTCTTTCGGCTTTTTCCCGCCGCAGCCGGTCCATGGCCCCGGTGAACGGGTCGCCAGCCTGCTCGTCCTGGTTCCGGGTGGAATGGGCTCGTTTCAGTCGTTCGCGTTCGGCCACCCGTCGGCTGATGATGGCCGCTCGTGCTGCGAGTTCACGCTGTTTGGCGAGGATCTCTAAATCGTCATGTTCTTCCTCGGCCTCGGCCCCGGCTTTCACCGGCTGTTCGAAGACCGTTTGGCGACGTGCTTCCAGGGCTGCTTCGACGCTGAGCGAGTCCTGCGTCTCGACGGGATCCTGGACAGTTTGCGACGGGGGCTCCGCGCTGGGAGTAACCTCTGCCGCTGGTTCTTCCGTTGCGGCGGCAGCCCGTGCAGCTGCCAGGGCCTGAAGCCGGAGTTGGCGTCGGGTCAGTGGGGCTGGTTCGTCCCCGCTGGGCTGGCTGCTGGCCGGTGCGGCAGGTGGCTGTGCCGCGGCTTCGCGACGTGCCTTCAATGCTTCGCGGTCCCGGGCCCGCTGCAGGGAGCTGCGCTCACCCGGTTCACTCTGCTCTTCGCGTTCGGGCACCATATCGAAGGGGACGTCCGCGGCGCGTCTGCTGCGGTTGGCCTTGGTGACGCGATCGAGCTCGTTGGTGTCCCCGGATGAGCGCGGTTCCGGCTGCGCAGCAGCGTCTTCCCCCAGGACTTGCCCACGATCGTGGCCGCCGTCAGCGCTTTCGCTGACACGGCGTTGTTCACGCAGGGATCGCCGCGTTGGCGTACGTCCCAAATCGTCGCTCATGTTGTCCATTCCAGGCAATCCCCCTCAGGTGTCGCCGTCGTAGTGATACAACTCGTATTTCGCAATGTACTGAACCACCCCATCGGGCACCAGATACCAGACCGGCTTATTCGCCTTGACCCGGTCCCGGCAAGCCGTCGAGGAGATGGCCATCGCCGGAACTTCCAGCAGGCTGATATCCGTCCGGCCCAGATCCGGGAGTTCATGTCCCGGACGGGTGACACCGACGAAATGCGCCAGGCTCCACAGTTCGTCAATGTCCTTCCAAGACATAATCCGCTCCAGCGCGTCGGCCCCGGTGATGAAGAACAATTCGGCGTTCGGCCGAAGCCGGCGTAGATCCCGCAAGGTATCGATGGTGTAGGTCGGGCCCGGGCGGTCGATATCCACCCGGCTGACCGTAAAGCGCGGGTTCGATGCCGTAGCCACCACCGTCATCAGGTAGCGGTGTTCGGAATCGGCAACGTCTTGACCCGACTTCTGCCATGGCTGCCCCGTGGGAACAAAGACGACCTCGTCCAAGTCGAACTCCGCGGCCACTTCGCTGGCAACCACCAGGTGCCCGTGGTGGATGGGGTCAAAGGTACCCCCCATGACACCAAGACGGACCGGCCTCTGGGACCCGACCGCCTGCGATCTACTAGTGATCGTCGTGGCCGTGCTTGTTCGAGAACTGCTTGTGGACGTCCTCGGCTTCGATCTGTCCTTCGTGCCGGTTGCCGACATTCGTGAAGGAAACAGCGACGAAAAGCAGCAGGAGGAAGAAGGCGAAAATTCCTCCACCGATAAGATAGGGCCAGTTTCCGGCGCTTTCGGCCTCCGCGCCGCTTGCCATGACCGTACCCAAGACCTGCGTGAGCATTTTTCTCCTTCGTGCCCGTCGTCGACCGGCGCCCCCAACGGGCGATGCGATCCGTCGATCGTCTGATGTCTGCTTACCATCCTACCCACCTGCGAGGCACTCTACGAACGGATGTGGCCATCTCCTTGAACAATCCATTTCGTCGTCGTCAACTCGCGTAGACCCATCGGACCCCGGGCGTGAACCTTCTGTGTTGAGATCCCCACTTCGGCCCCCAATCCCAGCTGGCCACCGTCGGTGAATCGTGTCGAGGCGTTGACGATGACCGCCGCAGAATCGATCTCTGCGACGAACCGTTCGGCGTGAGCGAGATCATTGGTCAGGATGGCTTCGGTGTGACCGGTGGTCCAGGTACGGATATGTTCCAATGCAGCATCGAGATCGTCGACGACGGCCACCGCCAAGTCCAGGTCCATATACTCGCGGGCCCAATCCTCCTCGGTTGCCGGGACGGCGCGGAGCCCCTCCATGAGTGCCATCGCCCGTTCATCACCGTGCAAGGTGACTCCCGCCTGAGACAGGGCCTTGAGAACCTCGGGCGCGGCCGGAGCCTGCGCATGCAGAAGCAAGGTCTCCACGGTATTGCACACGGAGGGCCGCTGGGTTTTGGCGTTCAGCAGGATCGCTGCAGCAGATTCGGCCGAAGCCGAGGCGTCAACGAAGATATGGACGTTGCCCTCCCCCGTTTCGATGACCGGGACCTGGGCGTTCTGCAGCACCGTCTGGATCAGATCGTGACCGCCACGCGGGATCAGGACATCAACTTTGCCACGGGCACCCATCAATGCCGTGGCCCCCGCCCTGCCGAAGTCATCGACGCTCTGCACGATATCGGCGGGCAAACCCACCGACTCGAGGGCGTCACGAATCAAGTACAACAACGCCTCGTTGGACCGTGCTGCAGCCGATCCACCCCGCAGCAGAACCGCGTTGCCACTCTTCAAGGCCAGACCGGCGATATCCACGGTGACGTTGGGGCGTGCCTCGTAGATGGTGCCGAGTACCCCCATCGGCACGTGGACCTGCCGCAGGCGCAGTCCGTTGGGCAGCGTCTGTCCGCGCTGCACGGTACCCACCGGGTCCGGCAGGCCCGCAAGTTCCTCGAGGGCCGCCATCAGGGCGTCGATGCGGGCGTCGTCGAGTTTGAGTCGGTCCAGCAGGCCATCGGTCGTGCCTGCCGCCCTGCCACGTTCGAGATCCTCGGCGTTGGCGGCCTTCACGGAGGCCCGCCGCTCGTCCAGGGAAGCGGCTATAGCCCGTAGGGCTCGGTCTTTCCAATCCCGGGTGGCCCGGGCCAACACGCGGGAAGCTTGTCGGGCGCGATCGGCCCGCAGCCCGACCTGACGGGCAATATCTTCGGTTGGACTGGTAGAATCGGTAACGCTCTGGCTCATGACCCAAGCCTAGTCGGCCCGACCGGAGCCATGCCGATTGTTGAGCAACAGTGTTAAGGCTTCGGTTCCGTGGGCGGCAGGGTCTGCTTCCTTCGGGTCCGTCCCCCTGGCCTGAGCACCACGAGATCATCGATGTGGACGACTTCGCGTTCGTAGTGGGACCCAAGGCTCTTGGCCAGCTCCCGGGTGCCACGTCCCAGCATTTCCGGCAGTTCCTTGGAAGCGTAGTTCACCAATCCGCGGGCAACCACTTTTCCTTCGGGATCGGTGATCTCCACGGCGTCCCCTGCTTCGAAGTCCCCGCTCACGGAGGTAATACCGGCGGGCAATAATGAGCGCGCACCCGAAACAACGGCGGCGACGGCACCGTCGTCGAGCGTTAGGCCGCCCTGGGTGTTGGCCAATTGGGCCAGCCAGAGCATCCGGGCCGGACGACGTCCGCCGCGGGCGGAGAACCACGTCCCGACATCCTCCCCTGCCAGGCCACGGCCTGCCTGTTTTGTCGACGTGATCAGGGTGGGGATCCCCGAATCGGCGGCCATGGTGGCTGCCTCAACTTTGGTGACCATGCCCCCGGTGCCCACGCCGGAGCCACCGGTCGTCCCAATGCTGACCCCGTCGAGGTCCGCAGCGCTACCCACGTCAGCGATACGGCTGGCCCCTCGCGTCGGCGGGCCGTCATAGACGGCGTCGACATCCGAGAGCAGGACCAAGGCATCGGCCTTCACCAGGTGGGCCACCAGCGCGGCAAGCCGATCATTATCTCCGAAACGGATCTCATGGGTCGCCACGGTGTCGTTCTCATTGACGACCGGGACCACACCCAACGTGAGTAGACGGCCCAGGGCCCGGAACGCATTGGCATACTGTTGACGCCGAATCAGGTCATCCGCGGTGAGCAGGACCTGGGAAACGGTGATTCCGTGGGCGCCGAAGGCCTGCGTGTACTTGGCCATCAGCAGCCCTTGACCGACACCGGCGGCCGCCTGCTGGGTGGCCAAGTCACGTGGCCTGCGGGTTAGACCCAACGGGGCGATCCCTGCGGCAATGGCGCCCGAGGACACCAGAATCAGTTCGATCCCCCGATTGCGAACAGCTGAGAGTTCAACGACCAGCCGATTGAGGGCATCCTCGGAGATCCCGCCGTTGACAGTCGTCAGCGAGGAGGAACCGACCTTCACCACGATCCGTGTCGCCTCGGTGAGTTGCGAGCGATTCCGGATCGAGGAGGGAAGGCGGTTCTGTCGGTTCACTTCCCGCTGTCCTTGGGCGAACTCTGATGCTTATAGTTCACGGACTCCGTCCACACGCCTGACTTGCGCTCGCGCTCCAATTCCGCGCGGGCTGCGGCACGCGCATCCTTGCGTTCTTGGTGGTCCTGACGCTTCTGTTCACGGGTGGGACGGCTGGCGTCCTCGAACCGGTCATCCTGGCCTCGACGGGAGCCCAACAGTTCTGCGCCGGCAGCCATGGTCGGTTCCCAATCGAAGATCACGCCGTTGTCATCGTCACCGATGACCACGGCATCCCCTGGCTTGGCCCCTGCCTTGAACAGCTTGTCTTCGACACCGATCTTTGCCAGCCGGTCAGCCAAATAGCCGACGGCTTCGTCATTGCTGAAATCGGTTTGCTTGACCCAACGCACCGGTTTTTCGCCCTCGACCCGGAACAGCGGTTCGAGGTTTCGTTCCTCACGGTGGATGGTGAAGGGGGCACGGTTCACTGCGCGGGGTCGCAGGACGGGAACCTCTACCTGGGGCAGCTCCTCGGTCGACTTTTTGCGTGCTTCGGTGACGAGCTCAGCCATGGCATAACCCAGTTCCTTCAGCCCGGTTCTGGCCAACGCCGAGACCTCGAAGACCCGGTAGCCCCGCCCTTCCAGATCGGCACGGACGAATTCGGCCATCTCCGAACCATCGGGCATGTCGGTCTTATTCAAGGCGACCAGCCGAGGCCGCTCGTTCAGCGGGACCACGACACCGTCGGCGCCCGCGTAGCTGGAGTCGGTGGCATAGGCGGCCAGTTCTGCCTCGATGGCTTCCAGATCGCTGAGCGGGTCACGGTCAGATTCCAGCGAGGCGCAGTCCAAGACATGAACCAGCGCGGCGCAGCGTTCGACGTGACGCAGGAACTCGTGCCCGAGGCCCTTGCCCTGGCTGGCCCCGGGAATGAGCCCCGGCACGTCAGCGACCGTGAATCGGACCTCCCCGCTCTGGACGACGCCCAGGTTGGGGATCAGCGTGGTGAACGGGTAGTCGGCGACCTTGGGCCGGGCCGCAGACATGGCGGCAATCAGACTGGATTTTCCGGCTGAGGGGTAGCCGACCAACGCGATATCGGCGACAGACTTCAGCTCCAGGACGATGTCCTGCTCCGCCCCGGGGACACCCAAGAGGGCGAAACCTGGTGCCTTGCGTTTTTGCGAGGCAATGCCTGCGTTACCGAGACCACCCATGCCGCCGGCTGCGGCGACATACTCGGTCCCGGCGCCGACCATATCCGCCAAAATGTTCCCGGCACGGTCTTTGACCACGGTGCCATCGGGTACCGGAAGGATCAGGGTCTCACCGTTGCGCCCGGGCTGCATATCGCCCTTGCCCGGTTCGCCGTTGCCGCCCTGGCGGTGGGGGGAATGGTGGTAGGAGAGCAACGTGGTGGTCTGGGGGTCGACGCGGATGATCACGTCGCCTCCGTTGCCGCCGCTGGCGCCGTCGGGCCCGCCGAGCGGCTTGAACTTCTCCCGACGGATCGACACGCAGCCGTGCCCTCCGTTTCCGCCGGAAACGTGAAGGACTACGCGGTCTACGAACGCTGCCACTACTGGGACTCCTCTATTGGGTGCCGCTACGGTCCTGCTGGTCCGTGATGCGGCCGGTGAAAAAAGAACTGGAGGGCGGGCCAAACGGCCCGCCCTCCAGTCTAGCTAAAATCTGTACTACAGAAATTAGCCGGCATCTACGATGTTCACGACACGACGGCCGCGACGGGTGCCGAACTCTACCGAGCCGGCTGCCAGTGCGAACAGCGTGTCGTCGCCACCACGGCCGACGTTGGCGCCGGGATGGAAGCGCGTGCCGCGCTGGCGAACAATGATTTCACCGGCGGAAACGACCTGGCCTCCGAAGCGCTTGACGCCCAGGAACTGAGGGTTGGAATCGCGGCCGTTGCGAGTGGAACTCGCGCCCTTCTTACTTGCCATTGAATGTGCCTACCTTTGAATCGTGGGTGATCTGGTCTCCGTCGCCTTAGGCGATGGAGGTGACCTTGACCTTGGTCAGTGCGGAACGGAAACCCTGACGCTTCTTGTAGCCGGTCTTGTTCTTGTACTTCTGGATGACGATCTTCGGGCCGCGGAGGTTCTCGAGAACCTCGGCGGTCACGGTGACCTTCGCCAGGTCGGCAGCAGCGGAGGTGACCTTCTCGCCATCTACCAGAAGCAGTGCTGGGAGCTCAATGGTTCCACCAGCTGCCTCGGGGACGCGGTCAAGGGTCACCCAGTCTCCTACGGAAACCTTTTCCTGCCGGCCGCCTGCGCGGACAATCGCGTACACCACTTGGGAACTCACTTCTCTCGACGTCTATTACTCTTACTGCGCACATTCCACCGGACCAAACGATCGGGGATAAGCGCTGTGCTGTCACGCCGAGCGGAAAATCCGATGAGCGGCGCATGCACCGAGGATCCAGATTACGCTATTTCGGTCCGCGGGAGCAAATACATCCTCCGACGGCGGGTCGTCAAGACCCCCGTGAGGCTGGAGCACCTTTCTACGTTACCTTCTCAGCCCCGACACCGCGAACGGCAGGCAACGACGGCTGCCTCATTTTCTTCCGGTCAAAGAGGAGATCGTCTCCCCCTCCACGCCGGGCAGCGTGTCCAGAATGGCGTTGACGTCGGTGCCCCGGCGTTTCCCCAGACGGGAATAGATCGTGAAGACCACCAGCCCGATGGCCAGCCACGGAAGGTAGATGGCCAGGGTGGTCAGTTCGTGGAAACGCCCGGTGAAGAGGGCACCCCAATTCGCCGCCTGGGAGAGCAAGGCCACCGACCCGAGCCCGGCGATGATGATCGGAAGATAGAACCAGGGGCCGGGAGAGAACGCTGCCCGGGCGGCAAACTCGGGTTTCTTGGCGTAGATATAGCCTGCAGCCACCGCCACGCCCAGGTAGGCGACGAGGTAGCTAAAGGTGGCGATGGACAACGCCTGGTCCAGTCCCCCACTCCAGAACATGAGCCCACAAGCACAAATATAGAGCGTCAGCAGCGACCAGTGCGGGGTACCGAACCGCCGGTTTACCGTGGAGAACCAGCGGGGGAAGATTTCATCCCAAGACCATGAATAGGGGATCTTGATGGCCGCGGCCATCACTGCGTGGACACTGGTGGCAGTGGCCAGTAAGCCTCCGATGGCGACCACAATGACTGCGGTATCCCCCATGAAGGTTTGGGCTGCGGTCACCAATGGCCGATCGGAGTTGGCCAGAATCGTGTAATCGCCCACCACCCCGTAGATCACCACGGCGGTCAGCATGAACAGGACCACCAGCACGAAGGTCCCTCCGAGCATCGCCAACGGCAGGTTGCGTCCTGGGTTTTTGATCTCAGCCCCCATCTGTGCCGCGACCTCGATGCCGATGAATGCGTAGAACAGAGGCACGAGGGAGCCGACGAATCCGCCGGCGCCACCGGTGAAGAACGGCTGGTAGTTGGCGGTGTCGATGGAGAACACCCCGGGAATGACCAGCACCAGGATTGCTGCCACCAGAAGTCCGAACATCGCGTTTTGCGAGACGCTATACCCCTTGACGCCGCCGAGATTGACGATGAAGAGCACGGTGAGCAGGACGAAGCCGGAGACGGCGGGGTCCACCGTCGGATAGAAGACATTGAGGTAGCTACCGAACCCGATGGCCAGCACGGCGTCGGCCGCAATGTAGCCCAACCATTTCGTCCACGTGACCACGAAGCCCAGGAAACGGCTATTGAAGGTGCGCGAAAGGTAGGTATAGGCGCCTCCGGCTGCCGAAAAGATGGTGCCCATCCAGCTGTAGTACGTGGCAATGCACAGAGCGATGATGCCGGTGACGGCAACCCCGAGGATCACGCTGGGACCCGTGGTGGTGCTCGCTGTTCCCAGGGTGACGAAGAGCCCGGCTCCGAGGGTACCGGCGACGACGGTAGCAATGGCGCAGGCCAAGCCCATGCTTCGGGGCAAGCCGGTTTCCCGGTGACCCATCACCTGTTTGGTGCTGTTGCTGGACATCGTTGTCCCACCCATCGATCAGTTGGGATGTTCACGAACCGTGAGGGTGGATGCCGTTGCCGGCCGACCGGTCCCTGAGCATCAGGGGTGGGCCATGTTTAGCACGGGGCTCCGCACCGGTCAATGATCCTGCGGGGCGTGAGCGCAACCGGGAACTCAGGCTGCCCCGCGACGGTGGGCGGGCCCCGGATCAACCAGGGCCCGCCCACACAGGTACTCTTCTGGACGGGTGAACCGTCCGTTGCGGTTACAGCTCGGAGGCCGGCACTCCCACCCCGAACATCATCGGCGCGTCTTCGGCGGCCTTCTTCTTCGCAGCCGGTTCTGAAGGCTCGAGCTTGGCGACGTGACTCGTTCCTGCCTCAGGGGACGACGACGTGGCCTCCACCCGTTCGATCGGCATATTCGCGCCGCCCTGGGCGCTGGATGCCGCCCGACTGCGCCGCGGACGGCGGGCCGGGGTACTGGCCACCGGTTGTGCTGCCGGTGCCGGTGTCAGTTGTGCTGCCGGTGCCGAGTCAACGGCCGGTGCCGGCGGCTGTACGGCGGCCGGCTCACGAACCGGCTCCGGTGCTGCGCCGAAGGCAGCACTCAACGATTCCAACGTCAGATCGGGGGTCTGTGTTGGTGCCGTGGCCCGACGGCTCCGACGTGCCCGCGGCAGTCGGACGTCTTCGCCGGCGATGCTCACCACGGGGCCATCACGATCTACCTCGGTCTCCTGTGCGGCATCGCTGCTTCCGGCCTTGCCGGCCTGCGGGCGTTCCGCCGGCTGGTGGGAGCTGGAGGCCGCGGGGCCACCGGTGGTGCTGGCACTGCCGGCGGTTTCGACCGTCTGCTCCCCCGACCCGCTGGTAGGCGACATCTCGGCCGAACCGGCACGGCCGCGGCCGCGTGAGCGGCCCCGTCCACGGCGACGCGATCCGCTCTCGGAGCCGTCTTGAGCCTCAGCGGGTGCCGTCTCGCCGTGGCTGGAAGCACCGGCGTCGTTCCCGTCGCGCTGCTTGGTTCCCCCGGTCTGCTCATGCGAGGCCTGGGTAGCGGCGGCGATGGAAGCCAAAGCGGCCCGGGTCGTTTCGGCCTTGGCTTCCGCCTCGGGGTCATGCTTCTTCGGTTCGGGCGCCGAGGGCTCGGTGGCCTGATCGGTGACCTGATCCCCGCCCTTGCCGTGACGGTTGCCGCGCTGTTTGCGGTCGTTCCGCTTCTGGTTGTGCTGTTCGCTCTGCTGGCTCGTGGACCGACGGTGTTCCACGGGCTCGTCATGGGTGACGACTCCGCGACCGTTGCAGGCTTCACAGTTTTCGCTGAAGACCTCCAAGAGTCCGGTGCCCATCCGTTTGCGGGTCATCTGCACCAGCCCCAGGGAGGTGACTTCGGCGACCTGGTGCTTGGTCCGATCCCGGCCCAGGCATTCCACGAGCCGACGCAGGACCAGGTCCCGGTTGGCTTCGAGAACCATATCGATGAAGTCGATGACGATGATCCCGCCGATATCGCGCAGCCGCAGCTGGCGGACGATTTCTTCGGCGGCTTCGAGGTTGTTCTTGGTGACCGTTTCCTCGAGGTTTCCGCCGCTGCCGGTGAACTTGCCGGTGTTCACGTCCACCACGGTCATGGCTTCGGTCCGGTCGATGACCAGCGAACCACCCGAGGGAAGGAAGACCTTGCGGTCCAGGGCCTTGTGGATCTGTTCCTCGAGTCGGCGGGCGGTGAAGATGTCCTCATCGCTCGTCCACTTCTCCAACCGGTCCAGCAGGTCAGGCGCCACATAGGTGACGTAGGCCTCGATGGTGTCCCAGGCGTGTTCTCCCGAGACGATCAGCTTGGAGAAGTCTTCGTTGAAGACGTCGCGGACGACCTTGATGGTCAGGTCAGGTTCCGCGTACAACAGTTCGGGCGGGGTGGTCTTCGTCGACGTGGACTTCGCCTCGATTTCTTCCCACTGGGCGCGCAGGCGGTTGATGTCGTTCATCAGCTCCTGCTCGCTGGCCCCCTCCGCGGCGGTGCGGACGATGACGCCGGCATTTTGCGGCAGGTGATCCTTGAGGATCTTCTTCAGCCGGTTGCGTTCGACGTCGGGCAGCTTCCGGGAGATGCCGGTCATCGACCCCCCGGGGACATACACCAGGTAGCGCCCTGGCAACGAGATCTGGCTGGTCAGCCGGGCCCCCTTATGACCCACCGGATCCTTGGTGACCTGCACCAGCACCGGGTCCCCCGACTTCAGGGCATGTTCAATACGCCGGGGCTGACCTTCGAGCCCTGCCACATCCCAGTTGACCTCACCGGCATAGAGCACGGCGTTGCGACCCCGCCCAATATCAATGAAGGCTGCCTCCATGGACGGCAGGACGTTCTGGACCTTGCCCACGTAGACGTTGCCGATGAGCGAATCCTGCTGCGTTTTGGAGACGAAGTGCTCTGCCAGAACACCATCTTCCAGCACCCCGATCTGGATGCGCTCGTCGCGCTGGCGGACGACCATCTGACGGTCCACCGATTCGCGGCGGGCCAGGAACTCCGCCTCGGTGATCACGTGGCGGCGACGACCGGAATCCCGGGAATCACGGCGACGCTGGCGTTTGGCCTCGAGTCGGGTGGAGCCCTTGACGCTGGTGACCTTATTCGACGGGGCAGGGTCGGCGGCGGCGCGGGGACCGCGCACGCGGGTGACGGTGTTGGGCGGATCGTCATCGTTGCCGCCGGTCAGTTCCAGGTCCGCGTCACCGCGGCGACGCCGCCGGCGGCGTCGCGAGCTGGATCCCGACTCGTCACTGGTTTCCTCGGAGTCGGTGCGCTCCTCCCGGTTCGGTGCTTCCTCGCGGGAACGCGACCGGTTGCGCCGGCTGGAACGGTTGCCCGTACCCGCATCCTGCCCGTCATCGGAGGAACCTTCCTCGGTGGCCCGGGTACCGGGGGCAACTGCTGCCAGGTCGGGGGCCTGGAAGAGGACGGAGATCGCCGAGTCGGGGACGGCAAACGGGTCTGCGGTCGTGGCCGGCGCGGTTTCTTCGGCGGCGGGGGTTTCCGTCACCGCCTCGGGCACGGTATCTGCTGCTGCCGGGCTATCGGCCTCTTCGGCGGCGGGGGTGGCTTTCGTGCTGGTGGCGCCTGCCCGGGACTTGCGGGCCGGGGCCTTGCGGGTCCGGGTGGTCTTGGCCGGGGCTTCGGCGGCGTCGGGGGTCTGCCCCGCGCCGTCGAGATCCGTGGTGCTGGCGGCTTCGGGCGTGTCTGCGGTGACAGCGGTCGCCGATGAGGTGCCTGCCGGTTTGCGGGTCCGCGGTGCGCGGGCCGGCTTCTGGGGCAGTTCTTCCGTCTCGGCCGTTTCGGAGGCCTGCTCCGTGCTGGCCGCAGCGGCGGCAGGTTTCCGGGTCCGTGGTGCACGGGCCGTCTTCTTGGCCGGTGCGGCCGCGGTCTTTTCGGGCTCGGCTGCGGTTTCGGCTGCTGCCGGGTCCGCGGCAGCAACCGTTGCGGCGACTTCTTCGGTGGCCGGGGCGGCAGCGGCCGCCGGTTTACGGGTCGTGGCGCGTTTGCGTGGCGCCCGCTTGGCTGGTGCCGCTGTCTGGGGTGCTTCGATACTCTCGGCGGCGTCGTCATTCAACGGGAGGGACGACTGTGCCGGCCCATTCTGCTCTTCGTTCGTTGCTTCCATGAAAGGCCATGCTCCTAGCCGGAGTACCCTCCACAGCCGGGACGCCGGCGATCGGTTCGGGAACCGCGGCCTCGTCGGCCGTCCGATCCCCGGAAGTCAGTTTTCTTATCTCCCGAGGTGCACCAACGTCGGCGGGTGCGGCGGCCCGGGAAACCAACCCAGTTCCCCGGGCGAGCCGCTTTCTGTTGCGGCGACCGTCCGCGGTTTTCATCCGCCGGCATCGTGGTCGATGCCTACGGTGATCCATCGCGTGAGGGCCCGGAATCCTGTGGTTGGGCTGGAAGCAAACTGTGGATTCACCACCAACCAACGCCATTGTCTCATACGCGTTCAATCATGAGCCGGTCGCCACGTTCTCTACCGAAGGATCAGACGGACGCGTCCTGGTTGACCCCGATCTGCGTCAGCGGGAGGTCCGGGTAGTTCTTGGCTACCCGGCGCAGCGCCCACACATCGTTGAACAACGCCAAATATTCGCCATCCGAACGGATGATCACCTCGACCCCCCGAACCGGGGCGAGCGTCGTCATGGCTTCCTTGGTGGTCAGCCGTGCCAAGGAGTATCCGAGGGTCTCCATCCGCATGGGGGCGTTGAAGTCTTGGGCCATCCTGTCCTGGACCACCTCGAACTGCATGGGTCCGACGGCGGCCAGAACGGGGGCCTGGTCTCCGCGCCGGTCCGAACGCAGGACCTGGATGATGCCTTCGTGTTCGAGCTGGTCGATGCCGCGGCGGAATTGCTTATAGCGGCTGGGATCCTTCGCGTGGGCGACGCGGAAATGTTCGGGGCTGAAATAGGGAATGGGCGGATAGGTCACCGGGGTGTCCTCATAGAGGCTGTCTCCGACCCGAAGCGCCGAGGCGTTGACCAGCCCGACCACGTCTCCCGGCCAGGCCTGGTCGATCACTTCGCGGTCCCTGCCGAACAGGTGTTGGGCATATTTGGTGGCGAACGGCTTACCGGTGTTGGCGTGGGTGACCACCATGCCGCGTTCGAAGATTCCCGAGCAGACACGGATGAAGGCCACATGGTCGCGGTGGGCCTGGTTCATGCCGGCCTGGACCTTGAAGACGAAGCCGGAGAAGGGGGCATCGACCGGACGGACTTCCCCGTCTGCGTCGGCGCGCGGTGCGGCCGAGGGGGCCAAATCCACCAGGGCGTCCAGGATCTGACGGACCCCGAAGTTCTGTGCGGCCGAAGAATAGAGCACCGGGGTTGCGGTGCCGGCATGGAAACCATCCAGGTCGAATTCTCCTGAGCTTTCCAGCAGCGAAGCCTCATCCAGGGCGTCGGACCACAGTTGCCCTTCGACGTCCTGGGCTTCCTCGGGGGTGAAATGTTCCTCCAGGGCCAAGGAGGCCCCACTGGAGTTACGGGTAAAGCGGACGTATTCGTTTTTCCGCAGATCCGCGACGCCGTGGAACTCTCCGGCAATGCCTACCGCCCAGGTCAAGGGCATGGGCCGCAATCCGGTCCGTTCGGTGATCTCGTCCATCAACTCCAGGGATTCCAGCCCGGGGCGGTCCCATTTGTTGATCACGGTGATAATCGGCAGGTTCCGTTGCCGGCACACCTCGAAGAGCTTCATGGTCTGGACTTCCAGCCCCTTGCCCGCATCGATCAGCATCACCGCGCAGTCCACGGCAGCCAGCACCCGGTAGGTGTCTTCCGAAAAGTCAGCGTGGCCCGGAGTGTCGACCAGGTTGATCACGGTGTCACGGTATTCGAACTGCAAGGCGGTGGAGCTGATCGAAATACCGCGATCCTTCTCCATTTGCATCCAGTCGGAGACGGTGTCTTTGCGGTTGGATTTGCCGTTGGTTGCCCCGGCGGTGCCGATCACCCGTGCATGGAGTGCCAGCGCTTCGGTGAGGGTGGATTTGCCCGCATCGGGGTGCGAGATCACCGCAAAGGTACGACGACGGGAGGACTGGTCGATGATCTGGGGATCAGCGGCCTTGGCGGGAATCTGCGACACTACACTTCTTTCACGTTGGAGAACTCTGCCAGTCTACCGTCCGTGGCGTGGCCTCCGGGCCCTAGAATCGAAGTGGATGGCGGCAATCGCCACGACACCGACAGACCCGAGGAGCCCCGCGTGGCCCAGCATGCCCCCAGTAGGAACCAGCCGGACGGCACCTCGATCCGGCCAGCCCGCGAGGATCTTCCCGGCTACGCCAAGACCCCCATTTTCGGGTGGATCCTGGCCATCACCGGTTTCGTCAGCTGGATCGCCTCCTCGGCGTTGACGCTTGAACGGCTGGAAATCTACAAGAACCCGGACTACGTCACCTCCTGCGATATGAACCCTTTCGTATCCTGCGGAAGTGTCATGCGCACGGCACAGGCGGCCCTCTTCGGCTTCCCCAACCCGCTGATTGGTGTTGCCGGATTCGCGGTGCTGACCGCGATCGGCATCACCCTCATCGCCGGGGCCACACTGCCGCGCTGGTACTTCGTGGGCCTGCAGATCGGCGTCACGCTGGCCATGGCCATGATCGGCTGGCTGTGGTTCCAGGCCCTCTACGTCATCGGGATCCTCTGCCCCTACTGCATGGTCGTCTGGGCCATGATGATCGTCGTGTTCACCTACACGACCGCCCGGAACATCAGCCACGGGGTTATTCCGGCACCCGCCGGTGTGCGGAAGTTCCTGGCGGAATGGCATTGGGTGATCGTCTCGCTGATCGTCCTGCTCTGTGCCGGGTCCATCCTGATCACTTTCGCCAAGGTGTTCTTCGGCTAGAACGAACCCTTGCCGCGAACGACGTCGGCCGCCGCTCCCCTGGACGGGGGGGCGGCGGCCGATTCTGCGGGGGCACTGGTTCGGGCTAGGAGAACCAGATCCCGATTTCGCGTTCTGCCGACTCGACCGAGTCGGACCCGTGCACCAGGTTCTGCTGGACCTTCAGGCCCCAGTCGCGGCCGAGGTCACCACGGATGGTGCCGGGGGCAGCTGCGGTCGGCTCGGTGGCGCCGGCCAGTGAGCGGAAGCCTTCGATGACGCGTTCGCCTTCGAAGATGGCGGCGACGACCGAGCCGGAGAGCATGAATTCCACGAGCGGCTCGTAGAACGGCTTGCCGACGTGCTCTTCATAATGAGCCTCGAGGATCTCGCGGGTGGCCTGGACCTGCTTCAATTCGACCAGGCGGTAGCCCTTGGCCTCGACACGGGCCAAGATGGTGCCGGTCAGCTGGCGCTTCACGCCATCGGGCTTGACCAGGACGAGGGTGCGTTCTGTGGACACGGAGGTGCTCCTTCTGTGGTGCGGGGATCTATGACCAGTCTAGTGGTCGGTTTCGGGCTCGGGGTTCGCGGCTTCCCATTCGGCTTGCAGCCGGTCCCGTTCGGCGTTCTCCAGGTCGATGGACCTGCCCTTGGTGACGGCATACCACCAGCACAAGGCGAACAGGACCCCGATGAAGAACATGGAGGCATCCACGAACCCGAGCAGGATCAGCAGGATCTGGACGATCCATCCGATCCAGTAGCCCAGGGGTTTGTTCAGGAAAGCGCACGCAATAATGCACACGGCCATGATCCACCCACCGGTCAAAAAGATCAGCAGGGGGTCGATCGTGTCCCGGTAGAGGCCGAAGACGGCCAGCGTCGCGAACAGGGCGACGCCGGCTTCGAGCACCAGAACGGTGGAGGCAAAGAGCACCCGTGTCGAGCGGCGCTTCTTTTTCATCCCGGGGCGCCAGGCGCGTTGGGCTTTGGTCATGCGTGCCATGTTCTGCTTACTTTCCTAACAGGGTGCGTGCTTCGCCCACGACGGTAATCGATCCGGTGATCAGGACGCCACCGGTGAGGTCCTCGGTGGCTTCGGCGTGGCCGATCGCCCATTCCAAGGCATCGTCGAGACGATCGCTGACGTGGATGTCCTGGTCATTGAACCCGGCCTTCAAGGCCAGTTCGCCCAGTTCGGCGGCCGGGATGGACCGGGGGGACGTGGACTGGGTGAGGCAGATGCCGTGGACGAGGTCCCCGTACTGGACGTACAGCTCATCGAGCATCGCCCGTGCATCTTTTTCCTGCAGGATCCCCACGACGAGTACGAGGGCACTGAAATCGAAGGCCTCCTTCACCGCCTGTGCCGAGACGGCCAGACCCGCGGGGTTATGTCCGGCGTCGACCAGGACGGTGGGGGCCGAGCGCACCAGTTCGAGCCGGCCGGGGCTGGACACATTGGCGAACGCCATCCGGACCAGGTCTTCCTCCAGTGCCTGCTCCCCGCCGCCGAGGAAGGCCTCCATCGCGGCCACTGCCACGGCCGCGTTCTGGCCCTGATGGGCTCCGTGTAGGGGCAGGGCCAGATCTTCATACCGTCCGGCAATGCCCTGGATGGTCAGTGCCTGTCCGCCGACGGCCAGCCGGCGGGACTCCACACCAAATTCCACGCCTTCGAAACGGAAGGGGACCTCGAGTTCGCGGGCCCTTTCAAGCAGCACCTGGGCCGCCTCGGGTTCCTGGGCCGAGGAGATCAGGAAGCCGCCGGGCTTGATGATGCCGGCCTTTTCCAGGGCGATGTCGTGGACGGTGTCCCCGAGCAGGTCGGTGTGGTCCAGGGAAATCGGGGTCACCACCGAAACCTGTCCGTCGCCGACATTGGTGGCATCGGTGATGCCCCCCAGGCCCACCTCGATCACGGCGACGTCCACGGGTGCGTCGGCGAAGACCGCGAAGCACAGGATCGTCAATGCTTCGAAGTAGGTCAGCGGGTTCTCCCCCGCCTCCTCCAGTTCGGCGTCGACGATGGCCAAAAACGGGCGGATTTCATCCCAATTACGGACGAAGTCCTCATCGGAAACCGGTTCCCCGTCGATGCTGATGCGTTCGGTCACACTGGCCAGATGCGGGCTGGTGTACCTGCCGACCCGCAGGTCGTGGGCGAGGACCAGTTGTTCGATGATCCGTGCGGTGGAGGTTTTACCGTTGGTTCCGGTGAGATGGATGATCGGCATGGCCCTGTTGGGCTCGCCGAGGACCTCCATGGCCCGGAACATCGGTTCCATCCGTGGTTCCATCTTATTTTCGGGCGCGCGGCCCAACAGCTCGGCATAGACGCTTTGGACCGAGAACTCGTCATGGTCGGGGCTCATTCAGGCAACCGTCCGTTCTACCGAGATGGTGGTGTCGACATCGCCGGGGATCAGTTCCAGATCGATGGTCAAGGTTTCGTGCTTGACCAGTTCGGCGTTGGCGTGCAGGGCATCGATGATGTCCTGCGGGGCATTGATGGTGGTCAGGATCCTGTCGCTGACGTGCAGGTCAGCATCCTTACGGGCCTGCTGGATCGAACGCACCATATCGCGGGCGGTGCCTTCGGCCTCCAGTTCGGCGGTGACGTCGGTGTTCAGGACCACGAAACCACCGCCGGGGAGCATCGAGACGGCGGTGGATCCGCCGTCGTCCCCGTCGGCGACCACCGTTTCCAGGGTGTATTCCCCTTCTTCAAGCGCCAGCCCACCCGAGGTGACGACGCCGTCGGTGAGCGACCAGTTGCCCGTTTTGGAGCCCTTGATCGCTACCTGGACGTTCTTGCCCAGCCGGGGTCCTGCGGCCCGGGCGTTCACGACGAGTTTTTGTTCGATCCCGAATTCCTCCGGGGAGGCGTCGGCGGCGTCGACCAGCCGGACATGGCGCAGGTTCAGTTCGTCGGCGATGACCTCGGTTCCGGATTCCAGCTCGGAGGAGGCGGGAACGACCACGGTGAGTTCCTGCAGCGGCAGGCGCACCCGCAGTTTGGCTGCCTTGCGCAGGCTCGAACCGGTTGAGCAGACTTGCCGGATCCTGTCCATGCGGGCGACGAGCTCGGGATTGGCGGCGAAGGTGCCGGTTTCGGGCCAGTCGGTCAGGTGGACCGAACGCCCACCGGTGAGACCACGCCAGATCTCCTCGGTCACCAACGGCAGCAGCGGGGCGGCCACCCGGCAGAGGGCTTCGAGCGCGGTGTGCAGGGCGTCGAAGGCATCGGTATCTTCGGCGAAGAAGCGGTCGCGGCTACGCCTGACATACCAGTTGGTGAGCATATCCAGGTAGGACCTCAAGGCGTCGCAGGCCCCTGAGACGTCGTAGGCGTCCAGACGGGTGCCGATCTCGGAGACGAGGTCCCCCGTATTGGCCAACAGGTACTGATCCAGGGTGTCGGTGTACCCGTCATGGCGCAGCTTCGCCTCATAGCCGGCCCCGGAGTTCGCGGAGTTGGTGTAGAGGGTGAAGAAGCTGTAGACATTCCACAGCGGGAGGATGACCTGGCGGACTCCGTCACGGATGCCTTGTTCGGTGACCACGAGGTTGCCACCGCGCAGGATGGGGCTGGACATCAGGAACCAGCGCATCGCGTCGGAACCGTCACGGTCCAGGACCTCGTTGACGTCGGGGAAGTTATGCAACGACTTGGACATTTTTTGTCCGTCAGAGCCCAGCACGATCCCGTGGCTGATGACGTTGCGGAAGGCCGGGCGGTCGAAGAGCGCGGTGGAGAGCACGTGGAGCATGTAGAACCAGCCGCGGGTCTGTCCGATGTATTCGACGATGAAATCCGCGGGGTGGTGGGTGGAGAACCAGTCCTTATTCTCGAACGGGTAGTGCACCTGCCCATAGGGCATGGAGCCGGAGTCGAACCAGACGTCCAGGACGTCCTCGACCCGGCGCATGGTGGAGGCCCCGGTGGGGTCGTCCGGGTTGGGCCGGGTGAGTTCGTCGATGAACGGGCGGTGCAGGTCGACCTCGCCCTCGTGGTTCAACGGCAGGCGACCGAAGGCCTCCTCCATTTCGGCCAGCGAACCGTAGACATCGGTGCGTGGGTAGTCGGGGTTATCCGAAACCCAGACGGGGATCGGGCTGCCCCAGTAGCGGTTGCGGGAGATCGACCAGTCGCGGGCGTTCTCCAGCCATTTGCCGAACTGGCCGTCCTTCACATTGGAAGGGATCCAGTTGATGTCCTGGTTCAGTTCGCTCATCCGGGCCTTGATCTTGGTGACCTCGACGTACCAGGAGGAGATGGCCCGGTAGATCAGCGGGGTCCGGCAACGCCAGCAATGCGGGTAGGAGTGCACATAGCTGGCCTGGCGGACCAACCGACCGGAAGACTTCAGGTCGGAAATGATGGCCTTATTCGCGTCGAAGACCTGCACGCCGGCGATCTGGGACAGCGGGCCCTGGGCGAAGAGCGGCAGGAACTTGGCGCCCTCATCAACCGAGAGCACGACGGGGATTCCGTTGGCCTCGCAGATTTTCTGGTCCTCTTCGCCATAGGCGGGGGCCTGGTGGACGATGCCGGTGCCGTCGGTGGTGGTGACGTAGTCGGCGACCAGGATCCGCCAAGATTTCGCGGTGCCGTAGGTCTCGTCATCGGCGAAATAATCCCAGAGCCGCTCGTATTCCAGCCCCTCCAATTCGGACCCCTGGTAGGTGGCGGTGACTGCTTCGGCCGCGGCAGCAGCGTCGTCGTACCCGAGGTCCTTGGCGTAGGCGCCGAGCAGGTCCGAGGCCAGCATGAAGGACTCCCCCGCCGCGCTGGTTCCTGCGGGGCCCGCGGGAACGACGACGTAGTAGACGTCGGGTCCCACGGCGAGAGCCTGGTTGGTGGGCAGTGTCCACGGCGTGGTGGTCCAGGCGATCGCCTGGGTGCCGGCCAGCTGCTGGGAGATCTTGCTTTCCCCGGCCAGGATGCCGAAGGTGACCGTGACGGTCTGGTCCTGGCGGTCCTTATAGACGTCTTCGTCCATGCGCAGCTCGTGGTTGGACAGCGGCGTCTCGTCCTTCCAGCAATACGGCAGCACCCGGTAGCCGTTATAGGTCAGGCCCTGGGTGTGCAGCTGCTTGAAGGCCCAGAGGACCGATTCCATGTAGTCGACGTTCAGCGTCTTATAGTCGTTGTCGAAGTCTACCCAGCGGGCCTGCCGAGTGACATATTCCTGCCATTCACCGGCGTACTTCATCACCGAGGAACGGCAGGCGTCGTTGAACTTGTCGATGCCCATGGCCTCGATCTGCTGCTTATCCGTCATCCCGAGCTGCTTCATCGCCTCGAGTTCGGCGGGCAGTCCGTGGGTATCCCAGCCGAAGCGGCGTTCCACACGCTTGCCGCGCTGGGTCTGGTAGCGCGCGACGAGGTCCTTGACGTAGCCGGTGAGTAGGTGTCCGTAGTGCGGCAAGCCGTTGGCGAAGGGAGGGCCGTCATAGAAGACGAATTCGTTGGCCCCGTCAACCCCTGCGGGTCGGGCGTCGATGGAGGCCTGAAAGGTCTGGTCGTCTTCCCAGTACTTCAGCACGCGTTCCTCGATCTCGGGGAACCGCGGCGAGGCGGGCGTGACGTTCTGCGGATCGGTGGAGGCCTTGGGGTACAAACTCATCAGCGGCAGTCCTGGCATCGGTTCGACGTTGTCTGACAACGTCTGGTGTTCTCGATGCGGGGACGATTCCCGGCATTCGGTTGCCGGTTCTCGCGGTACCACCCCGCTTGTCCGCGGGCCCACCTGACAGGAGGGCCGCGCGAACCGCTCGCACTGGGCTTTCACGCGCCCAACCGCCCGGTTCTACTGGGTCTGCACGGGGGCTGACCGTTCTTCCGGAAGCTCACCGGTGATGGCCGGGTCGTTGCTGGTGCCTCCAGTCTAGCGGATACCAGGGCGGTGGTGCGCTCATGCTGCGGGCCGGCGCTCCCCGTCCACGAGAAGGTTGGCCGGGATCAGATCGCCATGGCTCATGACGTCTTCACCGCCAGCCGGAAGTTCACGGAATGAGCCCCACATCAAGCGCAGACGGGCAACGTCGAGCAGGCTCTCGCTTTTTTCGAAGCAGTGCTCCATCCAGCCGTCGTGATCGGGGAGGTCTCCCCCGCGGCCGCCGCCGCTGAAGGTACGGCCGTGTCTGTCGGTTTTCCGCAGGGCCAGGATGAGTCTGACGAGATCGTCGGCGAACCGAATCGAGCCCGCAAGGCCGGAGGGAGTCGCGACGCTACCGGGAATCCACGTTTGGAGCGTCCACGGCAGGGGGTAGGAATCGCCGCGCCGGCCCAGGCCGACGCAGGTTGGTGTGGGAACAGGGCTGTGCCCCGCGAGCTCGCTCATGGCACCGGCTTCGGCACGCAGGGATTCGGCCAGCTCGTCCGGGTCGGTGCGGCGGAGCGGAAAGCGTGCAGCCAACAGATCGCCGACGCGGAAGATGGCATTGACGGTTCCCGTGCTTGGAAGATAGCTGACGGGTTCCCGCATCAGGTGTGGAAACTGTTGACGGATCAAGGACTGGACCGTGGGAACGTCAATCGCGATCTGGTCGTGGTGCACAGGTCCTTCTTTGTCTGGGCTGGCCGGCTTCAATGGAGGAAGACCTTCAACCCGACGACCAGCAGCCCCAGAAGTGCCGTGCACCCGGAAACCATGAGACGAGTCCATACGGTGGGGGCCCAGCGCAGCGACGACAGATATCCCACCACGGCGAGCAGGAAGACGTTGACCCATAGTGCCGTCCACAGGACCACCTCGTCGCTGAGCACCCCGAGGACACCCAGCAACAGGATGCCCAGTGGGATGACGGCCGCCAAGAGCAACCCCACCGAATGGCGCCAGGCATGGGCGATCTCGCCGCGAAAAGTTGCCTGGCCCGGTTCGCTCTGGTTCAGGTGCGCTACGGCGACAGCGAAGAGATGGGCCGCCCAGAAGACGACGACCGTGCCGAGCACCTTGAAGAAATTCTCCGCCGACGTGTTGGCATAACGGCCCATCACGATCAGCATGGCGGAGACCACGATGAGCCCATACACCGCCGATTCGAAGGAGGACCCTGGACGCCGGGTCCAGGATCCACTGCCCCCGGGGTTCTTCCTCATGCCCTCAGTATCCCGAAGAACCCCACTCCGGACCACAGGCTCGGCGAATCCTACGCGAATCGCACGATCCCGCCCCGGCGGGTTTGTGCGACGGCGATGTCCTGGATCCGTGTGGGATCCACCGCCGTCGGATCCTCTTCAAGCAACACCAGATCCGCGTACTTCCCCGTTTCGATCGATCCGGTCACGTCATCGGCCCGGCATTGCCAGGCGGCGTCGATGGTCACGGCCCGCAGGGCTGCTTCAACACTGATGCGCTCGTCCGGGTTCAGGACCCCGCCTCCTTCGGCCATGATCCGGGTGACCGCATCCTGCACGTAGCGCAGCGGCTCAAGTGGGGTGACGTTCCAATCGCTGTGCAGCGAGATGCGCAGGCCACCGGCCAGCGCCGAGGCGCAGGGGTCGTAGAAGTTGGTGCGTTCGGGGCCCAGCAACCGTTCGCGGAACGCCTGGCCCCACCATCTGACATGTCCGATGAGAAACGATGGTGAAACCCCTGCTGCCGCCATGCGGGCAATATGTTCCGGACGGGTGAGGCTGCAGTGTTCGATCCGGTGCCGGTGGTCGCTCCGCGGGTGGGCGGCCAGCGCTTGTTCGAAGGCGTCCAGGGTCGTGTCGATGGCCGCGTCCCCGTTGGCGTGGACGCCGATCTGCCAACCGTCACGGTGGGCCCGGGACACCACGGCCGCCAGTTCCGCGGGCGAATGGTTCAGGGCCCCTCGGCTGCTCTTGCCGAGATAGGGTTCGCGTTGGAATCCGGTGCCTGCCTGGTTGGACCCATCCGACCACGCCTTGATGCCGTCAACCCGGAACAGGTCGTCCCCGTCGCCCGGGCGCACTCCCTTGGCCATCCAGTCGTCATAGCAGCTCGAGACCAGCATGCCCCGATATCTGACGGGTGAATCGGCGTCGAGTACAGTGCGCAGGACGTCCAGATCCGAGGTGCCGTCGATGGAACCGATCCCGCAGTCGTGCAGCAAGGTGACCCCTTGGCCGGCTGCCTGCCACAGCAGCTCGCGAATCCTGCCGGCCAAGCCAGCACCGGTGGCGAAGGGAAGCCCCGCACCGAAGGCGGCCAGGGCCGAGGATTCTTCCAGCCGGCCGGTGGGCTCACCCTGGGCATCGCGGGTATAGCGGCCCGCCGGCGGATCCGGGGTATGCCGGTCGATACCGGCCCGGGCCAGGGCGGCGGAGTTGACGTAGGCGATATGCCCGTTGCTTTCCAACACCAGCGCCGGAGCGTGCGGGACCAGGCGGTCCAAAACATAGCGGTCCAGCACCGGGTGGCCGGCGGTGATGCTCGGATCAAATTGCTGCGCCAGAACCCAGCCCGTCGAGGCAGGGACGGCCTGGCGCAGAGCGGTGAAGACCTCGTCCGCCGTGGGACGAGTCATGGGGCTGATATCGGTCCAGTCGGCCAACTGCACCATGGAGGAATGCATATGGGGGTCGATCAATCCCGGCAGCAACGCCCTGCCCTCCAGGTCGATCTGCTCGGTCCCGGCACCGATCAGCCCAGAGAGCTCCTCGGTGGAACCCACTGCGAGGATAAGCCCATCACGGACTGCCACTGCTTGGGCTCGCGGCTTCCGCGCGTCCATGGTCAGAATTGGCCCGCCGGAGAAAAACTGGTCGGCTGGCTGGTTGATGGTCTGCGAAAGGCTGGGTTCGGACATGTCCCCGATGATAGTCCGGCCTCGGATTCCGCCCGGCGACCCCTTGACGTGTCACCGGTCGAGCACCGAAGAATGGTGTCCATGACCATCTGGATCTGTGCAACCTGCGGCATCGAGCATCCCGACACCGAGGCCCCGCCGTCGTCCTGCGCCATCTGTCTGGACGCGAGGCAATATGTACCGGCCACCGGGCAGCGGTGGACCCACCAGCTGAAGCTCTCGGCCGACGGCCACCGGATGCACGTCGAACCGCTTGAACCGGGGTTGCACGGGTTGTCCGTGTCCCCACGGTTGGCGATCGGCCAGCGGGGGCTGCTGGTGTGTACGAACGAGGGGAACCTGTTGTGGGAGCCGCCCGGGTTTCTCGATGAGGAGACCCTCGCGGCGGTGCAGGAGCGGGGAGGGGTGGATGCCATCTCCGCGAGTCATCCCCATCTGACCGGGGCCTCCATCCAGTGGAGCCATGCCTTCAACCGGGCCCCGGTGTGGGTGGCGTCGGCGGACCGGGCGTGGATTCGCAGGCCCGACCCGGTCATTGAGCTGTGGTCGGGGGTGCATGAGGTGCTCCCAGGATTGACAATGATCCAATGCGGCGGCCATTTCGCGGGCAGTTCGGTCGTCCATTGGGCTACGGGGGCCGCTGGGAAGGGCACCATGCTCAGCGGGGACACGATCCAGATCGGCGCCGACCGGGCCTCGGTGAGCGCCATGCGCAGTTATCCGAACAACATTCCGCTGCCGGCCCGTTCCATCCGCCGGATCCTGGAGGCCACCACGGCCTATGACTATGACCGGATTTACAGTGCCTTCGCCGTCATCGAGCAGGGGGCCAAACCGGTGGTGGAGTCCTCACTGTCCAGGTACATGGATTGGGTTCAGGGCAACGTCCCGGATGAACCGGACCGGTAGCCCGACGGACCCTGACCGCGCAGGGACCGCTATTTGCGCGAAATAACGTCCCCGCTGTTCACGATCACGAACTCGTGGTCCTCCGTGAGCAGGTTGAGGTAGCCCGAATCGACGCTGAGCACGTAGGCGGTCAGCGGACCGCCGGTGGTTTCGATGTGCTCCAACGGAACCCAGGGGGTCTGGACAAAAGCGGCCACCAGGAGCAGGGAGATCCCGGACACCCACCCCACGCTCGCCATGGCCTTGGCAAAGGCCCGGCGCACCGGGTTCTTCGAGGAAAGCATCCGGATCAAGGCAAAGAGCCCGAAGACGGCGGCCACGGCGACGGGAAGCCACCAGACCTCGAAGGATACGGTCAGCGCTGCCAGCGTCACCAACGCCAGCGTGGTGGCGAAGAGCACCACCGGTCGCCGGCCCAGCGGGGACCACACATAGGTGGCCAGCAATAAGGGCAGGATCACGATCATCAGGTAGGTCACCAGCAGGTGGCCTGCCATCAGCGAACCGAACAGCAGTGCCAGACCATCGCTCAAACCCAGCGTCGTGCTGACTGCAAAGGCCGTGTCCCAGTCGTAGCCGGAGACGGCGAAGATGCGCAGGATCAAAAAGACGAAGCCGCCGGCGGCTGCCGGGGCGACGGTTCCTGCGTACCGGTGGGCAATCTCTGCCGGCCGTGACTCGTCCAGGGGCGGCTTCGGGGTTACGGCGGTCATGCCTTGAGGCTACTTCTCCCCCGCGGGACCGGCCGTGGGGCCGCGCCGCTGGGCGGGGTTTCCGTCGCGGCCATTTCCCCCGCTCTGCCGCCCCGCTAGGGTGGCTGCATGAGTGAAGACGTGGTGTTTCCGCATACGAGGGAATCCGACAACGAGAAATTGGGCTACCTGAAGATGACGGAAGAGGGATTCGTGCCTATCGACCTGTTGTGGAACGAACTCGAGGCGGCCATGGAGCTGACCGCGGCCGAGGCCCGCCTCGAGGAGCCGGGCCTGGGGTATCTGGCCGAGGACTGGTGGTTGGATGTCGACAACCAGGCCGAACGGGTCAAGGTCAGCATCCGGGAGGTGTCGATGGAGCGGGTCGTGGTGGCCAATGCCGACTTCGATTATCCCGAAGACATCGGCTTCGAGTTCGTCCTGGCCAATCCCACGCCGCGGCTCCATCCCGCCTCCTCCTAGCCGGGCGATCTTAGACAGAGGCCCCCACGTCACTGCCCTGGCGCTCGCCGGTGGAGGCTTCGACCATGGCCCCGCGGTCGACGACCTTGATGCGTTCACGGGCCGCCGGCCCCGCCGCCGTGACGACGGGTTCGGCGGCCTCCCCCAGTGCCCGTTCATGGGCATCGAGGGCGATCCATCCGGCCCAGTCAGTGAATTCCACTCCACGGGCGGCGAGCAGTCGGGGCACCTCCGCGGGCTCCGGGACGACGGCGGTCGGAAGGTTGTCGAGGTCCTGAAGCAGGAGCGTGATGGTTTCCAGGGCATCTCCCTTGGTATGGCCGATCAGGCCCACCGGACCGCGCTTGATCCACCCGGTGGCATACAGTCCGGAAACGTGGCCTCCTGCCTCGTCGAGGACCCGTCCCCCGGCGTTGGGGATGACCCCGTTGCTGCCGTCATAAGCCAGGTCGGGCAGGGCGGAGCCGAAGTAGCCGATGGCCCGGTAGACGGCCTGGACGTCGTAGTCCACGATGTCCCCGGTCCCGCGCACGTTTCCGGTGCCATCGAGTTCCTGGCGTTCGAATCGGATGCCTTCGACGGCCCCGTTGTTTCCGGTGATCTCCACCGGGGCGTGCAGGAAGTGCAGATGCAGCCGCCGCGAGGCAGGGGTCCGGGTACCGGCTTCCTCGGCCTCTTCACGGTCTTCCTGCTCGATGAGCCAGTTGGTGAGGGTGTTGACCATGGTCTTGGCCTGGTTGTTGGTTTTGATCGTCTCGTCGGAGGCGGCATCGAATTCGAAGTCCTCCGGGTAGAGGACGATGTCCACGTCGCGAGAATGCGAGAGTTCGCGCAACTCCAACGGGGTGAACTTCACCTGGGCGGGGCCGCGACGGCCAAAGATATGGACATCGGTCACGGGGGAGGCCGCCAGGCCCGCATGGACGTTATCCGGGATCTCGGTGACCAGCAGGTCTTCGGGATGTTTGGAGAGCATCCGGGCGACGTCCAGGGCGACGTTCCCGTTGCCGATGACCGCGATCTGCCGCGCGTTCAGGGGCCAGGTCCGCGGGACGTCGGGGTGTCCGTCGTACCAGGAGACGAAGTCCGCGGCCCCGTAGGCGCCGTCGAGTTCCATGCCGGGGATGTTCAGGTCGGCGTCCTGGATGGCCCCGGTGGCGAAGATGACCGCGTCGTAGTGGGTGCGCAGGTCCGCCAGCGTCAGATCGGTGCCGTATTCCACGTTACCGAAGAAGCGGATGTCCCCGCGGTCCAGGACCTTATGCAGCGCCTTGACGATGCCTTTGATCCGCGGGTGGTCCGGCGCGACACCGTAGCGGATCAGTCCGTAGGGGGCCGGGTACCTGTCGAAGAGGTCGATGGAGACTCTCAGGGCCCCGGAGGTCACCGGCACGCTTTTGGTCAGCAGATCGGCGGCGTAGACGCCGGCCGGGCCGGCGCCGATGATCGCGACCCGGAGTTCCCTGGGGTCCGTGGGGTGGAGCGGGGTCGGTGTGGGGTGGGTCAGGTGGTCGTGGGTCATGGTTCTCCTCGGGTGGTTCAGACGGTCAGGCGGGCCGTGGGTGCTGGAATGGCAGCCAGGTCAGGGGTGTAGGTGCTCAGGCGGACGACGTCGCCGACGATGATGACCGCCGGGTTGGCCACGCGGCGTTCGGCGGCTTGGGCGGTGATCGTGGCCAGGGTGCCGATGGTGACGCGTTGGTCTGCGGTCCACCCGCTTTCGATGATGGCCACCGGGGTGTCGGGCTCCAGTCCCCGTTGGCGGAGGGTGGCCACCGAGGTCGCGAGCCGGCGGACCCCCATGAGCAGCACGAGCGTGTGGTCGCTGCGGGCCGGCAGGTCGGCCAGTTCGTCGTGGCCGGTGGCGACGGTGAATCCGGCGGCGACCCCGCGATGGGTCACCGGGATCCCGGCGGCTGCAGGCACCGACAGGGCACTGGTGACCCCGGGAACGATCTCCACGTCCAGACCGTGGGCCCGGCAGTGCTCTGCTTCCTCTCCCCCGCGCCCGAAGACGAAGGGGTCTCCTCCCTTGAGCCGGACCACCAGGTTCCCGGCCCGGGCCTCGGTGACCAAGAGGTTGTTGATCTGGTCCTGGGTGGCGGTGTGCGCTCCGGGGGCCTTGCCGACCTCGATGACCCTGACGTCCGGGCCGAGCTCCTCGAGTAGGGAGCGCGGTCCCAGCCGGTCGGCGACGACGACGTCGGCTTCGGCCAGCAGCTGGCGTCCGCGCAGGGTGATCAGCCCGCTCTCCCCCGGACCGCCGCCGACCAGCGCCACCCGCCCGGCCGGCGTCGTGCTCCGGCCTTTTGGGGCGCGGGGGCGGAAGCGGCGCCACGGTAAAAACCCCGATTGGGCGGCCAGACGGATGGCGTTGCGGATCCCCACGGCCCGCCGCGGATCTCCCCCGCTGTTCACGGCCACCACGACATCGTCGATGCGGGCCACCGCGGGTGTCCAGACCGACGAGCTGCGGTGGTTCGAGGCGTTGACGCACCAGATCCGTGCCCTCTCGGCGTCGGAGGCCACTGCGGAGTCCACCGAGGGGTTGCCCGTGGCCGTGTGCACGAACCAGGTGTCCTTGAGATCGCTGACCCGGTAGTGGCGGGGTTGCCAGTCGATGAGTCCTGCGGCGTGGAGCTGGCGGATCTTCGGCACGGCATCGGGGGCGACCACGGTCATCCGGGCCCCGGCGTCGAGCAGTGCCCGCAACCGTCGTTCGCTCACGGGTCCGGCGCCGACGAGGAGGACGCGGCGTCCGAGCAGTCGCAATGAGGTGGGATACAGGTCGTTCATTTCGCTCCTGGGGTCAGTAGGCCACGGCGTTGCAGCACCCGGCGTTGGATCGGTGAAAAAACGAGGAGTTCGACGACGATGCCCACGCTGAGGATGACCAGGATCGCGGCCATGACCAGCGGCATGCTGGACAGGTCGCGCCCTTGTTGGAGCATCGACCCGAGTCCGAAACCGATGCTCCCGCCCACGGCGATGATCTCGGCGGCCATGAGCGAACGCCACGAGAACGCCCACCCCTGTTTCAGCCCGCCCAGATAGGCAGGCAGCGCGGCCGGCAGGGTGATCAGCAGGGTCTGTTGTCGTCGGGTGGCGCCGAGTACGGTGCCCACCGATCCGTAGTGCGGGGGGATCTGGTCGATCCCCGTGAGCAGCCCGTTCACGATCGAGGGTGTCGCCCCCATGAGGACCACGAAGTACACGGTGGCGTCGGTGAGGCCGAACCAGATGATGGCCGCCGGCACCCAGGCGACCGACGGCAGGACCTGCAGCCCGGACACCAGGGGTCCGAGGGCGGCACGCAGTGTGCCCGACTGGGCGAGCAGCAGGGCCAGCGGGGTCGCTATCAGCACGCTGATGGCGAAACCCGTGACCCCGCGGCCCAGCGAGGTGGCCACCGCTTGCTGGAGGGTTCCCTCGCTGAGGGCTTCACCGATGCCGGTGGCGACGGCTCCCGGTCCGGGGAACAGGTCGGTACGTTTGAGGCCGGTCCAGGACAGGATCTGCCAGAGGCACATGAGGGCAAGTAGGGCCGCTGCCGGCAGCAGGACGGTCCTGAGGTCACGCCGGGTGACCGGTGTTGGCCGCTGCAGCCGGTCCAGTCCTGCCTCCACGGCGGTGGGTTCGGCTGGTTCGTCGGGGCGACGCTCTGCGGCGGGGCGTTCCACGATGTCAGGGGTGGGCATGGCCGCTGATCTCCTGTCGTAGCTGCCGGGTGATCCGTTCGGTCAGTGCTGCGGTCGTCGCCGGGTTCCGGCGTACCTCGGGGCCCACCTGCCATTGCCGGGCGATCCTGCCGGGCTTCGAGGAGAGCAGGATGACGCGCTGGCCCAGCCGGATGGCCTCACGGACGTTGTGGGTCACGAAGACAATGGTCCTACCGGTGGATCGCCACACGCGTTCGAGTTCCTCGTGCAGCAGGTCACGGGTGATGGCGTCCAACGCTCCGAAAGGTTCATCCATGAGCAGCAGTTCACGGTCCTGGGCCAGGGCCCGCGCCAGGGCGGTACGTTGGCGCATCCCTCCGGAGAGTTGATGGGGGCGCTGATCGGCTGCCCCGCCGAGGTGGACCAGTTCCAACAGGGTGTCCGCCTTGGGCCGGCGTTCGGCCCGGTGAACCCCGCGCAGCCGGAGCGCCAGTTCCACATTGGCCCGGGCGCTGAGCCAGGGCAGCAGGGAGGCGTCTTGGAACATGAAGGCCGCACCATCGGAGGGGACCTGCACCGTTCCTGCGCTGGGCAGCTCCAGCCCGGCCAGGATCTGCAGCAGTGTTGACTTCCCGCAGCCCGAGGCGCCCAGCAGGCAGACGAACTCACCGCGGGCGATCGTGGTGCTGATGCCGTCCAGGACCGTCGGCCCCGAGGCGTAGGACTTGCTGAGCCCGTCGAGCACCACGCTGGCCGGTGGGTTGGCCGCTGGGCTGTCCGGCGTCGTCGGGTCGGTTCGGGTGTTGGTACTGCTGCTGGTCCCGGGGTCTTCGTCGAGGACGCTGGTGGTCATCGCGTCGTTCCTTTCGCTGGGGTGGTGGCGGGATCGAAAAGACCCTCAAGGCTTCCCTGCGGGGTCACCCCGGCGGCGACCCCCTGTTTCAGGAGCCGGTCAAATGCTCCCGGGAGTGGGTCGGTGGTGAAATCGGTGGTGCTCAGGGCCCTGGCCAACACCTCATCGGGCAGCCGGGCCCCCGCGGCGTCCTGGAGTCCCGCGTTGATCGTGTCGGCCCGTTCGTCAGCATCCGCCTCGTGTAGCCAGGACACGGCTTCGGCGTTGCCGGCCACCAGAGCGGTGACCGTGTCCGGGTGTTCGGCGGCGAAGACTGCGTCGACCACCAGAACCGTGCTGGGGAATTCACCGGGACCTCCGGTCAGCGACCCATCCCAGAGATCCCGCTCGTCGACCAGGACGTGGGCCCCGGCCTCGAGCACCAGCCGGGAGGCCCACGGTTCCGGAACCCAGGCCCCGTCGATCCTGCCTGCCGTGAAGAGGTCAAAGGCTTGGCTGTTATCGGTGGGGTTGATGTCCACGTCACCCGACCCGTCGGCAGCCACCGCGTACCCCTGCCCGGCCAACCAACTGCGCAGGGCCACGTCTTGGGTCCCTCCCAGTTGCGGGCTGGCCAGGATCGTTCCCCGCAGTTGTTCCGGCGAGGTGATATCGGGCCGCACCACCAGTTGGGCACCACCGGAGGTGGCCCCGGCCACGACGCGCAGGGAGCTTCCGGCACTGGCCGTGAAGGAGCCGATGGCCGGGTTGGGCCCCAGATAGGCGGCATCGATGGCGCCGGCATTCAGGGCTTCGACCGCGGCCGGTCCGGCATTGAAGACCTGGGTGGTCAGTTCGGTCCCTGCCGCGTTCACCTGCCGGGCCAGGAATCCGCGGTGGACACCCACCAGGGCCGGGGCGTGGGTGACATTGCCGAAATATCCCAGCCGCAGCTGCTCCGCAGGATGTCCGCGTCCGGCCTGCGCCGCAGCGGCCGGCGCCGGGAAAGGGGTGGGAACCCACAGGGTGGCCAAGGCGGCGCCCACCAGCAGGGCCAGAGGTACGGTCAAGCCGACCAACCGCCGTCGTCCCCGGCCTCCTCCGGGGTGTCTGGCGTTCATGAGGAGATCACCAGACCGGCGGCCAGGGTGTTTCCCGAGTGCGGATCGATGACCAGCAGTGCCCCGGCCCGACGGTTGGCCGCATAGTCCTCCACCGGCAGATCGGCAGCAACGGTGACGCTTACGCTGCCCAGGTCGTTCAGTTCCAAGCGTGCGGCAGGGACCGTGGCGAAGGTTTCCAGCTCCAGGAGCCCCTCGATGCTGGTGATCAGGGCGCGGACCGTCGCGGTGCCGTGTTTGATGAGCACCTTGGCTCCCGGCTCCAACGGTTCTTGGTCGAGCCAGCACAGGCGGGCAGCAAATTTTCGCTGGGCAGTCGGCACGGTGCCCGAGACGATGGTGTCGCCGCGACCAATATCCACGTCGTCGCTCAACCGCAGTGCGACCGATGCCGGTGCCACGGCCTCGCCTTGTGGCCCGTCGGCGGTGTCGATGCCCGCGATCGTGGTGTCGCGCGGTGGTTGGCCCGAGGACAGGATGCTCACGGTGTCCCCGACCCCGACCCTGCCGGAACTGACCTGTCCGGCATAGGCCCGGTAGTCGCGGTAGTCCTCCGGGGCGAGCCCCGGTGCGAGTGCTCCCTGCGGCCGCAGCACGGTTTGTACGGGGAACCTCAACGGCAGGTCGGTATCGGTGACCTCGTTTTGGGTGGGGAGCGTCTCGAGGAGTTCGAGCAGGGTCGGGCCGGCATACCAGTTCGTGAGTTCGGAAGGCACGGCGATGTTGTCCCCGACCAGAGCCGAAACGGGGACGGCCCGTGCCCCGGTGATCCCCAGCTGCGCGGCGACGGCCAGAACCTCGCGCTCGATGTCCTCGAAGACCTCCCGGTTGTAGTTGACGAGGTCGATCTTATTCACCGCCACGATCACGTGGGCGGTGCGCAGCAGGGCCAGCACGCTCAGATGCCGTCGAGTCTGCTCCAAGACCCCCTTGCGGGCGTCGATGAGGACGACGACGGCGTCAGCGGTGGAGGCCCCGGTGACCGTATTGCGGGTGTACTGCACATGTCCTGGGCAGTCGGCGAGGATGAAACTGCGCCGGTCGGTGGCGAAGTAGCGGTAGGCGACATCGATGGTGATGCCCTGTTCGCGTTCGGCGCGCAACCCGTCGGTGAGCAGGGCCAGATCCAGTCCGCCCGCGGCGCCGCCGAAGCCACGTTCGGTGGAGGTGCGGGCCACCGCGTCGAGTTGGTCGGCGAGGATGGCTTTGGCGTCATGGAGCAACCGGCCGACCAGGGTTGATTTGCCGTCGTCGACGGAGCCGGCGGTGGCGAAACGGAACAGGGTTCCCGCAGCTGCGGTATTGCCGGGGCGCTCTTCGATCACGGTGGTAGTCATTAGAAATAGCCGTCCTTTTTGCGGTCTTCCATGGCCGCCTCGGAGATCCTGTCGTCGGCGCGGGTGGCCCCGCGTTCGGTGAGCGTGGACGCGGCGACTTCGGCGACCACTGCGGAGACCGTATCGGCGTCCGAGAGCACTGCCCCGGTGCAGGACATGTCCCCCACCGTCCGGTATCTGACCGTCCGCCGGACCACGTCCTCCCCCGGGCGTGCCGGGGAAAATTCGCCGACGGCCCGCCACATGCCCTCGCGGTGGAACACCTCGCGTTCGTGGGCGTAGTAGATGCCCGGCAGTTCGATGCCTTCGCGTTCGATGTAGCGCCAGATATCTAGTTCGGTCCAGTTGCTGATGGGAAAGGCGCGCACATGGTGTCCGGGGCGATGCCGCCCGTTATACAGGTTCCACAGTTCCGGCCGCTGGTTGCGGGGGTCCCACTGGCCGAACTCATCGCGCAGGGACAGGATGCGCTCCTTGGCGCGGGCCTTGTCCTCATCCCGGCGTCCGCCGCCGAAGACGGCGTCGAACCGGTGCCCGGCAATGGCCTCCAAAAGCGGCGTGGTTTGCAGCGGGTTGCGGGTCCCGTCGGCGCGTTCGACCAGGTCGCCGGAGTCGATGTAGTCCTGCACGCTGGCGACTTCCAGCCTCAGCCCCAACCGTTGCACGGTCTGGTCCCTGAACGTCAGGACCTCGTCGAAGTTGTGGCCGGTGTCCACGTGCACTAGGGGGAAGGGCACCCTCCCGGGCCAGAAGGCCTTCGCCGCCAGGTGGAGCATGACCACCGAGTCCTTGCCGCCGGAGAAGAGCATGGCCGGGCGGTCGAATTCGGCGACGACTTCGCGGATGATGTGGATGGATTCGGCCTCGAGGGCGTCGAGGACCTGTCGGGGGGATGCCGGGCCGTCCACGGGGACGGATGCGCTGGCATCCTGCGGGGCGGTCACGTCCTGGGTGATGGTCATGGGCTGTTCCTCGCTGTGAGTTCGAAGGATTCGTGGGGGTGGGCATGGCACGGTCCGGGGTCAGACATGGATGCCGCATTCTGTTTTGGGTTGTCCCGACCAGCGACCCGCCCGGGGGTCCTCCCCGGGGGCTACCTGTCGGGTACAGGGCTGGCAACCGATCGAGGGATACCCCTGGTCAAGCAGCAGGTTCCGCGGGAGCTGGTTCCGGATGGAGTAGTCGTTCAGTTCCTCGAAGCTCCATCCGGCCAGCGGGTTGACCTTCACCAGTGAGTGGGCTTCATCGAAATCGATCAACGGGGTGTTGGTGCGGGTGGGAGCCTCCTCCCGGCGGACACCGGTGAACCAGAGCCGGTACCCGGCCAGGGCTCGGTTCAGCGGGTCGACCTTGCGCAGGGCGCAGCATCGTGCCGGGTTGGTGGCGAAAAGGTCCTTGCCCTCGGCGGCATCCTGGCTGGCCACATCCTGTTCGGGCCGGACGTCGACGAGGTTCACGTCGAGCATGCGGGCGACGTCGTCCCGGGTCGCCAGCGTTTCGGCGAAGTGGTAGCCGGTGTCCAGGAACAGGACGTCGATCCCGGGGAGGGTTCCGGAGACCAGATGCGGCAGCACCGCATCGGCCATGGAGCAGGCGACGGCGGCTTCAGGGGTGGAGAAGTGTCGGGCTACCCAGTCAAGGACGTCCTGGCTCGGAGCGTCGAACCCGAGTTCGGCGGCACCGCTGGCGGCCAGTGCACGTAACTGGTCCAGATTGGTGGACGGCCCGCTCACAGCAGGCTCCCGTCGTCGGCGCGATGCGCCCACTCGGCAAAGGTCTCGCCCTCGGTGGATTCGTCGGCAAAGGTGCGCACGAGCCGCTCCACATAATCGGGGAGATCGTCGGCAGCGACCTTGAGCCCGCGAACGGTTCGGCCCAGGCCGGCTTCCTCACGGGTTTCATCGGCCAGGCCGCCGCCCAGGTGGACTTGGAAACCAGCTTTTTGGCCTCCCTCCCCGTCGGGTAGGAGTTGTCCCTTCAACCCGATATCCGCTGTTTGGACGCGGGCGCAGGAGTTCGGGCAACCGTTGACGTGGAGGCTGAGTTTGCGCGGCATCTTCCGTTCAAGATCCGCCAGCCGGTCCTCGAGGCTGTCCACGGCTGCGGCCGCAGTATCCTTGGTGTCCACGATCGCCAGCTTGCAGTATTCGATGCCGGTGCAGGCGATCGCCGATCGGCGCACCACGGAGGGGCGGGTTTCGAGGCCGAGCTCGCGCAAACCGGTGATCACCGCTTCAACGTCGTTCTCCTGGATGTCCAGGACGACGATCTTCTGGTGGGGTGTGGTGCGCACACGGCCCGAACCGTGCCGTTCGAGCAGCTCGGCCAAGGCGGTCAGCCGGGTTCCGGAGAGCCGGCCCATGCTGGTGGTGGCGCCCAGGTAGAAGAGACCGTCTTTTTGCTGGTGCACCCCGCTGTGGTCGCCGGGAACGGTGGTGGGTTCGGGGGCCGGACCGTCGGGCAGCGGGTGCCCGAGGTATTCGCGTTCGAGCACCTCACGGAACTTCTCCGGCCCCCAATCGGCCATCAGATATTTCAGTCGCGCCTTATTGCGGAGCCGGCGGTAGCCGTAGTCACGGAAAATTCCGACCACGCCTTCCCAGACCGGGGCTGCCTGCTCCGGTGCGACGAAGGCACCCAGCCGTTCGGCCAGCCGCCCGTTGGTGGACAGCCCTCCGCCGACCCACAGGTCGTAGCCGGCACCGAGTTCGGGGTGGCGGACCCCGACCAGGGAGATGTCGTTGATCTCGTGGACGACGTCCAGGGAGGGGTGCCCGGTGATCGCGGTTTTGAATTTTCGCGGAAGATTCGAATACAGCGGGTTGCCGATGTACCGTTCGGCGATCTCCTCGATGGCCGGGGTGGGGTCCAGGATCTCGTCGGCGGCGATCCCCGCCACCGGTGACCCGAGAATGACGCGGGGGACGTCGCCGCAGGCTTCAGTGGTGTTCAGGCCGACGGATTCCAGTCGCCTCCAGATTTCGGGGACGTCACACACATCAACCCAGTGCAGTTGGATGTTCTGCCGGTCGGTGACATCTGCGGTGTCACGGGCGAAGTCGGTGGAGATGGAACCGATGACGCGCAGTTGTTCGGTGCTCAGGGCGCCGCCGTCGATGCGCACCCGCATCATGAAGTAGCGGTCCTCGAGTTCGTGCGGTTCCAGGGTCGCAGTCTTCCCGCCGTCGATCCCCGGTTTGCGTTGGGTGTAGAGGCCCCACCAGCGGAAGCGTCCGTGCAGGTCCTCGGGGTCGATCGAGTCGAAGCCGTGACGAGCGTAGATCGTCTCGATGCGTTCGCGGACATTGAGCCCGTCGTCGTGCTGTTTCCATTCCTCATTGGAGTTCAACGGGGTGGTCCCGTCCACTTTCCATTGGCCGTGGGGCTTGGCTGGCGGACGGGACCGGGGCGGGCCGGAAGCTGGCTGGGTATCGGTTGCCTGAGTCATGGCTGTGAGCCTAGGGCCCGGTTTTCACCGCTGTCGCGCCCGCAGGTCATCAGCCGACACGTTGCTTTTTTTGACCTCAGTCAGCCGCGAAAACAGCCTCCGACAGGGCAGTTTGGAGTCTTGCGACGACACATTCGGCAACCGTGACGTCGGGGAGCAACGGTGCAGTCACATAATTTGCTCCGACGGCTTCGAGGCGTTCCTGGAAGAAACCGGGCGCCAAGAGGTAAGAAACGACACCGACCCGCGTTCCGGGTCTTTGCTGGGCCAACCGGTCCACCGCCTCCCCGACCCGCGGTGCGGCAGCCGAACAAAATGCTGCCTGAACGGGGGTTTGCAGAAGACCGGCGAGGGTTGCTGCACTGTCCTTGGCCTGCTCTTGGCCCGACTCCACGCGGGTCCCTGCCGAGGCCAGCACCACGGCGTCCTGCATTGTCCAGCCCGCTGCTGCCAGCCGGCGGGCCATCAGCTGGGCCAGCCGGGGGTCGGCTCCGATGGGCTCGGCAGCGATGGTGTTCCGCCGCGAGGCCACGGCTTCGGCAACATCGACACTGGTGTGGATTCCCAGCGAGAGCAGCAGCGGCAGCACCACTGCCGGTTCCCCGGCCGGGAGGCGTTCCACAACAGAGGCCAGGCCCGGGTCTTGGACGTCGACGTAGGCCTCGTGGATCTGAACCTGCCAGCCGTTGGTTGTTTGCTGGTCCGTGAGGAGTTCGGCGACCTGGTCGCGCAGCTGGTCGATCAGCTGCCGCCCGCGGGGATGATCCGTGCCGTGGGCGCAGGCAATCACATGCAGTGGGCCGCGTATCACGTGGTGCGGATTAATTTGTGATTGGCCGCCTGCGCGACGGGCCGCACGACGATCTGATCAAGGTTGATGTGATGCGGGAGGGTGACGGAATAGGCCACCACGTCGGCGACGTCGTGGCCGGTCAGGGGTTGGGCCACCCCCGCGTAGACCTGATCGGCAGCGTCCTGGTCCCCTCCGAGCCGGTTCAGCGCGAATTCTTCGGTGTGGACCAGGCCGGGGACGACCTCGATCACGCGAATGTTGTTTTCGGCTTCTTCGAGCCGGAGCGCCTGGGTGAGGCCCTGTTGGGCAAATTTTGCGGCGTTATATCCGCCGCCTCCTTCATATCCGCCCAGGGCTGCGGTGGAGGTGAGGTTCAGGATCGTTCCTTCGCCGTGGGCCCGCAGCATGGGCAGAAAGGCGCGGATCATGTTCATGGTCCCCAACACGTTCACCCGGTACATCCAGTCCCAGTCGGCAGTTTGTGCCGCACCGATCCTCTCGACACCGCGGGCCCCACCGGCAATATTGATCAGGGTGTCGATCCCGCCGGCATCGGTCACTACCGCCAGGAGTCGGGCGACGTCCTCTTCGCTGCTGATATCCGCTGCCACCGGGGTGACTCCCGTTTCCCCGGCCAGTGCCTCGAGCCGGTCCGCCCGGCGAGCCACGGCGAAGACCTTCCAGCCCTCGGCGGCCAGCCGACGGGCCGTGGCCTCACCGATTCCGGTACTGGCACCGGTCACCACTGCACTTTTCCTGGACTGCTGGGTTGTTGACGTCATGGCACCAGCCTAGCGAGGCCACGGGAGCGAATCATGCTCCGGGCAACTGTGGACCTGCACCACCACCGGTGGAAGTCTGTCAAGACAGGTCTTCATCCCCCGCGGAACACCGGTGCCTGCGGGCACCGGTTCCCCACCCGAAAGCTGTTGAACGCGATGCGCCAGCCGAAAGTGACATCAGGGCACGACGGCGATCACTGGTTCCCTGCCCCGGGCACCCCGGGCGCTACGGGGATGCCGGATGTTCGGGTCACCGGTGGCGTGGTCCGCGGGGTGCGGGAAGGCAACGTGTTCACCTGGCGTGGCATCCCCTATGCCGCACCGCCGGTGGGGCCCCTCAGGTTCAGGGCCCCAGCACCACCGGTCGGCTGGTCGGGAATCAGGGACGGGACACACTTCGGGCCGATGGCCCCCCAACCGACCCGAACCCACCGGTCTGCCCTGGGGTCCGCCGAAGCAACCAATGAGGACTGTTTGAGCATCAACGTCCAGGTACCGGTCCCGGCGTTGGCGGATGCCGATTCCCTCCCCGTCATGGTTTTCATTCACGGGGGCGGCTATTTTCAAGGATCCTCGCGGGACTTTTCGGGGCAGGGGGAAGGTTTCGCTGGCACGGGGCGGGCCATCTATGTGAACTTCAATTACCGTTTGGGGCCGTTGGGTTATCTGGATTTCAGCCGCTACTCCACCCCCGAACGTCCCATCGACAGCAATCTCGGTCTCCGCGATCAGGTGGCCGCACTGGAATGGGTTCAGGAGAACATCGCCGCTTTTGGCGGCGACCCGGACCGGGTGACGGTGTTTGGGGAGTCGGCCGGCGGGAATGCGGTGACCACGCTACTGGCCACCCCGAGCGCCCACGGATTATTCCTCCGGGCCATCGCCCAAAGCGCCCCTGCTGATGCCGTCTACCCTCCGGCGCTCGCGGCACTGTGGGCGGCCGAGTTCCTGCAGATCCTCAGTGACCAGCATGATGGCCAGGGCCGGCCCGGTCCCGAGGCCGCCCCGGTACCGGATCTTCTACTCAACAGTTCTGTCACCGATTTGTTGACCGCGGCCAAGATCTTGCAAACCCGCATTCCGGACGCCTACCCCGGAGGTTTCTGTTTCGCACCGGTCATCGACGGAACCTATGTGCCCGAGCACCCGATCGAAGCGGTCCGTGCCGGCCGTGCGGCGCGTGTACCGCTGATCATCGGCACCAACGAACGTGAAGGTTCGGTCTTCCACGGCAGATGGGATATTTTGCCCAGTTCCCCCTCCCGTATCACTGGCGTTTTCGCCCGTTCGCCCCGGCAGGCGCGGCACGTGATGCGGGCGGCGTATCCGGGTCTACCGAATCCCACATCGGCAACGGAGTTCAGCGGGGACTACGGGTTCTGGTACCCGAGCATCCGGTTCGCCGAACTGCACTGCCGTTTCGCGCCCGTCCATGTGTATCGCTTCGACTTCGCGCCACGGCTGCTCAAGATGGTCGGTCTGGATGCCGCCCATGGGGTGGAAATGTTTGCTCTCTTCGACAGAACCGACATCCCCATGGCACGGATGATCACCTCGCTCGGCGGCCGGGAAGCCTATGCCCGTGCCGGACAGCGGATGCGGGGACGGTGGCTGAGGTTCGCCGAATCCGGGACCACCTCATCGACGTGGCCGGCCTATGACGACCTCAACCGGTCAACCTTGATCATCGAAAATACCGACCATGTGGAGAATGATCCGCACCGTCGTCGTCGACTGGCGTGGGCCGAGTTCATGGCCCGCCCCGATGAACCGTGGTCAGCCACTCGGGTACCTGAAGACACGGCACGTCCAGATCGCTGCGCTGACCCACCAACGGGGTGGGTCTCAGAGGTTCTCGTCCAGAAATTCGAGCAGGACCACGGCATTATTATGTTCTTCGTCTTTGGTGGCATAGACGAGTACGACGTCGTCCTGATCTTTGATCAGCTCCAGCAGTCTTTCGGCTTCCTCGGTCGCCGGCCCGTCCTCGAGTTCGGCGATGTATTGCTCACGGAATTCATCGAAGCGGTGCTCCCGGTGGTTGAACCAGGTCCGCAATTCCGGGGAGGGGGCGACGTCCTTGGCCCACTCATCGAGTTCGGCATCCTCTTTGGCGATGCCTCGGGGCCAGAGTCGGTCGACCAGGATCCGATAGCCGCCGTCTGGTGCGGAGTAGGCCCGCTGCATTCTGATCTTGCCCATACCCCGATGGTAGGCCGAATCCCTCCGCGACGCCCGCCCCGCAAAAAAGCCTGTGGACGAGACGGTGTCCAGCGCCGCGAATCGGGCCTGACCTGCCGACATGGAATACTGGGAGCATGGCTGAACAGAACTTGGGCACAGACACGCCCGCTACCGTAAGCGTCCCCGACAAACCAGCACTGGAGGGCCTCGAAGAACGGCTCGGACAGCGGTGGCGTGACGAGGGTACCTACGCTTTCAACCCCGACACGACCCGCGACGAGGTCTACTCGATCGACACTCCCCCGCCCACGGCATCGGGATCCCTGCACGTGGGACACATGTTCTCTTACACGCAGACCGACGTTTTGGCCCGCTACCAGCGGATGCGCGGCAAGAATGTCTTCTACCCCATGGGCTGGGACGACAACGGTCTGCCGACAGAACGCCGTGTGCAGAACTTCTACGGTGTGCGCTGCGATCCCAAGACCGCCTACGACCCGGCGTACCGCCCCCCGGAAAAGCCGGCGAAGAACCAGCGTGATTGGGACGTCGTCTCCCGTCGGACGTTCATTGAGCTCTGCGAGGAACTGGCCGTCGAGGACGAGAAGGTCTTCGAGCACCTTTTCAGCACCCTCGGCTTGTCAGTGGACTGGAACCTGACCTACCGCACCATTGATGACATTTCTCGCGCCGTCTCCCAACGGGCCTTCATCCGGAACCTGACCGACGGCGACGCCTACATGGCCGAGGCACCAACCCTGTGGGATGTCACCTTCCGGACAGCGGTTGCCCAGGCCGAGCTCGAGGACCGCGAAGTTGACGGCGCCTACTACCGGTTCCCGTTCTTCGCCGAAGACGGCACCGAGATTCACATCGAGACGACCCGTCCCGAATTGCTGGCCGCCTGCGCCGGCCTCGTCGCCAACCCCGACGATGAGCGGTACCAGCCCCTCTTTGGGAAGACAGTCACCTCCCCACTGTTCGGTGTTGAGGTCCAGGTGTATCCCCACCCCTTGGCCAAGGCGGATAAGGGCTCCGGCATCGCCATGGTCTGCACCTTCGGCGACCTGACCGATGTCACCTGGTGGCGGGAACTGCAGTTGCCCACCCGGGCCATCATCGGCCGGGACGGCCGGATCCAGGGGCAGGCCCCCGAGTGGATCACCTCCGAGGCAGGACGGGAGGCCTTCGCTTCGCTGGCCGGCAAAACGGTGTTCTCCGCCAAGGAGGCCGTCTCGACGATGCTCAGTGAGGCCCGACTGCTCGACGGCGAACCGCGCAAGATCACCCACCCGGTGAACTTCTTCGAAAAGGGCGATAAGCCCCTGGAGGTCGTCAGCTCCCGGCAGTGGTACATCCGCAACGGTGGCCGGGACGCCCAGCGCCGCGAACGCATGATCGCCCGCGGCCAGGAAATCGAGTTCCATCCGGAATTCATGCGCTCGCGCTACACGAATTGGGTCAATGGGCTCAACGGCGACTGGCTGGTCTCCCGTCAACGCTTCTTCGGTGTGCCCATCCCCGTCTGGTACCCGTTGGATGCCCAGGGCAACCCCGATTATGAGCACCCGGTGGTCCCCGACGACGCCCAGTTGCCGGTGGACCCGGTGGCCGAAACGGCCCCGGGGTATACGGCGGACCAGCGTGATGTTCCCGGTGGTTTCACCGGGGATGCCGATGTGCTCGATACGTGGGCGACGTCTTCGCTGACCCCGCAGATCGTGGGCCGCTGGAGCCGGGATGACGAGTTCTTCTCCAAGGTCTTCCCGTTCGACCTGCGCCCCCAGGCCCACGACATCATCCGCACCTGGCTCTTCTCCACCGCAGTGCGTGGCGATGCCCTGCACGATTGCGCCCCGTGGAAGCATGCGGCCATTTCCGGTTGGATCTTGGACCCGGACCGGAAGAAGATGTCCAAGTCCAAGGGCAATGTGGTGGTCCCCACCGACGTGCTGAACGACTTCGGCGCGGATGCCGTGCGTTATTGGGCAGCTTCGGCCAAGCTCGGGGCCGATACCGCCTACGAGGTAGCCCAGATGAAGATTGGCCGCCGCCTGGCGATCAAGATCCTCAATGCCTCGAAGTTCGTCCTGAATCTCGGTGCCACCGAGGCGAACGTCCTGGACGGCGATGCCCATCTGATCACCAATGGTCTGGACCGGTCCTTGCTGGCCCGGCTCTCGGAGGTCATCGAAGAGGCCGACCGTGCCTTCGGGATCTACGATTACGCCCGTGCCTTGGACATCGTGGAAACGTTCTTCTGGTCCTTCACCGACGATTACGTCGAACTCATCAAGGACCGGGCCTACGGTGCCCGTGGCGACGCCGAGCAGGCCTCGGTGCTGGCTGCCCTGGCAACCACCCTTGATGCCGTGCTGCGCCTTTTCGCACCGTTCCTGCCCTTCGCTACCGAAGAGGTGTGGGGCTGGTGGCGTTCGGGGTCGGTCCACCAGTCAGCCTGGCCGACCAATACGCACCTGACCGGTGCCGTTGAGGGGGCCGACACCGGTGTTCTGCCAACCGTTGGGGACGCCTTGGGCGGGATCCGCAAGTCCAAGTCCGAGGCCAAGGTCAAACAGCGCACCCAGGTCCTCTCCGGCGTCGTCCGGGGCCCTGAAGCCACCTTGGATCGGGTACGTGCCGGTCTCGGTGATCTGCTCGCCGCGGGTAACGCCGTGGAGTTGGATCTCCAGGTCGGCGGCGAGGAACTCGTCGTCTCCGATGTGGTGCTGGCCCCGGCTGAGGAGCCGACCGCACAAGGCTAGGCCCGTGGAGCAGTGACAGAAGTGGCCCCGGCAATGTCTGCCGGGGCCACTTCTGTTGGGCCCGGTACCGGGCCGAAAATTCGTTAGGAGGCGTCGACCTGCGCGAATTGCTGGCGTTCCTGTGTGAACTGCGGTGCCCCGGAGCGGGTGCGCTTGAGCTCGAAGAAGTACGGGAACGATGCCAGGGTGACGGAGGCATCGAAGAGCTGCCCCGCTTCCTCACCAGAGGGGATCTCGGTGATGACCGGCCCGAAGAACGCGGTGCCGTTCAACGCAACGACCGGGGTGCCGACCTCTTGGCCCACCAGGGAGATGCCCCGTTCGTGACTGGCCCGCAGGGCCGCATCGTGTTCGTCGTTCGCGCCGGCCTGGGCGAGTTCTGCCGGGAGGCCGACCCGTTCGAGGGCCCGGGTGATGACCTCGGAATATTCAGCAACACCGGCGTAATGGATCAATTCGCCCATGGCTGTGTAGAGTTCGCCGACGACGTCCTGACCGTGGGCTTGCTCTGCGGCGATGATGACCCGCACCGGGGCCCACGCACTGTCCAGACCCCGGGGGAATTCGCCCTCGACGTTCTTATCCTCATTCAGGACCGCCAGGCTCATCACCTGCCACTCGACTTTGATGTCACGGACCTTCTCCACCTCGAGGATCCACCGGGAAGTGGCCCAGGCGAAGGGGCAAAGCGGGTCAAACCAGAAATCTACAGCCGTGGTCTTGGACAAGGTGTTCCTCCTGAAGTCGAAGCATGTACTCGGTAGTGACGGTTGGGTCACCGCCCTCCGTTGAGTACAACGCCCCGATCAGGCTGACTTATTCCGCCGCTTCGTGGCCACTTCCGCCGAGATGAGCGTCGGTTCGCCGACCTGCTGCACTACTTCTGCGGTGATGACGACCTCGGCGATGTCATCGCGGCCGGGCAGATCGAACATAATCGAACCGAGGGTCTCTTCGAGGATCGCCCGCAGCCCGCGGGCGCCGGTTCCGCGTTCCAGCGCCAGGTCGGCGATGGCTTCGAGGGCATCAAGTTCGAAGGTCAGCTCAACCCCGTCGAGACGGAACATCTTCTGGTACTGCTTCACCAGGGCGTTCTTCGGCTCGGTCAGGATCTTGATCAGGGCCTCGCGGTCCAGGTTCTCCACGGTGGCGATCACCGGCAGGCGGCCGATGAATTCGGGGATGAGACCAAATTTGAGTAGGTCCTCGGGGCGGACATCCGAATATTTGGCGTCCTCGGAGTTCAGCGCGGTCAGTGGTGCACCGAAACCAATACCCTTCTGGCCGGCCCGGGAGCCGATGATCTCCTCGAGGCCGCCGAAGGCCCCCGCGACAATGAACAGGACGTTCGATGTGTCGATCTGGATGAATTCCTGGTGCGGATGTTTGCGGCCGCCCTGGGGCGGGACCGAGGCGACCGTACCTTCAAGGATCTTCAGCAGCGCCTGCTGCACCCCCTCACCGGAAACATCACGGGTGATGGAGGGGTTCTCTGACTTACGCGAAATCTTGTCGATCTCGTCGATGTAGATGATGCCCTGTTCGGCCTTCTTCACGTCGAAGTCCGCGGCCTGGAGGAGCTTGAGCAAGATGTTCTCGACATCCTCACCGACATAGCCGGCCTCGGTCAGTGCCGTGGCGTCGGCAGCGGCGAAAGGCACGTTCAACCTGCGGGCCAACGTCTGGGCGAGGTAGGTTTTGCCGCAACCGGTCGGACCGATGAGCAGGATATTGGACTTGGAGACCTCGACGTCGTCCAGTGCGTCCACATCGCTCAATTGGGCTGCAGCGGTGGAACCGGCCCCCGATTGGATGCGCTTATAGTGGTTGTACACGGCGACCGACAGGGAGCGTTTGGCGCCTTCCTGGCCGATGACGTATTCCTGCAGCGAGTCGAAGATCTCGCGGGGACGCGGCAGTTCGAAATCGGGGCCGGCCTCGATCTCGGCCAGCTCCTCCTCCATCAACTCATTGCACAGTTCAATGCATTCGGTGCAGATGTAGACGCCTGGACCGGCGATGAGCTTACGGACCTGCTTCTGACTTTTGCCGCAGAACGAACACTTGAGCAGGTCGGAGCTTTCACCCATACGAGCCATGGTGTTCTTCCCCTAACGTGATACAGAAACCTCGCGGCGGACGCCGCGCGGTGATGTCTACCTACAACTCTAGGTGAGTTGGCCGACAGAATAGGTGACCGGACGCCCCGTGGTGCGAAAAACCTACGGGACGTCCGGTCACTGAAGCCGTCGTCTTCCTATTTGCCGATGGCCTGCTGCTTGATCTTCCGAGGGCTGAGCACCTCGTCGATCAGGCCATACTCCTTGGCTTCCTGCGCGGTCATGAACAGATCGCGTTCGATATCGTTGCCGACCTGCTCGGGGGTCTTATGGCTCTGCTCGGAGAGCGTGGTCTCCAACCAGGTGCGCATCCGCATGACCTCTTCGGCCTGAATCTGCAGGTCGGTGGCCGTGCCACGTTCCCCGCCGCCCATGGCCGGCTGGTGGATCAGCACGCGGGCGTTGGGCAACGCCAGACGCTTACCCGGCGCACCGGCTGCCAGCAGGACCGCGGCGGCGCTGGCCGCCTGGCCCAGGCAGACGGTCTGGATCTCGGGGCGGATGAACATCATCGTGTCGTAGATCGCCGTCATGGCGGTGAAGGAGCCGCCGGGTGAGTTGATGTACAAGGTGATGTCGCGCTCGGGGTCCATGGATTCCAGGACGAGCAGCTGGGCCATCACGTCGTCGGCCGAAGCGTCGTCGACCTGCGTGCCGAGGAAGACGATGCGGTCCTCGAACAGCTTCGCGTAGGGGTCCTGGCGCTTGAAGCCGTAGGGGGTGCGCTCTTCGAAGGAAGGAAGGATGTAGCGGGCGGACGGCATGTCGCCAGCGGTGCCTTCGTTGCCGGTGTAATTCATGTTCTTCTCCTGGGGATCTGTGGGGATGCTCGTCGGCTGGATGGCTAGTTCTTGACTCCGCCGCCGCCGGAAACCGTAACGGAGCTCTGGGCGATGTGGTCGAAGAACCCGTATTCCAGGGCCTCGGGGGCCGTGAACCACTTATCGCGGTCGTTGTCCTTCAGGATCGTCTCCAGCGACTGCCCGGTCTGTTCGGCGGTGAGCTCGGACATGACCTTCTTCATATGCAGGATCAGTTCCGCCTGGATGCGGATATCGGAGGCGGTGCCGCCGATTCCGCCGGAGGGCTGGTGCATCAGGATCCGCGCGTTCGGGGTGGCGTAGCGCTTGCCCTTGGTGCCCGAGGAGAGCAGGAACTGCCCCATCGAGGCGGCCAGGCCGGTGGCAACGGTGACGACATCGTTGGGGATGTAGTTCATCGTGTCGAAGATCGCCATGCCGGCGGTAATGGACCCGCCCGGCGAGTTGATGTACAGGAAGATGTCCTTATCCGGGTCCTCGGCCGAGAGCAGCAGTAGTTGGGAGGAGATGGCGTTGGCCGACTCGTCGCTCACTTCCGAGCCGAGCCAGATGATGCGCTCCTTGAGGAGCCGGTTGTAGATGTAGTCCTCGCGACTGGCCGGATCGACCGAGGCCATCTTCGGGGTGTGGGATTCCGTCGTCATTTTCGAATACCTCTCCATGGGTGCCATGCGACGTGGCTCTTCCGGCCACGTACGGTAGCGCTTGCTTTCCTTGACACTACTGCAGTCACAACGCGCGCCGCGCCCGCGATCATTCGCTGTTCGCTGATGGCGCATACCCCTGTGACGGGCCCATCGCCTGTGGCTTAACTGCAGGTGCTTTCGGCTTAAAGTACGACGGCGGGACCGCCCTTTCGGGCAGTCCCGCCGAGGCCGCTCATCGGCGGCTCTACATCGCGGTGGCTACTTGGCGGACTCTGCTGAGTCGGCCGAAGCCGACGATGCCGAGGAGGCGGAAGAATCCGAGGACTCGTCTTCTTCTTCGCCGGCGGGCCGGACGAAGTCCGTCAGGTCGACGTCCTTGCCATCGGTATCGGTGACCTTGGCCAGTTCCAGGACCTTGGCCAGTGCCTTGCGGCGGCGGACCTCACCGATCATCATCGGCACCTGGCCGGCGCTGTCGAGCATCTGGGCGAACTGGTTCGGATCCATGCCGTACTGGCTGGAGCTCTGGACGATGTAGTCGATGAGCTCTGACTGCTCGACGCCTACCTCTTCCTTTTCGGCGATCTCGTCGAGGATGACCTCGTTCTGGAAGGCGCGCTCCGTGTTGGTCTTGACCTCGGCGCGGTGCTCCTCGGTGTCGTGCTCTTCACCGGGGTTCTCGCCGCCCTGGGCGAAGTGCTGCTCAACCTGTTCGTTGATCACCGACTCCGGAACCGGAACGGGCACCAGCTCGGTGAGCTTGTCCATGACCTTATCGCGGGCCTGTACTCCCTGATCGACGAGCTTGGACTCGGCGGCCTTCTGGGTCAGGTCCTCGCGCAGTTCGTCGATGGTGTCGAATTCGGAAGCCAGCTGGGCGAACTCGTCATCTGCGGTCGGGAGCTCGCGCTCCTTGACGGCCTTGATGACCACCTTGACCTGTGCGGTTTCCCCGGCGTGCTCGCCGCCGGCCAGCTTGGTCTCGAAGGTGGCATCCTCATCGGCGGACAGGCCGGTGACTGCTTCGTCGAGGCCATCGAGCATGGTGCCCGAGCCGACCTGGTAGGACAGATCGGTGGCTGCGTCGACCTCATTGCCCTCCACCGTTGCGGTGAGGTCCAAGGTGATGAAGTCCTGGTCGGCCGCTGGGCGGTCGACGTTCTTCAGGGTGCCGAAGCGTCCACGCAGTTCGTCCATGGCGGTCTCGACGTCGGCCTCGGTGGCTTCGACGGCGTCGACCTGGACCTCCAGGCCCGAGTACTCCGGCAGTTCGATCTTCGGGCGGATGTCCACCTGGACATCAAAGACCAGGTTGCCCTCGGTAGCCGTCGGCTCCGGGACCTCGGTGATCTCAACCTCGGGGCGGGACAGCGGGACGATCTCCGTCTCACGGACCGCTTCCTGGTAGAACTCGTTGAGCCCGTCGTTGATAGCCGTCTCCAGCACATAGCCGCGGCCGACACGCTGGTCGATCAGGCGGTTCGGGACCTTGCCCTTGCGGAAGCCGGGAACATTGATCTGCTCCGCGATGGACTTGTAGGCCGCGTCGATGTTCGGCTGCAATTCGGTGAGGGGAACCTCGACATTGAGCTTGACCCGGGTGGGCGTGAGGTTTTCGACGGCGCTCTTCACTACGTAGCTCTCCTGAATGATCTGGGCTATAAAGACACTGCACACTCGTCCCCGTTGTGGAGCTGACGGGACTGAAAGTTCAGAGTCGGGGTGACAGGAGTTGAACCTGCGACCTCACGCTCCCAAAGCGCGCGCTCTACCAAGCTGAGCTACACCCCGATTGGTGCAGAGGCTAGTTTACGCAGAATCCTCGCGGAACAACTAATTGCTGACAGGCACCACTTCCCGGCATGGCACGGGCCCGGCCCTAGAGGCCCTCGGCGATGTCCAGGACCGGCCGCCGAATGATCCATTCGTCGCTGGACAAACGGTCCATGTAGTAGAAGCCGCCGACGGCCGATGCACGATTCGGCGGGGCCTCCGGATGGTAGTTCAGCACCAGTCCTCGCCGTTGCACCCAATCCAGCCACGCGTGCAGGGCCTGGACCTCCTCGACCGGAACCTCCTGTCCCGCTCGCTGCCGCAGCAGGACCCGCACATGGGCCATGACGGAGCTGCGGTGGTGCTCGGTTTCGACGGCCCAGGGCAGGACGTCACGGTAGGAAGGCCGTCCCGCACGGGCCTTGCCACGATTCAGGGCCCGTTGGACGCCGGCTGCGGTGACCCCGTAGCGCTCGGCGATCTGCTCGTTCGTCAGTCCCAGCTCGCTGAGTCCTTGCAGGATCCGCAGATCCGGTACTTTCCTGGGTCCAGCCATCTTCCACCCCCCATGCCCCGCTGCCCGGGACTTCGTCACGACGTCGGATACCGACCTTCCGAGCATGCGCCGCACGAGGACGAGCGTCAATTTTGCAGTGCTCCGAACCCACTGCTAATGTTGTCCAAGCAACGGGCCGCAAGGCCCGTCTTTGCGGGGATGTAGCTTAATGGTAAAGCCTCAGTCTTCCAAACTGATGACGCGGGTTCGATTCCCGTCATCCCCTCCACATACGTTGGGCCGCCTTAGGGCGGCCCTTCGTCGTTAAGGGGTGCGGAACCGGCTGCTAATGTCCGGCTATGCGCATCTACGTTCCGGGAGCCAACCGCACCGGCAGGGCCGCCTGGCCCAATTGCACCGATGAAGAGAGACTGTACGTCTCCTTCCCCATGGAGTCCCCTGTGGAGGCCTGGGCCGCCACGTTGGCAACGCTGGTGATAGCGGAGCCTGCCACGGTAATTGCCCATTTGTGTTTGGTCATGAAAGGCCCCAGACAATCCAACTCTGTGGACTGTCTAGGTCTTTCGAACTGACTGGCGGCTACTACCCTTCGATCTGGAGCTTGCCCTTCCTTAGCTCGCCGCTATCTCTTCGATACTCAAAGATGATTTCAGCGCTACTAGCGTCCTCTAAATACGTGTCAGGGACAAGGAACGTTTCAGCCTCCCCCGCTTCCAGCCTTGTTTCATCATGGCTTTCCAACATTTCATCACGGTGTATCTCATCAGTCGGTCGTGCATAGATTCGCAAGGTCTCAATCAGGACGGTCGTTGAACCCGTGTTTTCAAGGCTCCACCGTTTCTGCTGCTCTGCTTGCGAAATTGAGAAACGGAAGTCTTTGGGTTTAGGTATCTCAATAGCACTCATGACTGCTTGGACAGCCCTTTTTGCTTCCCAGTTCGCGTCGGTAACCTTCAGTGGACGCATACTTTGCGAAAGTTCCTGCATCTGGCGCTTGGTTCGGTCGGATAGTGATTCGAAAGCCATCAGCGACCCCAGCCGGTTGGCATTTTTTAACGCTTGCTGCATGCTCTCACTAACTGGGAACCGGATTCCATTCGACCAACTAGCGATGGAGTTCTGAGCGGTGTATCGAGGGTTTTTTCTGGATAAAGAGAACGGGATTCCCGCAGTCTCTTCCTCTAACGCTTCCAGTTCGATATACGTCAGATTCGGTGCCGGTTTTACTACTTGAATCGTGTCGTCGGACTTTCCTTCGTCCGCTTCAACTTCAACCTCATCAGTTTCAATCCGTGTGGGGTTACCACCAGTATCCAGAAACAGCTTCAGTTGCTCCGCTTGATAAAGAATTGACCGAAAGCCGAGTTCAATGGCGTCAATGTCAGTGTCATAACTACCGGTCAAAAAATCCCGGCTCTGAATATCCGTCTGGTAATCACGAATCTTCTGACGGTCTGGAGCTTTGATTTTACTCATATCCTTCATGAATATGACAGAAGGATTTCGCCCTACGGTTGGGTTAGCAAAAACCTCGATCTCATGAACGGTTCCTGAATCATGTCCTGCAACAGGGTTGCCGAACTTCCGTCGAAATATGCCAAGCAAAATATCTGACTTATTGACCAGTTCGTCGTCCAAAACACCCTGTGGGAGTTTTCCACTGGCTGCGGGAGCGTGTTTTTCCCAGAGAATGGGTTGAAGTGCGAAGCCGTAGCCCTCAGAGTCACGGAAGTTAAATTCTAAGATTCTCCCGTAAATGCCTTTGCGAATAAGACTTGTATCGCCGGGTGAAGCGAGCATTGCCCGAAAAATCTGAACACTATAAGCCATCTGCCAATCCTACAGAGCTTCCAAAGATCCCCAGTTTGACCGGACGCAACTAGACCTTGGCCACAAGGAATCCGGGTAATCACTGTGGCTACCGGGATTCCTTGTCTGTTAGTTGCCGCGCTTCGGGGGATGCTTCGGAGCCCGTGGGTTCGGAGTTTCCGTTCCCTTTGGCGGGGTAACCGGTAGTAGCTTCGGAGCGCTAGGAGGTGCCTTTCCTATTCATTCGGGGGCCATTCCGACGTTGTTGGCGATCGAGGCCGGCCAACTGCAACCCACCCGGCTGGTCCTGCTGGAGCCGGCGCTCTTCGATATCGTCAGGGGCGTTCCGGCGGTGGAAGAGCACATCGCGGTGATGACCCGGGCCCGGCAGAAGGCCGCCGACGGTGACCTTTTCGGTTATTGGGCACTGGTCAAACCGTTCATGTTTGGCGGCCGCGCCCTGGTGGAGGATTGGCAGCAGGATGAACCCCACGCCCGCCGGTTCAGCACCCAACCGGCACCATGGGGTCACAACATCACGCCGGATCTGATGGCGACCCTGCCCACCCTGGTGCTCACCGGCGGCTGGAACGAACAGTATGAGGCAATCGCCGCGGTCTTGATCCGGCACGGGGCCGCCCATCGCATCCTGCCAGGAAGTGGTCACCGGGCTCAAGACGCACCGGAGTTCGAAGCGCTGATCGCCGCCTTCGAACAGGACACGCCGGCCCGAGGCCGGATCCGGGGTCGCTAGGCCGACCGACCCGTGCGGGGCTGGCAGGCAGGACACCAATAGAGTTTGCGCGCCGCCAGCTCGGCCAGTCCGATCGGCGTCCGGCAGATCAGACAGGGCTGCCCCTGGCGTTGGTAGGTGTAGTAGGCATGATCGGGCCAGACCGGGGCTTCGGGGTCGGCACGGTCTGGGGCCCGGGTGGTGATGATGCGGCCATCGCGGACCCCATCGGCCATGAGCGCGCAGATATCCTGCCACAACCGGCGCACCACCGGTACCGGCAGGTCGCGGCCTCGCGCCCACGGGTCGAGTCCGGCACGGAAGAGTGCTTCGGCCCGGTAGATATTTCCGACCCCCGCAATCAGGGCCTGGTTCATCAGCGCGGCGGCGATCACGGTACCGGTGGCCCCGATCCGTCGGAGGAATTCCTCTTCCCCGGCAGCGGTATCAGCCCCCAACGGGTCGGGTCCCAACCGCCCCCGAACCGCTTCGGCCTCCGGCACGGTCAGCACCTCGCAGACCGAGGGGCCGCGCAGGTCGGCCCAGCCGTGTTCGGAGACCAGACGCATTCTGACGTGGCCCACCGGTTCCGGAGGTCCGTCGTAGGCGACGGGAGTCCCGTCGTCGTAGGCCTCCTTCTCGCCGATGCGTCGCGGGGCACCGATGCTCGAAGCGCCCCGGAAACCCTGGTCTCCCCCGAAGCCGAAGGCACCATAGAGCCCCAGATGGACCCGCAGAATCTGTTCGCCGGCGAAGCGGGCGAACAGCAGCTTGCCGTGGGCCGTGGCCTCCAGGAGCTCACGACCGTCTAGCAGTGCGGCCCCTGCCGTGAATCTTCCTTGCGGGCTCGACACCCGCAGTACTTCTCCGGCGAAAACATCGTCCAGTTGGCGGGCAAGCCGGTGGACGGAGTGGCCCTCGGGCACCCTAGTCCTCTAGTTGGCCGGTGGTTTCGTAGGCACCGATCTGCTGGATTCGACGAATATGGCGTTCTGCTTCGCTGAACGGTTCGGCCAGGAAGGCGTCGATCAGGCCAGTGGCCTCTTCGATACTGTGCTGGCGCCCACCCACGGCAACAATATTGGCGTTGTTGTGTTGGCGGGCCAGTCGGGCGGTGTCCAGGTTCCAGGCCAAGGCGGCGCGGATCCCCTTGACCTTATTCGCGGCGATCTGTTCGCCGTTGCCCGAACCTCCCAGCACGATCCCCAAGGCATCCAGTCCGCGGGCCTGTTCGGCGCCGACGGCTTCGGCGGCGTTAATGCAGAATCCCGGGTAGTCGTCCTCGGCATCGTAGGAGGTCGGGCCATGGTCCACGACGTCGTGGCCGGCGCCGCGCAGATGCGCCACCAGGTGGGCGCTGAGTTCGAGTCCGGCATGGTCGGTGGCAATATGAACGCGCATGATGTCCTTCGGGTCATCCGTGGGAGGGGAACATTTCCTACCCTACAAGGGGGCGACGACCTCGATCCACAGGGGCCCCTCACCGGTGGCTGCCCGTCCGGTGGCCGTGAGTGTTCCGTCGTGCGGGGAAATCCCGTAGGCGCTCAGGTGGCCCGAACGTTCCCCGCAGACAAAGAGGTATTCCCCGTCCGCATCCACGCCGGCCCCGCGGGGTTGTTCTTCGGTGTCTGTGGTGCGCAGATAGTCCAGCTTGCCGGTATCGGGGTCGATGGCGAACGTGGAAACCGTCGAAGTTGAGCGTTCGGTGGTGAAAAGGAATTTTCCCCGGCCCCCGATGCGGATATCGGCGCACCAGATGGCGTCGGGGCCGGGCACCGGGCCTCCTGGGTGGCGGGCGAAGCCGGGGACGAGGCCCAGGGAGGCGGGGACGGTGTCAATGCGCTGGATTTCGGTGAGGGCCCCGGTATCTGAATCCCGTTCATGGACGGCGACTTCCCCGGACATCTCGTGGATGACGTAGACCCGGGAGGCGTCGGCGTTGAAGAGGAGGTGTCGCGGCCCCGAGCCGGTCGGCGCATCGAGGGACCCGGCCAGCGTCAGTTCCGCTGTCTGGGTGGAATACCAGACCACACGGTCACTGCCCAGCGAGGCAGCATAAACGTAGCGGCCATCGGGGGTCGTACGGACGCTGTGGGCCTTCTCCCCCGGGCTGGGCGCCCGCAGGGCGTCACCGGCCGGCAGGCCGTCGGCGCCCAACGGCACTGAGTTCACCGCGTCGTGGTGGTAGGAAGCGCTGCGGACCGTCCGACCGTCGGCATCCAGACTGATATAGGCCGTGTTATCGGCCAACTCAACACGGGTGGCGTTGCTCAGTCGGCCGGTGGAACCGTCGATGTCTAGGGCGTTCAGCATCGGCGGTTTGCTGGAGGCCCCGGCATAGAGCAATCCACGCTCCCGGCTCGAGGCCAAAGAACGGATCCCCTCCACGGCAACCGGTTCACCGGCGGGGCTCAAGGTTCCTGTTGCGGGATCGAAGGCGAAGGTCTCGACGGTTCCGGCCTTCGCGCAGCCAACGTAGACATGGGTCTGGTTCACGGTGCTTCTCCTGGTCATCGACGCGGGGTGGCGGGACGGATCCCGTGAACCGATCCTATCCGGCCCCCTCGGGCCAGGACACGGGCCCCCGGATCACTCTGCCGGTATTTCATCCCGCCAGGTAGCGCCATCGCGACGTTTAAGTGAGACAATATCCGTAATGTTCAGGAATCGCTTCAGATATCCGCGCTCTCTGGACCGCCATCAACCGCGAAAGACCACAGGGAGGCATCACCGTGCCAGGATTGAATCTCACCCGCGACGAAGCGCGTGAACGCGCCGGGCTAGTCACCGTCGAAACCTACGACATCGAGCTGGACCTCACCCGCGGAGAGAAGGTGTTCGGTTCCACCACCACCGTGAACTTCGAGGCGACCGCCGGAGCCAGCACGTTCATCGACGCGGTCACCGATACCGTGCACTCGGTCACCCTCAACGGGACGCAGCTGGACCCGAGTGAAGTCAGCGACGGCGTGCGCATCCAGTTGCCGCAGCTCGCTGCCCATAACGAGCTGCGCATCGTCGCCGACGCCCTCTACATGAACACCGGAGAAGGGCTGCACCGTTTCGTGGACCCGGTGGATCAGGAGGTCTACCTCTACTCCCAGTTCGAGGTGCCCGATTCCCGGCGCATGTTCGCCGTCTTCGAACAGCCCGACCTGAAGGCCGCCTTCTCCTTCACCGTCACCGCCCCGGACTACTGGGACGTCATCTCCAACTCCCCCACCCCCACGCCGTCGGCGGCCGGGGAGGGCAAGGCCACCTGGGCGTTCTCGCCCACCGCGCCGATCTCCTCCTACATCACGGCGCTCATCGCCGGGCCCTATGAGGCGGTGCGCAGCCAACTGACCAGTTCAGACGGACGCACCATCGCCCTGGGCGTGTTCGCCCGCAAGTCGATCATGGAACACCTCGATGCGGAGAACATCTTCACGCTGACCCGCCAGGGCTTCGAGTTCTACGAGGAGCAGTTCGGCACGCCCTACCCGTTCGAGAAGTACGACCAGCTCTTCGTCCCGGAGTTCAACGCCGGGGCCATGGAAAACGCCGGGGCCGTCACCTTCCTGGAGTCCTATGTCTTCAGGTCCCGACCCACCGATGCCATGGTCGAACGCCGGGCAATCACCATCCTGCACGAACTGGCCCATATGTGGTTCGGGGACCTGGTGACCATGCGCTGGTGGAACGACCTCTGGCTCAACGAGTCCTTCGCCGAATTCATGTCGGCGCTGGCCGCTGCGGAGAACACCGAGTTCAGCCAGGCCTGGACCACGTTCTCCTCCATGGAAAAGTCCTGGGCCTACCGCCAGGACCAGCTGCCCTCAACACACCCGATCAAGGCCGAAATCAAGGATCTGGAGGACGTCCAGGTCAACTTCGACGGCATTACCTATGCCAAGGGCGCCTCGGTGCTGCGCCAGCTGGTGGCCTGGGTCGGCCAGAAGGAATTCATGGCGGGGGTGCGCGAATACTTCTCCAAACATGCCTACTCCAATACCGAACTTCCCGACCTGATGCGCGAGCTCGAGGCCTCCAGTGGTCGCGACCTCTCCGAATGGACCCGACTCTGGCTTGAAACGGCGGGCGTCAACAAGCTCGAAGCCGAGATTGCTACCGCCGACGACGGGACGATCACTTCCTTCGCCGTCGTCCAGTCGGCACCGGAGAATTACCCCACCATCCGCCCGCACCGGGCAGCAGTGGGCTTCTATGACCTGAACGACGCCGGAAAGCTGGTCCGCACCCACCGTCAGGAACTCGATGTCGCAGGTGAGCGCACCGAGGTCGAGGCCTTCGTGGGCAGGAAGCGCCCCGACCTGGTGCTGGTGAACGACGACGACCTGGCCTATGCGAAGATCCGTCTGGATCCCGCCTCACTCCAGGTGGCGATGAAGCATCTGAAGGATTTCGAGGCTTCGCTGCCCCGCACCCTGGTCTGGGGTTCGGCGTGGGATGCCGCCCGCGACGCCGAAACACCTGCCCGCGAATTCGTCGAACTGGTGCTGCGCAATATTGGCCACGAATCCGACTCTTCGGTGGTCTTGGTCATCTTGGGCCAGCTGAACACCGTCTTGGACTACTACGTGCGCGCCGATGATCGCCAGCGGATGGGTGAGCAGGCAGCCGATCAGCTCTGGGAGTTGGCCCGCCGCGCGGAGGCCGGCTCGGATAAGCAGCTCCAATTCGTGAAGGCCGCGGCCTCACGCTCACGGACCGCGGACCAGTTGGATACGGTAGCTGCCCTGCTCGGTGGCGAGCAGCAGCTGAAGGACCTGCAGATCGACGCCGACCTGCGCTGGTATCTGCTCACCGCCCTGGTCGCCGGCGGGCGAGCCGGTGCAGCCGATATCGAGGCCGAACTGGCCACCGACGATACGGCCAACGGCCGGCTGGCCGCCGAGGTCGCCCGGGCAGCCATCCCCACCGCCGAAGCGAAGCTGGCCGTCTGGGAGGCCATCATCGATGGCAGCGAGCTTTCCAACACCCATCAGCGTTCGGCCATCAACGGGTTCAAGCAGGCCCACGACCCAGCACTGTTGGAGCCCTTCGCCGCGAAGTACTTCCAGGTCATCCAGGGTGTCTGGGAGTCCAAGAGCTGGGAGATCGCCCAGCAGATCATCGTCGGCTTGTTCCCGATGGCCCAGACGACGGAGGCGACGTTGAAAGCCACCGATGCCTTCTTGGATCAGCTGGGTACCGGAAGCCCTGCCTTGCGCCGGATGCTGGTGGAAAGCCGCGACGCGGTGGTCCGGGCCCTGGCCGCGCAGGCAGTGGACGGATAGTCCCTGAGCGGCTGATCGGGGCAACCGGCTGGGTCCCGGCTCCACATGGAGCCGGGACCCAGCACGTTCGGGCTCGAGGATTCGGGCCTACAGTGGTGCCATGGACCCGAATCTGCATCAATACCGCGTCGACGTCGAGTGGACGGGCAACCACGGCACCGGGACCACCGGTCATCGGGACTACGGCCGGGAACATTTCTTGCGGGCAACCGGGTTACCGGATCTGCCAGGGACCGCGGACCCGACCTTCCACGGCGACTCCGACCGGTGGAACCCCGAGCAACTCCTGCTGGGTGCCCTCGCCCAATGCCATATGTTGTCCTACTTCCATGTGGCGGTGAAATATGGGCTCCACGTCACCGGATACACGGACTCCGCCGCCGGAACCCTGCGCTTGAACCGTGACGGGAGCGGCGAATTCACTGAAGCCCTCCTGAGTCCGCGCGTCGTGTTGGCCGATGAGTCCCAACGTGGCCTCGCCGATTCCCTCCACGAACGGGCGCACCAGCTGTGCTTCATCGCCCGCTCGGTGAACTTCCCGGTCCTCAACCGACCCGTCGCACCCTAGTCATGGCAGATGAACTCGGGCAGTTGATCACCTCGCGGTTGGCGGCCGTCGCCGATCCGACCGCGGCGGGAGCCATGCAGCGCTATCTGAAGACCGAAATGGACTTCTTCGGCGTCCGCGCCCCCACGGTCCAGCGGATCGTCCGTGAGGCGGTCCGCGAAACGGGGGTCAGCCGCTGGGAGGATCTACTCGACGAGGCCAGGAAGTTGTGGGACGGTGCCCAGTGCCGCGAGCAATGGTATGCCGCCCAACAACTCACCGCTTACCGGTCCTGCAGGGGCCGACTCGAGTTCCTGGACCTGTTCGAAGACATGGTCGTTGACGGGGCCTGGTGGGACATCGTCGATAATTGCCACCGCAGGTTCGCCCATCTGCTCGCCCACCATCGCGAGCAGATGGATCCGCTCTTGCGTCGCTGGGCGGTGGATCCGAACCATTGGAAACGTCGAATAGCCATCATCACCCAGCTCAGCTCGAAGGAAGACACCGACGTCGGCCTGCTGGAAGCTGCCATCTACCCGAATATGGCCGAACAGGATTTCTTCCTCCGCAAGGCGATTGGTTGGGCTTTACGCGAATACGCCAAAACCGATCCACCCTGGGTCCGCTCCTTCGTTGCCAGCCATCGCTCCGAGCTCTCGGGCCTGAGCCAACGCGAAGCACTGAAGCACCTGCGCATTCGATAGTGTGGAGAAGGCTGGACCGTGCCAGCCGTGGAAGGAATCGACTCGTGAGCGACCAACAAAACCAGCAAGGCGGGCCCATCCGTTTGCCCGGAGGGGAATCCCTGGGCATCCATGTCGGACAGGTACGCCCGCTGTCCTCCCCCTCGGTATCCCCCGGCGCCTCGGGCGGGCAGCCCGAGGACACCGATGTCTCCGGGCAGAGTCCCGACCGGTTCGGCGGAACCACCCCGGCATCTGCAGACGTGGGCGATCATGAGGACCTCTCCCCCTACCTGGGAACCTTCTACGCCGAGGTCGGCGGCTCGAAGACCTTCCAGCGGCTGACCGAGTACTTCTACGAGTCCGTCGCCAACGATGCCGGGTTCCGGTCGATCTACCCGGAAGAGGATCTGAAGCCCGCAGCCATCCGACTGCAGTTGTTCCTGGAACAATATTGGGGTGGGCCCACCACCTACAGCCAACTGCGCGGGCACCCCCGTCTGCGGATGCGTCACGTGCCCTACATCGTGGACACCGCCGCCCGGGATACCTGGTTGGCCCATATGCGCCATGCCCTGGACCGGATCGCCCTGCCACCGCTGCAGGATGCGACGATCTGGGACTACTTCGACCGGGCGGCCCGCTCGCTGCAGAACGCCGCCGACGGGTAGGACCGCTGCCGGCCGGAGCCGTTTTGGCCGTATCTTGGCCGCTCAGCTGCCCTGTTCGGCCCGGTCCCTCATCTGCAAGGATGGCAGGGTGCCCCGGGCCTAGATAGGGGATCCACGACGACGTCGCCCCTTTCCAACACCGGCTCACGACAGGAACTTCACGAGATGAACGAGCAGGCGCAGCACGGTTTCCGGCCATCCCCCATCGAGGGGATCATCGCCGTGATCAGCGGCGGGCTGGCCCTGACAGTCCTCTTCCTGCTCCCCCTGCTCGAGGAGGCCGACACCGGTATACCCGGAGGGACGTTCCCCGCGGGAGGCGAGAACTTCTGGGTCGTTGCGGTGGTGCTGGTGTGCCAGTCCGCGGCGCTCCTGTGGGCGAAGTCGGCACCGCGAACGGTCTTGACCCTCGTGGTGCTGTTGCCGGTGGTACTCGCCGTTTTCGTGCCGGGCCCGGCGTTCAGCCTCAGCACCATTGCCATCTTTTGTGCCGTCTTCCTGTCGGCGGGGCGGCTTCCCCTGCCTCGGGTGGCACCCCTGTTGGTGCTGGCCGTCCTGATCATTGCCGGGGCTCAGGCGTTCAATGACTTCCGCACCGGCCTCCCTGCCACCGCTGCCGTGACTTCCGCCGTCGGGCAAGCCCTGGTGGTGGTCGGGGCCCCCTTGCTGTTCGCCTTGGTGCTCTCGGCTCGGCGGGAAGCACGTCTGTCACGGACCCATGAGATTCAGGCTCTGGCCCGCGAACAACAGGCCCGCATCGAGGCCGCCGTTTCAAAGGAACGCACAGCGATGTCCAGGGAACTCCATGATATTGCCGCACACCATATGTCGGGTATAGCCCTGATGACCGCAGCAATCCAACAACAAATCGACACCGATCCCGAGGAAGCCAAACGCTCGGCCCAACAGGTTCGTTCCCAAAGCACAGCGGTGCTGGAGGATCTGCGCAGGATCGTCGGGCTGCTGCGCGAACACCCCGAGGGCACCCGCTCGGTGGAAACCATAGCCGGGATTCCCGGGCTGGTTGAAGAACGCCGACGTACCGGGATGGACGTGGATCTCCTCCAGTCGGCGGCCCGGCCAGATCGGGAGCTAGCCGCCGGAATCGGCCCCTTGGCGCAACTGGTGGTGTATCGGATGGTCCAGGAGTCCCTGAGCAATGCCGCTGCCCATTCCCCCGGGGCCCGCTGTGTGGTGGATGTCGATGACAGTGATCCCTCCCAGCTCATCGCCGTCGTTCACCATGGGCACGCCGCCGCAGGCCAGGTCGGGGAGGGTGCCGCCGCTGGTGCTGGTGTCGGCGGGGGTTTTGGCTTGCTCGGACTGCGTGAACGGGCCGAACTGATCGGTGCGGCCCTCGACCATGGGCCGAACGCCGAGGGCGGTTGGTCGGTACGTCTGGTGGTGCCCCGCGAGGTCGCCAGGCACCCCATTGACGCAGACGAAACCCCTCAGGAGATGCCATGATCCGCGTGCTGCTCGCCGATGACCAACCCCTCGTACGTGCCGGACTCTCAGCTCTGTTGAACATGGAACCCGATATCGATGTCGTGGCCGTCGCCTCCGACGGGGTTGAAGCGTTGGCGCGTGCCCGAGAGCTAAAGCCCGATGTCGCCTGCCTGGATATCCGCATGCCCGGGATCGATGGGATCACCGTCACCCGCGAACTGTGCGGCCCCGGCGTCGAGACGCCGACCCCTGTTCTGGTCCTGACCACCTTCGACCTCGATGACTATGTTTTCGGGGCCCTGGAGGCCGGCGCCTCGGGGTTCCTGCTCAAGGACGCCGAACCGCAGGTCATTGCCCAGGCGGTCCGCCGGGTAGCCGCCGGGGAGGCCACGATCGACCAGAGCCTCACCCGGCGGGTTCTGCGCGAGTTCGTTCAGCGCCGCAACTTGCAGCCGGTGTCCGGGCGGCGGGTGGAGGACCTCCTGACCCCGCGTGAACATGAGATCCTGCTCCTGCTGGCCCAAGGCAAACCCAACGAGGAGATCGCCGCCGATCTGGTGGTGGAAGTCTCCACGATCAAATCGCATCTGGCCCGAATGTTGCCCAAGCTCGGGGTCAGGTCTCGCCTCCAGGCGGTGGTGTGGGCCTACCAGAATCGCATCGTCGAAGTCCCCGACGGCTCCGGCAGCTAGACTGCCCCGTCGAGGACGTCCTCCTGCCCACCACCTGGCACATACCCCAACTGCCCGCGCGTCGTGACGATGACCAGCACCGCAGCAACGATGGCACCGGTGGCAGTGGCCGGCAGGACCAGGTCACCGGTGATCGCCGGGAAGGTCTCGGTCCAGATGATGGAGGCGAAGGTGTTGACGCTGACGTGCATGAGCATCGAGAGCGGAAGGCTCTGCCCGGTGCGGTTGAAGACCCAGGACATCACCACGTTGAACGCAATGCAGAATAAAATGAAGGCCACGGGACGGATCCAGTTTGCCTCGGGCCAGCCGCCCCATTCGGTGAGGAACAGTGGCAGATGCCAGAGGGCCCAGAGCGGGCCCAGGATCATGGCCGCCCCCAGGGCTCCGAAGCGTTGTTGGAGCCTGGGCAGGGCGAAGTCACGCCACCCGGGTTCCTCGGCCAGGCCCGTGGTGAGCATCTGCAGCAGCAGCAACGGCACGTAGAGAGCGATGGCTGTTAGCGAGGGAACACTGATCTTCCCGCCGGAGAACGCGAAACCGGTCAGGAGCATCGCCGCGGGAACCCCGAGGAGTGTGATGGCATACCACTGCCAGGAAACACGCCAACGCCATAGGCGCCCGGCCCAGCTACGGAGCCCGGAACGGCCGTCCGCCACTGCGGTAACCAACAGTGCCGAACCGATGGGCCCCAGGAAGGCCCCCGGAATGACGCCGGCGAACTGCGAGGTACCCAGAAACTCGGGGAAGCTATAGGCCCAGATCCCCAATCCGTTCATCGACAGGATATAGGGCAGCCAGCCCAACCAACTCAAGACGTTGGTCAACACGAAGAAGGTCATCAGCGGGCGTCTTCGGATCAGATTCCTCATGGATCCCGTGGCATGATCCGGCAGTAATTCGGTGGTGGTCATCGTGGCCCCTTCCAAGGGTTCGGTCGCTGTTGCACTGCCCTGTCGACGCTAGGTCCGGAGCAAGACGTTCTTCTAGCCGCCCGGGATGGCCGCGGAGAGGTCCCTCCCAACGGTGTAATCCAGTCCCCGACCACCGGCTGGCTGGCACCGGATAGGGGCTCAGGCGCGAACTGATTCGGCGCCCGGCGGGAGGATTCACGGGAGGGCATTGCATCAAAGGATGCAAGTCCTCAACTGCCTCCCCGGGCGGCTCGATCCCGACCTGGCGCACTTCTAGGCTCGAAGACGTACCACCACAGACCAGGATTGAGGAGCCATCCCATGAGCACGACAGCCCCGTTAGCAGCGCCGAACCCACAGATCACTTCACCCGCCGTGGACTTGATCCGTTTGCGCAAGACCTACCCGAACGGCCCCGGCCTCTCCACCGCCCTGAACGACGTGTCGGTGTCCCTTGAAGCCGGCAGTTTCACGGCGGTCATGGGCCCATCGGGCTCGGGAAAGTCCACCCTGCTCAATTGCGCCGCAGGTCTGGACGCACCCACCAGCGGGCGGGTAGTGATCGGTGGAACCGAACTCACCGTGCTCTCCCCCGATGCGGCCACCCGTTTCCGCCGACGCCATCTGGGTTTCATCTTCCAGGCGTACAACCTGATCGGACACCTCACGGTCGTCGAGAACATCCAGCTCCCGCTTCAACTCGATGGCCGGCGCCCCGACCCCGACTGGCAGCACCAGCTCATGTCGGCCGTCGGACTCATCGGTCTTGAGGACCAGCTCCCCGGTGAACTTTCCGGTGGCCAGGCCCAACGGGTCGCCATCGCTCGGGCGCTGGTGACCCGACCAACCGTCGTCTTCGCCGACGAACCCACCGGCGCTCTGGATCGCCAGACCGGGGACCAGGTCCTGCAGATCCTGCGCTCCACGGCACATCACTTGGGACAAACCCTGGTGCTGGTCACCCACGACGCACGGGTTGCCGCCGCCGCCGACCGGGTCATATTCCTCGCCGATGGTCGGCTGGCCGGAGAACTGGTGGAGCCAACCAGCAGCCGGATCGCCGACCGTCTCGTGAAGCTCGGGGGCTAAGGCCATGTGGGCTTATACTCGCGCGGCCTTACTCGTTTATCGTGCGAGTTTAATCGGCAGTTTCCTCGTCGTCGTCCTGGCGGCGGCCTTGCTCTCTGCCACTGGCGTCCTCCTGGCTTCGGGCTTAAGCTCCGACGCGGCGGGCCCGTCGTCGCCCTTGCTGGTGTCGGTCGCCGGTTCCTTCGCCGGAACCGCCTTGATCCTCGTCATCATCGTGGTCACCCAAACGTTTTCCTCCGCACTGCGTCAGCGCCAACGGCAATTCGCCCTGCTTCGCGCCATCGGAGCCACCCCCGGGCAGATTCGTTCGATGATCGCCGCCGAAGTCTTTGCCGTGTTTTCCCTGGCCGCCCCGCTCGGCGCCATCCCCGGGCTCTTCGCCTCCCGGTTGCTCCTGCCGCTCTTGCGTGAAAATGGGATCATTCCCACTGACTTCGAGTTGAGCATCACCGCCTGGCCGGCGGTGGGCGCTGTGCTGGTCCTGCTGCCCTCGAGCCTGCTGGCCGCACGTTTGAGCGCGCGCAAGGTGAGCCGGATCGCTCCCGTGGAGGCCGTCACCGCAAGTGCCTCGGAAGCCTCGATGCTCTCCCCCGTGCGCCGTATTTCGGCGCTCTCGCTACTGGGACTGGGCTTCGTGGTGGCCTTCACCCCCGTCCTCGTTCCGGGAACGATCGGCAGCGCCACCGGTGCCTCCTCGGCGTTCCTCTTCATTGCTGCCGCCGCCGTGGGAGGGCCGGTGCTCGTGGGGTGGGTGGCCCGAAAAGCGGTCAAGGCTTCCCGGTCCGGGCCAGCTGGTCCCGCGGTCCTGGCTGCAGCCAATACCCGGGGGTTCTCGCGTCGACTCACGGCAGCGATCATTCCGCTGGCCCTCTTTCTGGCCTTGGGGACCGTGCAGTCGGGGGTGAACCTGGGAACGGTCGGCGCCGCCGGTCAGCAGCTACGCGAGGGGCTGAGCGTGAATCTGATTATTTCCACGCCCACAGGCGTCACGGCTGCCAACGCCGCCACTGTGGGGCACGCGCCCTCGGTGGAGTCCGTCATGGCCAGCTCGACTCTTCCGGTGACCTCGAAAATCGAGGACGACGACGAGGACCTGGCCTTCTTCAACGATCTGTTGTGGGAGCCCGGATCGCTGCGGACCGTCGGAGCCCACGCCGAACGGTTCCTGCACCCGGGGCTGACTCAGGGTTCCTTGGAGGATCTGGGTGCCCCGGACACCATTGCGGTCAGCAGCGAGGCCACGCTGGGTACCGGAAAAGGCATCGGGGATCCCGTCGAACTGCGTTTCAGCGATGGAGCCGAGCAGACGTTCACCATCGCCGCGATATATTCCAAGGGTTTGGGTCTCGGAAACTTCATCATCAACGAACAGAACCTGCCCGAGGCGAGCAGACCTGCCCGGGCTGACTCATTGCTGGTGAACACCACCGGAACCGGTGCAGGGTCGGTCGGCACGGCGATTGGGGGCACCGGACTCACGGCCAGCAGCGTCCCCGACTACGCAGCTCACACCGTGTCCTCCTCCGCGCAGGAACAACAACTCTCCAACGTCCTGCTGCTGGTTTTGGTGCTGTTCGTGGCGTTGGCCGCCGCCAATACTCTGGTGATGCTCACCGGTGCCAGAAGGGACGAGTTCGTCCTCTTGAAGCAGCTCGGAGCCACACGGACCCAATTGAGGCTCATGGTTTTGCTCGAAGCCGTTTTCCTGACCGTGGCAGCCCTCGTGATAGGTACCCTCTGTGTTCTTCCAGCGCTCTTCGGCGTCGGCTACGGCCTGCTCGGTGGATGGGCGCCCGCCGTCGACTGGCCCATCTATGGTGGGCTCGCCCTCGCGGTGGTGGCCATCGCTCTCGGGGCGATGGGTCTGTCAGCCTGGGGTGGCACCCGGAATCACCGGCAGGTGAGGGCTTGATCGGGTAGCCTACAGCAGCTGGGCTGCATGGCGGATGAGGGTGTGGCCCCCGGAGGAGGACAGGCGCAGCCAGCGACCTTGCCCGAAGAGTCGGCTGCTGCCCCCGGGGCGCAGGAAGCCCAAGGTATGGGCGGCGAAAGCAGCCCCCAGGGGCAGTTCGATCTCCGCGGGGCCGGTGCCGGTGACCGGTGCCGACCAGATCCTCCCGCGCACCGTATCGAGGACCGGGCGGCCCACGCTGGTCGGTACCGCCTCGGCCACCGAGCGCATCCCGGCTTCGGCCTGCCGGCGTAGCTCGTCGTCGTCGTAGGCTCCCCGTTCCTCCCACCCCGTTAAGGGTGGGGTGATACCGGCCCATGCTGCCCTGGATTCTGCTGGTGGCAGGGCCAGGATCGTCTCGGACTCCTCCACCCGGGCCAGCCGGTCGGTCAGGGCACCGAGCTCATAGACGGCTTCGAAGCCGTCTGCTTCCGGGGTGGCCAATTGGGCCACGCGCAGCCCGAGCACCGTGGGAGTCACCGCGGCAATGGCTTCTTGGGCCAGCACCGGAACATATACCGCCAGCGCCGTCCTGACCGCTTGGAGCCTGACCTGTCCGTCTTCGACGGTCCGGGCCCGGGCCAGGAACGTGCGTAGATCGGTCATCGTGTCGGCATCGGCGAGGGGCAGCGTATCGTGAAGCATGATCCCATGCTGTCACCCCCGGAGTCGGCACGCTATTTTCCGGTTCTTCCCGGTTGATCGGCGAGGTGGCCCACGGATAGTCTCAAGCGCAGGACAATCCCTACCAAGGAGTAATAGTGCCCGAACATGAAGTGCCCGAATCCCTGGTCAGGGTGTTGGCTCTCGAAGGAGACGGTCAAACCCGCACGGACGAGGACATCTTCGTCGGCCACACGCCCGCACAGAGCCGGGGCCGAGTTTTTGGCGGGCAGGTCTTGGGCCAGTCGGTCATCGCTGCCTCGCGCACCGTCGAGGGTGAACGCCCCATCCACTCCATGCACGGATACTTCTTGCGTCCAGGTGATGTGAAGGTTCCCATTACCTTCGGTGTGGAGCGGCTGCGCGACGGCCGGTCCTTTTCCGCCCGGCGGGTCCATGCGTACCAGAACGGCAAGCCCATCCTGTCGATGATCGCTTCCTTCCAGGAGCCCGCGGAGGGACTCGAACATCAGGTGCAGATGCCCCAGGGCATTCCGGAACCGGAGTCCTTGCCGACCACCGCCGAGGTCATCGGTAAGATCAATCATCCGGTGGCCAGGGAATGGGCGTATAAGCGTCCCTTCGACATCCGCTACATTGACAAGCCGTTGTACTTCGAAGCTCCGACCGGTGACGCCCGGAAGGCGTCGAACGCCATCTGGATGAAGTCCTATGAAGCGCTCCCCGACGACCAGTCACTTCACCGGGCTGCGCTGGCTTTCGGCAGCGACTACACGTTATTGGAGTCGGTACTGCGCCGCCATGGTTTGCCGTGGATCACTCCGGGCATGAGCGTGGCCAGCTTGGACCATGCCATGTGGTGGCACCGCGATGTCCGTGTCGACGATTGGCTGCTCTACGTCCAGGAGAGCCCCAGTTCTTCCGGTGCCCGTGGTTTGGGCCAGGGACGATTCTTCACCCGAGACGGCGTCCTGGTTGCCACCGTCGCGCAGGAAGGCATGGTCAGGGTCCCCACCGATACCAAGTCCAAACTCATCGGTGGTGTCCAGGCGCGGCTGATGCGTGCGGCCATCAAGCACGAACAGAAGCGCTGAGGCTCCCCACCCCGCACGAAACGGTGCCCCCACTGGATGCGAACATCCGGTGGGGGCACCGTTTTTGGATCCGTAAACCCTAGCCGCGCGTCAGGCGGCGGTGGGTGACACGGTGGGGCTTGGCCGCATCCGGGCCGAGCCGCTCGATCTTATTCTCTTCGTAGGCTTCGAAGTTGCCCTCGAACCAGTACCATTTGGCGGGATCGTCTTCCGTGCCTTCATAGGACAGGATGTGGGTGGCCACCCGGTCAAGGAACCACCGGTCGTGGGAGACGACCACGGCGCAACCGGGGAATTCCAGGAGGGCGTTCTCCAAGCTCGAGAGCGTTTCGACATCGAGGTCGTTGGTCGGCTCGTCAAGAAGGAGCAGGTTCCCGCCCTGCTTCAGCGTCAGCGCCAGGTTCAACCGGTTGCGCTCACCACCGGAGAGCACACCCGCCTTCTTCTGCTGGTCCGGGCCCTTGAAACCGAAGGCCGAGACGTAGGCCCGTGAGGGCATTTCGACGTTGCCGACCTGGATGTAGTCATTACCCTCGGAAACGACTTCCCAGAGGTTCTTCTCCGGATCGATCCCGCCGCGGTTCTGGTCAACATAGGAGATTTTGACGGAGTCGCCAACCTTCAGCACCCCGTCGTCGATCTCCTCCATGCCCACGATCGTCTTGAACAGGGTCGATTTACCGACGCCGTTGGGGCCGATGACGCCGACGATGCCGTTACGCGGCAAGGTGAAGGAAAGATCTTCGATGAGCACACGGTCCCCGAAGCCCTTCTTGATCTTGTCCGCTTCGATGACCAGCGAACCCAGCCGTGGGCCCGGTGGGATCTGGATTTCCTCGAAATCCAGCTTGCGGGTGCGCTCGGCCTCCGCAGCCATCTCCTCGTAACGGTTCAAACGTGCCTTGGACTTGGTCTGGCGGCCCTTGGCGTTGGAACGAACCCATTCGAGTTCATCGCTCAGACGCTTGGAAAGCTTCTGGTCCTTCTTGCCCTGTACCGCCAGCCGCGCCTGCTTCTTCTCCAGGTACGTCGAGTAGTTGCCTTCGTAGGGGTGGAGCTGGCCGCGGTCGACTTCGGCGATCCACTGGGCCACATGGTCCAGGAAGTACCGGTCGTGGGTCACGGCCAGGACGGCGCCCGGGTAGGCCTGCAAGTGCTGCTCAAGCCAGAGTACCGATTCGGCGTCGAGGTGGTTCGTCGGTTCGTCAAGAAGCAACAGGTCGGGCTTCTGCAATAGGAGTTTGCACAGGGCGACGCGGCGGCGCTCACCACCGGAGAGAATGGAAACTTCGGTATCGCCCGGAGGGCAGCGCAGTGCATCCATGGCCTGCTCGAGCTGGGAATCGATATCCCAGGCGTCGGCGGCGTCGATGGCCTCCTGCAGCTTGCCCATTTCCTCGAGCAGTGCGTCGAAGTCGGCATCCGGTGAAGCCATCTCCTCTGAGATCTCGTTGAAACGCGAGATCTTGTCGTAGATTTCACCGACACCTTCCTGGACGTTGCCCAAGACGGTCTTCTCTTCGTTCAACGGTGGCTCCTGGAGCAGAATGCCCACCGAGTATCCGGGGCTGAGGCGCGCCTCACCGTTTGAAGGCTGGTCGAGGCCGGCCATAATCTTGAGGATTGTCGATTTACCAGCACCGTTCGGGCCAACAACACCGATCTTCGCGCCGGGGTAGAACGACATGCTGACGTCGTCGAGGATCACCTTGTCGCCAACGGCCTTGCGGGCCTTGGTCATGGTGTAAATGAATTCTGCCATGCCCACTAGGCTAGTCGTTCCCGCCGCCAATTCCCTATTTAGAGGTAGGCCCACAGACTGTTGGGACGTCGGAAGCGGTGAGTGAGCTACCGGTCTCCATATACTTATCGACGAGCAGGGCACCCGTGGAGAGATCAGCCGGCCAGGGGCTCGGTTTCCGAACCTGACGGCTCGTCCCACCCGGACACCGGATCGGTACCGAATCTTCCGGCGGCAGGATCTGCCGATTCGACCGGGCCACCGGCTTCCTCACCCTCCACCACCGGCGGGTCCGATTCCACGGACCGGTCTGCGGTACGGGCTGCGGCCAGCTGCGGCAGACGGGAAAACTCGGTGGTCCCGAATTTGAGGTCGTGACCAATGACCTCTGCTTCAACGTCAATCCCGGTACCCGTACTGCCGTCCTCCCGGGTGTATTGGTCCACCTTGGCGTAGCCGGCCACGAAAACCCGTTGTCCCTTACGCAGCGACGCGTGGGCATTAAGACCCAATTGGTGGAACACCTTGATGGTGTACCAGTTGGTGCTTTTGGTCTCCCATTCCCCGCTCTGTTGGTTCCTGCCCCGGATATCGGCACCCAGCCGGAAGTGGGTGACCCGAAAATCATTCGCATGCGTGCGCACCACCGGGTCGGTACCGACATTGCCGACCACGGTAATGAAGTTGTTCACGTCTTTCATGGTGTCCTCCAGTGCTGATCTCCAACCGGAACAGGCAGTCCCGCTTCCCCAGACTGGCCGGGAGTCCAAGGAAGCCATGCCACCGTGGTCCGGTCTGTGGACTCTTGGCGACCAACCCGATGTTACCGCCGGTTGTGAGGGGGATGTGGGCTCGAATGTGGCGCTGCAGCAACGGATCGCTAGAATGATTCCTGTTGCCCTGCGGGGCACCGGCCCCCGTAGCTCAGTGGATAGAGCAACAGCCTTCTAATCTGTCGGTCGCGCGTTCGAATCGCGCCGGGGGCACCATCCATGAACAGCAGGCCTCAGGACGGATATCCGCCAGATTCCTGAGTCGCCCGAGGCACGAACCCTATATAGTCCACCCGCGGCACAAAAGCGATTAGACTGTACCCAGTGGTAGCAATCCTGCCCGTTTTGCCAGCAACGCCCTACATCTCTTCGGGCGATTCGCGGCCCTCACGGAGCCGCAACACCACCCGTATCCCCTCAGGAACAGGAAGAAGCATCCAGGTGCCCACGTCGCAGCCGATCATGGTTCGCGGAAGCCTCCGTGCGTGGCGCAACGCTGTTTTCGCTGTTTTTGCTCTCTCGGGTCTGGGTTTTGCTTCCTGGGTTTCCCGGATTCCCGCGGTGCGGGACGGCATGCACCTGAGCACGGCAACCATCGGGCTGATGCTTTTCGGGCTGGCCTTCGGGTCCATTGCCGGACTCGCGACCGCCCCGAACTATATGGCCAGGATGGGAACCCGGAACGGGCTGCGCTATTCACTTCTGGCCATGGCCGGGGCCACCGTGTTACTGGGCCTGGCCGCCGGAGTATGGGGTTCCTTCCTCGCCTCAGCAGGGGTTTTGGTGCTCTTCGGCTTCTTCTACAGCATCACCGATGTCGTCATGAACGTCGAAGGGGCAGACGTAGAAAAGGCCAATGGGCGCACCCTGCTGCCGATGATGCACGCCTTCTTTAGCCTGGGGACCATCATCGGCGCAGCCCTCGGCGCCGTGGCAGCCATGAACTCACTCCCGGTGGGCATCCACTTCACGGTGGTCGGCCTGGCGATTGCGGCGGCCGGCAGCTGGAGTGTGCTTCATATCCCTGGCCCCGGCGCCAAGGTATCCAGTGCAGGCCCAGCCGCTCCAGCGGCGGCCGCCGATTTCGGACGCCACCCCCGCTTCGGTGCACGCCTTCGGGAAACCCTGAAGATGGCCGCGGAGCCGCAATTGTTTTTCTTGGGTCTCATGGTCATTGGGATGGCCTTCGTGGAAGGATCCGCCAACGACTGGTTACCCCTGGCAGCTGTCGATGGGCACGGTTTCAATAATGCCGGCGGAGCCCTGGTCTATGGGACTTTCGTCGCGGCAATGACCGTGGGGCGTGCTGCCGGCGGACCACTGATCGACAGGTTGGGTCGACGCCATACGCTCACGATCATGGGGGCTTTGGGTTTCCTTGGGCTCCTGGTCTTCATCCTGACCAACACACATTGGACGGCCTTCGGTGCCGCCGCACTCTGGGGTCTGGGGGGATCATTGGGCTTCCCGATCGGAGTCTCCGCTGCGGCAGACCACCCCACCCATTCGGCCCGCAGAGTCAGCATCATTTCGATCTTCGGCTATATGGCGTTCCTCGTCGGCCCGCCGGTCCTGGGACTGCTGGGCGAACACTTCGGAATCCTGAACGCCCTCTACCTCGTGGCGTTGATGTTGTTGCTCTCGCTGCTGGTGGCACCGCGCGCCATGCGCGCCTCGGCGCGCTAGCCACCCGGAACGCTCAGACGCCCAGCGTGGCGAACCATGGGCCGACGGGCTTCTCGCCGTCGCAGAACTTCAGCGTCGCTCCGATGGTGCGTGGTTGCACCAACGACTCGGCAATAGCCAACGCGACGTTGGCCCGTGAGGTCGAGGTATCCCCGGAGATCGGATGCTCCAGCGGGGTTACTTTCCCGGTGGCCGGCTCCAGTGTGAGAGCCCCCGGGCCCAGAATGGTCCAATCCAGTGCCGATTCGCGGAGATGCTCATCGGCGGCGATCTTGGCCGCTTGGTAGGGGTAGAACGGGTCATCGAGGGGTTTCAGATACTGAGTATCAGCCGTGGCAAAAGAGACCATGATGAACCGTTGGACCCCTGCGGCCATGGAAGCATTCATGATCCGGATGGCCGCATCGCGGTCGACGGCGTACGTCCGGTCGGCGTCACCGCCACCGGCCCCAGCGCTGAAGACCACGGCGTCGAAACCTGCCAGGACCGGCTCCAGTTCGGGAGCCTGGGCGCGCTCGATATCCAGCACCACGTCAGTGCCGCCGGCGGCGCGGACCTCGTCGGCGTGGGCTGGATTGCGGATCACCGAGGTGACCTCGTCACCCCGGTTGGCCAGTTCGCGGGTCAACAACAGGCCGACCTTTCCGTGGCCGCCGATCACGATGATCTTCATACGTAGCTCCTGGGTTCAAAAGGGTGATCAGTGACCGAAGACCATCGGATCGACCGGGGCGTCCCCGGTCCCATCGAGGGCATCGATGGCTGACATTTGTGCGGCGTCGAGTTCAAAACCGAACACATCGAGGTTGCTGGCCATGCGCCCGGGATCTTCCGACTTCGGGATGGGTGAGGCACCGTGTTGCAGGTTCCAACGCAGGACCACCTGGGCAGGGGTCTTCTGGTGGGCGGTCGCCGCTTCCACGACGGGCGCTGCCTCCAAGACACCGCCGCGGGCCAGCGGGGCCCAGGCCTGAGTGTGGATGCCATGGCGTTGGTGGAAGGCAATATCGTCTGCGCGCATCCACAGCGGGGAATGCTGGATCTGGTTCACGTCCGGCACCACACCGGTGGCATCCATGAGCTCGGTCAGCTGGGACTGGGTGAAGTTCGAGGTGCCAATCGCCCTGACTTTGCCCTTGGCCAGAAGCTTGGCCAAGCCCTTATAGGCGTCCACATAGGTGCCCCGCTCCGGGTTCGGCCAGTGGATGAGCAGCAGGTCGATGTAGTCCACGCCCAGCTGTTCGATCGAATGCCGCCACGCCTGGCGTACGCCGTCGAAGGAATGCCATTCGGCATTGAACTTTGACGTCAAAAACACCTCATTGCGGGCCAGCGGGGAACGGGCGATTCCTTCACCGATCCCGACCTCATTGCCATAATTCTCTGCGGTGTCGAAGAGCCGATACCCGACGTCTATGGCGTTACGGACGGCAGCACCGGCCTCCGTATCGTCCATCGTCCAGGTACCCAATCCGATCATGGGGATCTCGGCACCGTTGGCGAGCTTCTGCAAGGGAACTGCTGCTGGATTCTCTGACATTCATTCATGCTAGCTTGCCCCGTCGCTTCCCGCCCGAGAACGGGCAACGATTTTTTATGCGACCCCGGAGCGCCGATACCGCCGATAGGCTGGGAACATGACGACCAGCGACTCCCCGGCAGCCCACCACGACGCCATCGGCGATGACCTCGACGTCGAGGCACTGCTCTTCGACCTCGATGGGACCCTCATCGATTCGACCCGGGCCACCGAAAGCTGCTGGCAGGAGTGGTCCCACAGGATGGGGTTGGGCGACCACGGCCAGCACCCGCACGGGGTGCCAGCCCGCGATGTGGTGGCTCAACGGATCGAACCGGCCCGCCGCAGCGAAGCATTGGCGTTGATCGAAGCCCTGGAAGTCGAGCAGAAGGAAGGCATCACCATCAAGGACGGTGTCGCCGAACTGCTGGCGGCGCTGCCGTCTTCCCGCTGGGCCATCGTCACCTCGTGCACGGCGGAACTGGCTGCCGTGCGGTTGGCGGTGGCGGGGATCGAAGCCCCCACGGTTCTGATCTCCGCAGACTCCGTGGCCCACGGAAAGCCCGACCCGGAGGGGTACCTCGCCGCGGCGGCCAGCCTGGGCGTGGACCCGCAACGGACCGTGGTCTTCGAGGATGCCCCTGCAGGGGTCGAGGCCGGCCGTGCCGCCGGGGCGTGGACCTTGGGCATTACCGGAACATACGACGCGGGATCCTTGGCTGCTTCGAAGATCGTGGAGACCTTGGAGGGCATCACGGTGGCCGTGGCAGCCGGTGACGCCGGTCTGCGACTGGGCTTCCCGACCGCCGATGAACCTGCGGGTGACTAAGCCCACACCGGGATGCGGAAATATGCCTCGACAGCGACTGGTTGGGGAGGGTGTACCAGCACACCGTCAGTGCCGGGCGGATCGCTCGCTTGGACCACTGCCTCCCGGAAGGACTCCATGACCACCACGATCTCCGATTTCGAGCAGGAACTGGCCATTGATCCAGCGACCGCCGACGTCCTCTTCCGTGAAGCGCGCACAGCCAATACGTTCACCGATGAGCCGGTCAGCGAGGAGACGGCCCAGGCCATCTACGACCTCATGAAAATGGGGCCCACCATGATGAACAACCAGCCGATGCGCATCACCTGGGTCCGCTCCGAAGCCGCCCGTGAACGCCTGGTCGACCGCATGGCCGAGGGGAACCGCGCCAAGACGCTCTCGGCGCCGCTGGTCGCCGTCCTGAGTTTCGATACCGAATGGCATGAGCACTTCGCGACGTTCCTGCCCCACGCCGCCGATCGCAAGGCAGCCTTCGACGGCGAGGACCAGGCTGCCGCCCGCTCCCACGTGGGCAACTCCAACGCCCACCTGCAGGCGGGGTACTTCATCATGGCCGTGCGCGCCGTGGGCCTGCATGCCGGACCCATGGGCGGTTTCGACGCCGCCGGGGTGGACGAGGATTTCCATGCCGGAACCACGCAGAAGACGTTCATGGTCGTCAACATCGGCAAGCCCGGCGAAAACGCCTGGCGTCCACGCCTTCCCCGTTTCGACTACCAGACGGCCACGACCACCATCTAGTCGGCCCGTCCCTCCCCCGGGATCGGCGGGCGTCGCCCCTAGGGCTCTTCGCTCGCTCGTCCCGGGGTTTTTTCTGCCTGATAGGAATCCATTTGGGCCAGCCGGCGTCGTAGGCTCTCTTGGCGCTGCCGATCCTTCCCGGCGGTCAGCTCGATATGGCTGGCCCCGAAGCGCCACAGCAGCACATCGTCCAAAAGACGGTCAGGTCCTGGTGAATACCGGTGATCCAGGGCCTTGCGCACTTCGGTGATCGCCGTGGCGTCGAGGAGCCCGGCCAATTCGATGGTCGTGGTCAGGTCGTGGGCGGCCAGGAGTTCGGCGGCCCACCCCCAGTCATCGTCTGCCTTGCGGTCCACATGCGGAAGCAATGTCTGCCAGACCTCGCGAATACGCGCAGGATCCAGTTCCACACCCCCTTCGCCCTCGCTGTCCCAGTAGCCAGTCACCGCCAGGTAGCGGTCATGTAGTTCCTCGAACGTCGACTCGACGGCCTCGAGCATCGCGGCGGTCGCGGTGAACTGCCGGTCCAGATACGGGCTCCAGGCGCGCGGATCGACTTTCTTGAACCTGATGTCATGCTCGATCTCGCTCCAGGCATGAGCCAGGATCGTCCGGATCTGGGTTTCAAAAATATAGTTACCGGTGACCCTGACGTTTTCCGCCAGTTCGCCCTGGTAGTCCCTGACGACGTCATTCTGCCGGGTGCGCAGGATCAGGTGCCGGCTGGAATAGCCGTAGGTTCCGGACTCCACCGAGCCAATGTCCTTCTCCCGGTCGGCACGGCAATCGAATTCGTTGCGTCGACGTTTGATCAGGTTGGCGGCCTCACGGACTTCATGGGGCAGACTCACGATGACCCGCACGCCCACGAGGTCATGCAGATCCCGCAGCGGGTGCGGGAATTCGAGTTGGCGGTCCCCTCCTGGTTCGTTGGGTTCGATCATCCGCGAGGCCTTATCTCGGAAGGAGTCCACCGATTTGGTGCGTCCGGTGACGAAGAGCGGCTGCACATCGACGCCTTCGAAAATCTCACGGATCCGTGCGGTGACGTCGGCGGTCACCTTCTCCAGGTGGGGGCGAAGGCGCTCATAGTCGAGCGTCACTGCTTCGACCCCGGGTTTCAACTGTTCATCCAGCCGGTCGAATACTGCTCCCATGAATGGTCGCTCCCTCGCCTCGTTGTGTACCGCACCACACACTATCAAGCGTCATCCGGGCTGAGCATCCGTCGGGATAGGAGCTCCGTGCCGAGGATCACCGACGACCGAGGGACCCTCTCGGCGTGTCCACAGAACAGAAGGAGTAGTGTGGGAAGCACGCAACGGCATTTTCCGCAGCGTTTTCCGTTCACCTCGGCGCCCCAGGGGGCATGTCCTCCCGTGCGCCGGACATCACCGGCGGACCAGCTATCCGCAACCAGCAGCAACCCCAGGAGAAGCACCCCTTCATGACCGCATCTGCCCCGGAATTATCGACCGACACGCTGTTTAGCCGCCGTTACGAGGAGCAGATCGCCCCCGTCAACCGACTTCTTGACGAGACCGCCTTGCTGCGCCCGGGCTCCTCGGTCAGCTATGTCGACCCCCAGCACGACGTCGACCAGGTCAAGATCATCTCCCTGTTCTCCAATATCGGCACCGCCGATGACAGTGGCTTCATCACCCCGGGCGACTCCGACGCCGCAGAGCGCATGATCGCCCTGCAGTGGCAGCTGGGCCTGCGTCCGGAATACGTCATGCCGTGGAACGTCTCCCCCTGGCATACCCCCGGTGAAGCCAATGGCCGCTTTGAGCCGGCCCAGATCACCTCGGGCCTGAAGCCGCTGCTGCGCATGCTCAAGCAGGTTCCGCGTGCCTCCGTTCTGGTCGCTCACGGCACCGAGGCACACCGCCTGGCCGATCAGCTGGCCAAAACGCAGAACCCGTTGCTGTGGCGCCGTGGTTTCAAGACCTATAAGGTCAAGTCCCTCGACGGCCGCGCCTTCGCCGGTTCCGCCGAACGTCAGCAGGGCCACCTGGATCAAATGCAGGCCGCTTACGCCGACGCCATGGCCCGCACCGGGCTGGCATCCATCCACTAGTCCGCCCTTCCGCCGGATCCAGCGGCAATCGTCGAAACGGTGTCCACCTTCGGGTGGGCACCGTTTTTTGTGATCAACACCGTGCCGTGCCACCGCCTGCGCGGTCCCACAAGGGAACCGACGCACCGCTAAACTCGTAGCCATGCCCGAAGCCCCACCCGCCACCGATTCTGCGATCCACCCCGTCAGCCGAGCACAGAAGCTGCAGCTGACCGCGGTCATGGTCGGCGCCACCATCCTGTACGTCGCCCACTCGTTGCTGCGCTACCGCAATTTTGAGGCCAAGGGCTACGACCTGGGCATCTTCGACCAGGCGGTGCACCAGTACTCGCTGTTCAAGGCACCGATCGTGCCGATCAAGGGCGTGGACTTCAATCTCCTCGGGGACCATTTCCACCCGATCATTGCGCTGTTCGCCCCGCTGTATTGGATCTGGCCGGACCCGCGCATGCTCAACTTCGGCATGATCGCCCTGCTGGTGGTCACCGCGATTCCCGTCTACCTCTTCTGCCGCAAACATCTGGGCCACCGTGGAGGATTGCTCACGGCGGCGGCCCTGCTGCTGTGGTGGCCGTTCCAGTCGATGGTGAACTGGGATTTTCACGAGGTGGCTTTCGCGGTACCCCTGATGGCCTGGATCGTCTGGGCGTTCGACGCCCGAAGGTACTGGCTGGTCGTGGGCCTGTCCTCCATCCTCTTGTTGGTCCGTGAAGACATGGGGGTGACACTCGTTGCCGTGGGCATCGTCCTGGCCTTCCACCGCCAGTGGGGCAAGGCCATCCTCATGGCCGTCGTGGGTGTCGCCGGCTACGTGGTGGTCACGGAAATACTGGTCCCCCATTTCGCACCGCCGGATGCCATGTCCTATTGGCAATACACGGCCTTGGGCCCCACAGCGGGGGCGGCGATCGCCTTCATCCTGTCCCACCCGCTGAAATCCATCGCGTTACTGTTCAACAACGAACTGAAGATCCTGCTCTGGTTGATGTCCTTCGTCCCGCTGGCCTTATTGCCCTTCCTCTCCCCCTATGTGATCCTGGTGGCGCCGAGCCTGCTCAGCCGTCTCTTCAACGACCGGTTGAACACGTGGGCTCCGGTCTACCAATATGACGCGATGCTTGCCCCGGTGCTCATCATGGCCTCGGTGCATGTGCTCTCGAAGATCATTGCCCGCACCGGCAAAAAGAAGTTGGCCGTCGGGGCTCCCGCCTATTTGCTGATTTTGGCGTTTGTCTGCACCCTGTTCATCCACGCGGTCTTCCCCTTGGGCCGCACGCTGACCGGACAGAATTGGTCGATGCCCGAAACGGCGAAGGCGCAGGCCCGGGCGGTGGCCCTGATCCCCGACGGGGTATGCGTGGAGGCGGCGGATACAGCGGTCCCCCACCTGGTTCAGCGCACCTATGTGGGCCTACACGGGGATATCGGGGACGACCTGTCCAGCTGGATGATCATCGACTTCAATACCGACGAACTCGGCGGCTGGGATCCGCTCTCGCCGCAGGAAGCGCTGAAACGCGGCAAGGACCTGGGCTTCAAGGTGGTCACCCGCGACGATCACGGTATCTGGGTGCTCCACCGCGATATCCCGGTCAACCAGGTCTGTCGCGACTACCTGCCCCAGCACTGAGGCCGTTCCCTGTTTGCCGGGCTAGGGGCGCGTGAAGGTGGTTAGAGCCCCAGTTCGGCGGCCAGGTCGGTGCCTGCGGGGTAGTGAACGGTGCCCATCTGCGCCAGGGCACGTTCGCAGATCCGTGGGTCGGTAGATGAACCGACTGCTGCTGAGCGTTTCAATGCCTTTGCTGGGCACGTGGGTTATCCCGTGGCACTCACGCGAAAACGGCCGTCTTCGGTCTGTGCTTCAACCCGATCCAGCGCCGCAGTTTGTTCCCCGACTGCTGCGAGCATCACGGCAGCGATTGAGTGTAGATCGGCTTCGGTATCCGGGCCTTCAATGGAGTTGGCTACGTGAAGCACGACCACGCCGGGGGCTGGTGATTCCCAACCGGTGATGAGGCTGTAGGGCTTCGAGAAACCAGAGATGCTGTGCGCGCCTTCGGCGTTGAGCCATCGGTTCATGAGCTCGTTTGCCCATACCTGGCCTTGAGCGTTTTCAGGCCTCGACTCAGCGGGCGCGAATGCTGCCGCGGGGGGCACTTCCGTGCTGACCATCGTCCGCTCGTTATCTGACAGTCCGCTCATACCACCGGTGCATCCCCAGAGACTGAGTGCTACGGCGCCGAGTGCCGCGACGAACGCTATTTTCTTCATGTTTTACTCTCCGGTCGGATCTTGGGCCCCTCGTGGTGTTAGCGCCCGGACTTCGAGGGAAACAGCTCATATGTAGAGGACTTATCGGTTCCGGAAATTTTTGCCGTGACTTTCAAGAAGGGGAACCCATCCTGTTGAAGTCGCGGTCCGACGTTCCCGGCCACAAATTCAAGCCCCGAGATTCCATCCGTGTCATATTCCCCGCCCTGCCATCGACTATCCGGGCTGAGGGTGACAACCAAGTGCCCAGGCTCAGTAGAGGTAAAACTCTCGACGTAAGCATGTGGGTCGTTCGGCAGGCACTCGCGATACCCTTTGAGGTCATCGAACGGCGGGCAGAATCCGACGTCAGAGTCATCGATATAGGTGGTCTGCATCCCCTCGAACCATGATTCGTAGGCATCATCGGCCCATGCTTGGCCCGTTTTGAACATACTTGTCGGGCCCGCGCCGGTTGACGGCATTTCACTCGGCGACATCTGCTGCGTGGGTGCTGCTTTGGTTGCTGCACTCGTTGGGCTCCCGCCGACCAACCCATCGGCGCTCGAGTTCCCGACAGACTCGCTGGTGCACGCCGACGCGCTGAGAACGGCGATAGCTAGGACAGCGGCAAATCCAGTTCTTTTCATGGTTCCCCCCAATTGTTGTGTATCGAGCCTAGGTGCGGACCACGACAGTTCGCGACCTGACCAGCTGTTTTGGGTATTTGATCGCGGATTGGTCGCCTAGCCGATGTGGACGTCGCTGGCCGATCCGGCACAGGGCATCACGTTGCATCGTGTTCTGGACTGAACAGGAAGAATCCACCGGATCCGCACCAGCTGGACGGAGCTTAGTGGTTGAGAGTGCACGCTGCCCTTCCCCAGCACGGAGACACTTCCCTGCCGTGACAGGGGTCCAGCTGGCGTGGGCGGCGGTTAAAGCCCCAGTTCGGCGGCCAGGTCGGTGCCTGCGGTGTAGTGAACCGTCCCCAGTCCCAGTGCCGCGGCAGCTTCGATGTTCTCCGACTTATCGTCGATGAACACGACCTCGGAGGCTTCGGCGCCCATCCGTGCCAGGGCGTGTTCGTAGATCCGCGGGTCGGGTTTGGCCAGGCGCAGCGGCCCGGAAAAGATCAGGTGCTCGAAGTAACCGGTCCACCAGCCCTCGGCCTCAAAGATCTGCGACATCCGCGCCGGCATATTCGAGAGCACCGCCATCGACGCCCCGCGTGATTCCAGCGACTGGAGAACCTCCCGCGTCCGCGGATCGGGTTGGGACCACAGGGCTGTATCGAGCCGGTCCAACCGCTCGGCCTCCGCCGCGTCCACGGCCCGTTCCAACACGGCAGTCCAGTACGACGGCGAATCCAAGGCTCCCGCGTCAAAGGAGTGTCGGTGGGCCCAATACGTACTGCCTTGCTCTTTCAGGACCCGACCGGTGGCCTGCTGCAGCCGCTCCCAGTCCCTGTCTGCCGGCTCCGCGGCGATCACCATTCCGTAGTCGAAGAGGTACCAGCCGACGTCGTGCTGTGCTTGTGCCATATTCCCCAGCCTAGCGGCTCATCCCCCGCATCAGCTCAGCGCCGGCCGGCAGCTTCGTCAGGCGATCCGGTGTATTCTTCCCATCGGCTGTGGTCCTCGGGGGCCACGCGGAACCGCAGGAGGGAAACCCGGACCATGGACGATGATTCACGGATCAGTGTCGGGCAGCTGTCCGCCCGCAGTGGGGTCGCCATTTCCGCCCTGCACTTCTATGAACGCAAGGGGCTGATCTACAGCCGGCGGAGCAGCGGAAACCAGCGCAGGTATCCCCGCTCCACCCTGCGCCGGGTCGCCGTGATTCGGGCAGCCCAACGTGCCGGCATCCCCTTGGCCTCGGTCCTGGAGGTTTTTGAGCAATTGCCGCGGGATGGGGTTCCCGACCAGTCCGACTGGCAGCATCTTTCCGAGGCGTGGCGTGGAGAAATCGACGCCCGCATCACCATGTTGGAGCATCTGCGGGACCGTCTGGACGGTTGCATTGGCTGTGGTTGCCTATCTTTATCCACCTGCGGTTTCGTCAACGCCGAAGATCATCTGGGAACCGCTACCACCGGTGCTCCGGGCCTCGAGCAATAGGGTGCAGCGGATCATGACGTTCGGGTTTGACCTGAACCTAGGTTGAGGTTTTAGGCTCGAGGTGTTCTCGAGGACGTCGTGAACCCGCCGACGAAAGACCATCAATGACAGCCCCCGCCCAGTCCCTGCCAGCGACGCACCCGCAATCGCTCCTCTTCCGGGAGGCCTTCCGCGGGCACCCTGCAGGGCTGGCCGTCATCACCGCAACCGGGCCTGAGGGGCCGGTCGGGCTGACAGCTTCATCGGTCGCCTCGGTATCCGCCGATCCGCCGGCCCTGGTGTTCTCACTCTCGGGGCGGACCACCGCGCCCCTGCTGGCGGCCGCCGACACCGTGCTGGTCCACTTGATGGATGCCGGGCAGGCAGAGACCGTCCGGACCTTCGCCACCCCGGGCAGCGCCCGCTTCACCGAGGATATGGACTGGGAGTTCCTTCCCACCGGTGAGCCCTTATTGCGCCACAGCACCTGGGCGCTGCGTTGTTCGATCACCGACAGGGTCGACGTCGGCTCCTCCCGGGTCATCGTCGCTGCCGTACTGGGGATCCAAGGCCAAGCAACAGGTCATGGCCCGTTGGTCTACCACGACCGGACCTACCACCAGTTATCCGAAGGCTCCAGCCTGCGCGGCTAGGGCTTCAGACCGCGCAAAGGGGTCCACCCCATCGGCAACGGGCCTGCCATGGCGGCCCTGCGGGCGTCGGCTGCGGCACTCCAGCCCTGGCCCAGGTCACTTCCCTCCGGCCCGGCGGCTCCGCGCACCACCCGAAGACCCACATCCTCAATCCGGGCATCCGGGGCGCTGCCCCGGCGGACCGAGGCCCGGGCACTGTAGTGCGGATCCGCCCAGCCGGCACCGCGCAGGCTCCGGTAGTCGGCGTATCGGGCGGTGTCGGCGTAGTCCCAGCACCATTCCCAGAGGTTGCCGATCATATCGAAAAGGCCAAAAGCATTGGGCTCCTTCGAGGCGACGGGCTGCACTCCGCTGACCCGGTTGGCAGCGGTCCAGGCGATCCGGGGCAGTTCGCCGTAGCGGGGCCCGATGGTGCCGGCCCGGCAGGCGTGTTCCCATTCGGCCTCGGTGGGTAGCCGGTATCCGGTGGAGGAGACGTCCCAGTGCACCTCACGGCCCTCGATCGTGTAGGCCGCGCCGATCCCCTGGGTGGTGGAGGCGGCGTTGCACCAGGTCACCGCTTCGAACCAGGTCTGCTGATGGGCCGGGACCCGGGAGTCGTGGTTTGTCGCCGCGGGATCGGTGACAGGTCCTGGCCGGTGGACCGCCTGCCACTGCGCCCGGGTGACCGTGGTGGCGCCGATGGCGAAGGGCCTCAGGTCCACCTCACGGCGCCCGTTGGTGCGGGCGTCGCGCAGGGTGATCCGCCCGGCTGGGACCTCCCGCAGCGCGAGGGGGTTGCCGTCGTCGTCCTCGGTCAGGGACAGTCCGTCGCTGTGGTTCACCGTCGTCGGGGCAGCACGAACCGATCCGGCGCGTCTTCTACCGGACCGCCGAGCGGGTCGTCGTCTCCGTCGGCGCGAACGAGATCTCGTTCGGGGTGCCTGATATCCCCGATGATCTTCACGCACAGGTAGATGACCATCGCCATATGCGCGGCGATGCCGGTGCCATAAGCGATTTCAATCCATGCGGTTCCCTGCCCGAAGGTTCCTCCGCTGACGATTTTGGCGCTCATCAGCCAGACGGCCGCCCAGTGGTAGGCCTCCAGCACCTGCCAGAGCAGGAATTCGCGCCAGCGGGGGCGGGCCAGGACGTAGAGCGGGATCAGCCACATCACGAACTGCGGTGAATAGACCTTATTGAGCAGGATGAAGGCGGCGATGATCAAGAAGGCCAGTTGGGCCATCCGGGGGCGACGCTGGGCGGTGAAGCCCAGATAGGCGATCCCCAGGCAGGCCAGCCCGAAAAGGGCGTTGGAGAGCAGCGAGAAGCCTTCCCCGTCCAGTCCGGTCCAGGTGAAGGCCAACCACATCGAGGAGAAGCTGATCTCGCGTTCGGAAGAGAACGTGTAGAAACGTGACCATTCATCGAAGGCGGTCAGCATGAAGGGCACGTTGACCACCAGCCAGGCGATCACCGCGGCCGAGAGCGACTTCCAGAAGGCAGACATCTTCCCGCTGCGCCAGCACAACACCAGAATCGCCCCGAAGAGGAAGAAGGGGTACAGCTTCGCTGCGGCCCCCAACCCGAGCAGTATCCCCGCCAGGTAGATGCGTTTGCGCGAGAACGCGAACAGCCCCAGGGTCGCGAACAGCACGGCCCACAGATCCCAGTTCAATTGGCTGGTCAGGATGATCCCCGGCGCCAGGGCGACCATGAGGGCGTCGCGACTGCGTTTGCGGGCGCTATAGGCCACCGCGACGACGATGATCCCCCAGCAGATGAAGGAACCCAAGGAGTTCAGGTCGAAGTAGGCCAACTGCCGTTCGAGGCTGAACCCGGTGCCGGGGATCATGAACGCGGTGACCCCGGCGATGACGGCCAGCAGGGCCGGATATTCCAATGCCTGTTCCTGGGGCAGCCCGGTGAAGAAGGGGAAGAGTTTATCGGCGAGCCCGCGGGTGCCAAAGAGTTCGGAAAAATCCGAATAGCACATGTGGATATGCTGATCGGCCCCGGACCAGCCGTTCACCCGGCACCACTGTTTGCTCAGGACGGCCAGCACCGCCCCGATGACGGTGGCAACCAGCAGCCATCCGATCACCGGCCGGGTGGCTTCGCGGGAGTTGCGCAGGGTGGTCAGTGGTGAAGTCACGACGTGGTGGCCTCGTTTCTGTTCTCGGTGGATTCGGGGCCTGCGCCCCGGGTGAAGATGAAAGACGTTTTGGGGTCGGAGAAGACCAGGTAGCCCAGATACAGCAACCCGATCGCCGCAGCCAGCACCCGGACCCAGAGCAGGCTGATCCATTGGGCGACACTGAGTTGGTCGACGACCCCGACCAGGACCAGGACCATGCTTAGGAGGTACCAGAAGCGGGTCCAGCGGCCGCTGTAGACGCGGGTGACCGCGAAGAAGGGAACCAGCCACAGGAGGTACCAGGGCTGGATGATCGGTGCCAGCAGGACGGAGGCCAACAGGGCCAAGGCGCTATAGAGCACCGGTGAGGTGGCGGGTCTGCGGAAGGCCAGCCAGATGGCCAGGGCCAGGGCCACGACCTTGAAGGCCGTGTAGACGCCGTTGGCTGTGGAGGACAGGTTCCCCCCTGCTTGTTCGACGAGCCAACCGATGCCCAGCCCCAGCAGTCCCACCGGGGCGTAGGGGAAGGCCGCCGATCCGGCGGAGGCCATCGCCTTGATCCAGCCGAACCAGAGACCCGAGACCCACCCCAGGAACGTGAGCGTCACCCCCGACACCAGTGCCGTATAGGCCCAGGCCCGGATCCTGCTGCCGATCCGGGCCGTGGCGGGCACCATGGCCAAGCCGATGAACGGCAAGGCGAGCACGACAATGGGTTTGATGGCGATGGCTGCACTGACGGCCAAGACCCCGGCGAACCGGCGGCCCTGGTAGACCCAGAGAAACCCGAGCAGCACCCCACCCATCATCAGCGCATCATTATGGACGCCGCCGACCATGGTGAGCAGGAAGAGGGGGTTCGCCAACGAAATCCAGACCGCCCAGGTGGGGTCCGAGCCCAGCCGCTCGGCCAGCCGGGGTACCGCATATAGGCACAACAGCACTCCCCCGACCGCCAAGACGCGGAACAGCAGGACGGCCAGTTCGGGGATGCCACCGGTGATGAAGTAGACGCCCTGGGCGGCCAGCAGGAAGAGCGGCCCGTAGGGGGATGCGGATTCGGCCCAGAGGCTGTCCGAACCCTGGGCGAACCAGCCGGGGAGTTGGGAGATCCAGTTCGCATAGGGGCTTAGTCCGGCATGCATGAGCCGGCCTTGGCCCAGATAGGAATAGACGTCGCGGCTGAAGATGGGGAAGGCGAATAGCAGTGGCGCAGTCCAGAGCAGGACGGTATTGCGTACCGTCACCACCGAGGCCCTGCTGTTCGGGCCACCGCGCTGACCGAAACGCAACCACGCACGGCACATGATCATTGAACCGAGCGCGAGCAGGATGGTGCACACGATGACCCCTGCCGTTTCCACGCGCAGGGGGTTCAGCACGGTGGTGCGGGCAAACAACGAATCCTGGGACTGAGCCAGCCAGCCGACCCCCCAAGAGCCGACCATGATCATCAGCGAGGCCAAAAATCCTTGGGCCATGGCCACACCGCGTTTGGCCTCGTCGCCGCCGGCCAGCCGATGCAAAATCGGCAGGTGCTCGATGTGATGGCGCAGCCCATAGACCGCCTCGGTAAGTGCTGCGGTACGGGCCCGCGTCCGCCCGTGGTTGCGTCCCACCATTCAGTTGGCTGCCTTGGGCCGTCGCAGGGCCGCCCAGGCGGTCCGCAGGGAATCACGGAAGTCCAGGAAAATATGTTTGGTCCGCGGATCCAGAAACGCCAGATAGGCCATGGCGGCCCAGGAAATGCCGGTGGACAGATGCTTCACCCAGGGGTCCAGCGACCCGAGGAACTGCCAAATGAAGATCTGGTCCGCAGCCCCGAAGGCGACAAAGAACGCCACCGTGAAGTAGACCCAGATCAGCTGCCAGTCATCCCGGATGCCGGTGGCCGCGAAGAAGGGCAACAGCCACAACAGGTACCAGGGTTGGATGATCGGTGAGAGGACGACCAGGGCGGCGAAGGCCAGGGCCAGGCGCTGAACCAGATGGGAGTGGCTGCCGCGGAACATCAGGAACAGCACGACGGCCACCGAGGCCAGTCGGGCGATCACCTTCACCACGCCCAGCACCCACTCCGATTCCAGGCCCAAGGTGTCCAGGATCCCGCTGAAGAAGTTCGTGAACATCCCGACGGGGGCGAAGAAGACGGTGCCGGTCCCGGTCCCCAGCATGACCTTCAGCCAGCCGAAACCGTAGCCGTTGACCCAGCCGATGAGGGCCATGATGCCCAGGCAGAGCGCGAGGGTATAGGCCCAATACAGGAAGCGACGACGCCAGGAGGAACCGGGCCCGGCCCAGAGCAGTCCGATGAACGGCAGGATCACCATGGTGATGGGTTTGATGCCGATGGAAGCGGTGACCAGCACGACGCCGAGTATTCCGCGGCGGGTGGCCGCATAGTAGGTGCCGGCCACGGCGAGGCCCACCATGAGGGCATCGTTATGTGCGCTGGCGATGAAGCTGATCAAGAACAGCGGGTTCGATACGGTGATCCATAGGGCCTTGGAGCCGGGAACCTGGTGCAGATCAGCCAGTTTGGGGACGTAGACCATGCACAGCACGACCCCGGCAAAGGCGACCAGCCGGTAGAGCAGTACCGAGGCATCCGGGGAGGAGCCGGCGACCATGTTCACGAGGCGTTCGATGGTCAGAAAGAGTGGACCATAGGGGGTTTCGGATTCCGCCCAGGTGACGTCGGCACCGAGCTGGAACCAGTTCGACAGGGTGGAGATTCCATCCTCGTAGGGGTCCTGCCCGGCGGTGACCAGCCGGCCTTGTCCGATGTAGGCGAAGACGTCCCGACTAAAGATCGGCAAGCAGAGCAGCAGCGGCGCCCCCCAGGCCCAGCAGGCCTGTCTGACGGTTCGCAGGGAGCCTTCGGCCCAACCGGCGAGTTCCTGCCCCAACCGCAGCCAGGCGCGGAACATGATCCAGCAGCCGACCGTGAGCACGACCGTGGAGGTGATCACCCCCCACTGCTCGGTGCGTACGGCAATGAGCAGGTGGTCCCGGTTCAGCGGTGAGACGCTCGCCAGCCAGCCGATGCCGTAGGAGCCCAGCAGGACCAGCATCGCGCCGATGAAGCCCTGGACCAGGACCGCCCGGGTCCCGTGGTCCATACGGCGGGTCCCCGCACCCGCCTCGACCCTGCTCATCGCCATCGGCTCGTTTCCGTCGTTTGCCCTCTCGGGGCTGCGCCAACCCATCACCGCGGACGCTGAGACGACCGGGCTCCGGGGCCGGCGGCCCGCTCAAATACTCACCCGATGTTAGCATCGCGTCTTCCCCAACAGGCGGCACGACGCCGGATCCCGGGTTCTCCGCCGACGGGACCTAAGGTGGTATCTGCTGCCGGGATCCTCCGGCGGCACAGGTAGCTGACGGAAGGGGCTCCAGTGGGTCGGCACGCATCGAGCGGAGGCAGCACCCCCACCCGGCAGAAGGCCTTGCTGGGATGGGGTCTATTCATCGCCCTTTTGGTGGTGGTCGTCTCTCCCCTGCTGGGGCTGCACGCCCTGGCCGCCGCCGCCCTGGGTGTCACCGCGGGCGTCGTCTTCGTGGTCCTGTATTTCCTCAGTGGCCTGACCACCTAGGACACCCCACCCCTGCCGATCACCGTGGGGGTCGCCGAATCCGGTAGATTGGGGCTGTGCCTATTTCTGCTGAAAACATTGTGTGGATCGACTGCGAAATGACCGGGCTGAGCCTGGAAGCCGACGCGTTGATCGAAGTTGCCGTCCTGGTTACCGACCCGGAATTGAATATTCTCGGTGAGGGTGTCGATGTCGTCATCAAACCCGAAGCCCAGTCGTTGGAACAGATGAATGACTTTGTGCGCCAGATGCACGTCACCTCGGGGCTGCTCGAGGAACTCGACGCCGGGGTCGACCTGGATACCGCCACCGAGCAGGTCCTCGCCTATATCCGCCAATGGGTCCCCGAGCCGGGCAAGGCCCCGTTGGCTGGAAACACCATCGGCACCGACCGGAACTTCCTGGCCCGTGATATGCCCGGGGTCATCGACCACCTGCACTACCGCGTCATCGACGTGTCCACGATCAAGGAATTGGCGCGGCGCTGGTATGCCCGCGCCTACTTCCAAGCTCCCCCGAAGACCGGTAACCACCGGGCCCTGGGCGACATCCGTGATTCGATCAACGAACTGCGGTACTACCGCAAGGCGGTCATGGTTCCGGCCCCCGGCCCCGACAGCAAGACGGCCAAGGAGGCTGCCCGTTCCGTGGCAGCCGAAAACGATGCCCCAGAGGGTTCCGGGGCCGACGCCACGTCGGGCCCCCACACCAAGTGAACAACCGCAGGGAGTGATCCCTGCCATAGTTCGGCGCGGGCGTGTCCCCATGTCGCAAGCCCTGCCGAAAGTGTGTAAACTAGTATTCGTTGCCCGGACCTCCCCGGTAGGAATACCGAAGGTGCGGGCACCGCGTTGAGAGACGCAATGGTGGGTATAGCTCAGTTGGCAGAGCGTCTGGTTGTGGTCCAGAAGGTCGCGGGTTCAAGCCCCGTTACTCACCCCAGCAGCCGCCCCGGATCATTCCGGGGCGGTTTTTTGTTCGCTGTCATGATCACCAGCAGGAGGCACAGATGCCCGTCCGTCCCGTCGTCGTCTACGGCGAACCCGTCTTGCACTGCCGTGCCGCCGAAGTCACCGCCTTCGACGATGATCTGCGGGCACTGATCGCCGATATGTCAGAGACGATGCATGCCGCCAACGGTGTCGGTCTGGCTGCCCCTCAGGTCGGGGTCGGCCTGCGGCTGTTCACCTACACGATGGAGAACGACGACGGGGTCCCCTCCGAGGGGGTGCTGGTGAATCCGCGGATCGTGCTCGGCAAGGTCTCCGGCGCGCAGCCCGACCCCGACGAGGAGGCCGAAGGCTGCCTGTCGGCCCCCGGCCTGTCCTTCCCGCTGAAACGTGCGGACTACGCCCGGGTGATGGGCTACGACGGCGAGGGGAACCAGCTCGACTTCGAGGCGACCGGCTGGTTCGCCCGGATGTTGCAGCACGAATACGACCACCTCGACGGCTACCTCTACGTCGATAAGCTCAATACCAAATGGGCGAAGCGGTGGAAGAAGGCCAAGAAGTCCTTGGACTGGGGCGTTCCGGGGAACTCGTGGCTGCCGGGGGTCGATCCCGACCCGTTTGGGCACGATCACTGAGCGCGCCTCCAGACCGCCCACGAAAGAGCCGGCGCCCACCCCNNGGGGTGGGCGCCGGCTCTTTGGCGCGGGTGTCCGACTACTTCGCCGAGGCCACCTGGAAGACGTCGCCCTTGGCGCGGCACGGCTTGGCCTGTGAGGCCTGGTCCGTACTCAGGTTGATCTTCTTGCCGGTGAAGGTCACCTGCTGACCCACGCGGACGGAGGTTCCCCCCACCGTCACGGTCGGCTTGCCCTTGCTGTTCAGCGTGGTGTCTTCGGGGAAGACGAGCAGCGTCGGGGGACCCTGCTGATTGACGGCGTGGAAGCAACCATGATCGGCAATGATCAGCTTGGTGTCCAGCGAATCCTTACCGGAAGCGGACGCGCCGGTGGAGACCACGGCAATCTTGTGCTCCTTGTTCTTCACGGTGTCCAGAGCCGACGTGTCCTTGGCCGGGGCGGCCTTCGTGGCCGGCGCCGAGGAGGAGGACTTCTCCGCGGTCGCGGTTTCCGACGCCGAGGAGGCAGCGCTGCTGCTCACCGGTGCCGAGCTGGAGGCTGCTGCCGAGGTTTCCTGCGTGGCCGGCGCCGACGATGAATCGTCGGAGCTTCCCGTGGAGGAACATCCGGTGGCTGCCAGCAGTACCGCGAATCCGGCGGCGGTGACCCCCAGTGTGCGGCGTGCTCGGCTATCGATCCGACGATCCATGCTCTTGTCCTGCTTCCTGCCCGGTGCATGGGCTGGTTATCCGGTGCCGCTGATGGCACCGGTGGTGATTACACGGCGGCTTCTGCCTCGACCGTGATGTCTTCGGTTTTTTCTACTGCGGGGAAAGCCACCGGGTGGGTTCCCGCAAGTTCCTCGATGACGCGAACCACCTGGCAGGAGTAACCGAACTCGTTGTCGTACCAGACGTAGACGACGGCGTTTCGGCCGTTGGCGATGGTCGCCAGCCCGTCGACGATGCCGGCCCGGCGCGAACCGACGAAATCGGTGGAGACGATCTCCGGGGAGTCGATGTAGTCGATCTGCTTATGCAGTTCGGCTCCCAGCGACGTCTGACGCAGGTAGGTGTTCAGCTCTTCCTTGGTGGTGTCCTTCTCCAGGTTCAGGTTCAGGATCGCCATGGAGACATCGGGGGTGGGGACGCGAATCGCGTTTCCGGTCAACTTGCCCTCGAATTCGGGCAGTGCCTTCGACACTGCCTTCGCGGCACCGGTTTCGGTGATGACCATGTTCAACGCCGCCGACCGTCCACGACGGTCTCCCTTATGGAAGTTATCGGTCAGGTTCTGGTCGTTGGTGAACGAGTGGACGGTTTCCACGTGACCGTGGGTGACACCATATTCGTCGTTGATCGCCTTGAGCACCGGGGTGATCGCGTTCGTGGTGCAGGACGCCGCGGAGACGATCGTGTCGTTGGCGGCAATGTCACCGTGGTTGATGCCGTGCACGATGTTCTTCACATCGCCCTTGCCCGGAGCGGTCAGCAGGACCTGGGACACGCCCTTGGCCTTGAGGTGCTGGCCCAGTCCTTCGCGGTCGCGCCAGCGGCCCGTGTTGTCCACAACGATCGCCTTGTCGATGCCGTAGGCGGTGTAGTCCACGGTGGTCGGGTCGTTGGAGTAGATGACCTGGATCAGGGTTCCGTTGGCGAGGATCGTGTTGTTTTCCTCGTCGACGGTGATCGAGCCTTCGAAGGGTCCGTGCACCGAGTCGCGGCGCAACAGCGAGGCGCGTTTGACCAGATCGTTCTCGCCGTTCTTGCGCACCACGATGGCGCGCAGGCGCAGTCCATAGCCGCCGCGCTCGATCAGGATGCGCGCCAGCAGCCGTCCGATGCGTCCGAAGCCGTAGAGCACGATATCGCGGGATTCGACGTCGGTGCGCCCGGCGCCGCCGGCCTTTTCGGCGAATTCGGCGGCCAGGAAGTCCTGCAGCACGGCGCCGTTGCCCTGTTCGTTGAATTTGCGGGCCAGTCGGGCCAAATCCACCGAGACCGCACCGAGGTCCAGTGCGTCAAGGCCCTGGAGCAGGGGAAGTGTTTGGGAGGGGGAGAGTTCCACGCCGTCAATATGGCGGGCCACCCGGTGGGCCTTGAGGATGTCGATCGGGGATTTGTTGATGAGCTTGCGCCCGTAGATGGAGGTCACCACATTGTTCTTGCGGTAGAGACGCCCAATGAGGGGAATCATGGCCTCGGCGAGTTCCTCGCGGCCGCTCCATTCATTCTGGGCGGCGACAGACTGCTGGGTCACTTTTTGTCCTTCCAATTCAGCCGGCAGGGATCCACTAGCCGGTTGGCACCGCGAAAGCACCATTGCAGATACGGTTGGTTGGGGTCCGAGATTCCTCTCCCCCGGGGCTGAGCCCACCTCCATTCTAGGTTGTTGACCCCCGATCACCGCATTGATGCCGGTGAACTCACTCACATGACCTGCCGAATTCCGGCCCGTAATCTTTCCGCATGCGACAACACATGATCAGCCCGGGGACGGCGCGCCGATAAACAACCCCCATTCGTAAATATATTCGATTACACTTGGAATGGCGGCGCCCCGTCTCTTGCGTCGCCGGCATGGTTCCCCCAGACCGTGCCCATCAACCGACCCTGCCCCTTCACCTCGGGCAGGGTCGGTTGCCCGTTGAGGAGCATCCACCCCATGGTCTTGCACAGACCCCACCCGTCATCTAGGCCGCGAAGGGGCACTGCGCGCCTACACTGGCGGAAGGTCCGGCATGTAGCCGTCAACCGACAACTGACTGGGGAGTTATGAGAATCGGGGACTTATCCCGCGAGCACCGTCACCTGGGAGTGGTTTTTCTCGATGAGACGATGGCCATCAACGGGACGTTGGAGTATTTCAGGGCTATTTGGGTCGGCAACGAATATCGGCAGGTGCTAACCATTAGTGGCTGGGTTTCACCGCCACTGTCATTGGATGCAGAGATCGAAGTCCAAGAACCCCACACCGGCCCACTGGCTGCCAGCGTAGAGATCACGTCATGAGGCGCGCAGCGGAGCACCACCGCACACACTAGAACATACTTTCGACTATGGTTAAACCTCGCCAACCACCGGGGAGGACACCATCAATAAGGTCGACGTCGCTCAAGCGTTGCGGATCCTCAACTCGGATTTGGCCAGCGGGGGTCGCCAACACCATCTCAAGCGGGCCCTGATGCCGGGCGACTACCCGCCACAGATCCATCCCGATGACTGGGAACCAGATGACGAGTCCGATCGCAGTCCCGTCCAACCCGAATGAGCTCGGCCGCCGAACGTGGCGGGACGTGGTGGATCATAGGGGACGGGATGGCCTGTACGCCGGGTTCTGTACCGGCAGCGGTTACCCGATTGCCGGTGACGATCATCCATCTAGGAGCACCGTTGCCGATGCCCTCACGCGGCCTACCCGACTACTGGGGCGAACAGCCCTCATACGCAGCCTGTCTGGCCTTGCTCCGGGTGGGGTTTACCGAGCCGCCCCAGTCACCTGGGGCGCTGGTGGTCTCTTACACCACCTTTTCACCCTGACCCGCACGAGGCGGGCGGTCTGTTTTCTGTGGCACTATCCTGCGGGTTACCCCGAGTGGGCGTTACCCACCACCCTGTTCTGTGGAGCCCGGACGTTCCTCGGGCCGCTTGCGCGACACGCGATCGTCCAGCCATCCCGTCCGCCGAATAGTCTACCGTGCTCCGGGTCTGGTCTGGGCGGCGACACCTACGTGTCGATCGTCGGCCCCCTCCGAGACGTGCGGCTCCTCGGCTCGCAGTGGTTCTTTGTCTGGCCCGGGGTAGACAGGCTGTGCTCGGCCGGTGCCTGCCACCGGACTGGATGGCGACACCTTCTCGATGAGGGGCAGCAGGAGGGTGCCGATGCGGCCAATCACCTGGTGGACCGGCTGCATCGAGGCAAGCAACGCAATTCCTGCCATGAGGATCACGTAGATCACCACGGCTTCGTACCTGTTGTCCTTCGCCATGATCTTCGCGTAGCGCGCCACGGCAAGTATCGCGAAGCCATGGAGGAGGAAAATGGATAGACTCCGCTGGCCAAACCTGACCAGCAGGCCGGGGTCGCGGGGAACCAGGGCCAGCAGACCGGCGGTGAGCACCACGGCACAGATCTGTAGCACGAGTCGATAGATGACACCCATGGGATCGGAAACATCCAGGACGTCGTAGCCCCTGCTCCCGTAGAACCATTTGTGGTTCGGCGACCAGTACAACAGGAAGCCAAAGATGAGCAGAGCGGCCCCTGTCACCACTGTCCGACCTCGGAGCCTCAATTGGGAGAAATAGGCCAGGATCGGTTTGCCGTAGGTGAAACCGAGCACGAAGAACGGGAGGAAGACCAGGGTGCGGGAGGCGCTGTAGGGGTAGTCGATCACGTCGATCGTCCCGGATGCCAGCGAAATGAGGACTGAAAGAATAAGGCTCGTGCGGGGAATTTTCGCGATCAGCGGGGTCAGCACCGTCCACACGGCCATGGAGAGCAAGAACCAGAGAATCCAGTACGGCCTTTCCCAAGAGAACGTTGCGTCGGAACCCATCACCCGCCGAGCCAGGAAATAAGCGACCTGAAAAACGACCAACAGGGTCAAAAACTGCGTGCAGCGCTGGAGGATTCCCCGGGGTTTGGAAGTGATTCCGGCGAGAAAGACGAAGGCTGGCATATGGAAGGCATAGATGCCGGTAATCATCGCCTTGGTGACGAATCCGTCCCCCGGGTTGGAACGGGCCAGCAAGTGACCCAAAATGACCAGCAGGATCAAGATCCCCTTGGAGGCGTCCAAGACCGGGTCTCTACGGGTTCGTGAGGTAACCATCATGTACTGCGTTTTCCTGACGACAACCGGTTGGGCATGGCACCCCCCACTCATCCGTGGAACCCGGACATTCCATGGACCGATTGCGCGACGAAAGACCGTACGAGCGTCCCGCCCCGGCAGTCTACCGTGCTCCGAGCTGCCGGGGGCGCAGCTAGGATCGATGGGTGCTTATTCTGCTCCCCCCTTCCGAAGGAAAGAAGCCTGCCGCCGCGGGCCCCGCCTACGACGCCGATTCTCTGAGTTTTCCCGAACTCGCGGCTGATCGTGCCGCAGTCCTTCAGGCCCTTGCCGCGGTCTCGGCCGAAGACGATGCCCTGAGCGTCTTGGGTGTGGGAGCCTCACTGGCCGGGGAAGTAACCCGCAATATTGCCCTCCACCAGGAACCGGCTGCTCCGGCTCACGAGGTCTACACCGGTGTGCTCTTCGAGGCGTTGGGCTACCGCACGCTGACCCCGGCCCAGCAACGCAGGGCGGATGCCTCCGTCGTGGTGGTCTCCGCCTTATGGGGCGCCGTGGGCTTCGCCGACCGGATTCCCGCCTATCGGCTGTCAATGTCGGTGAAGCTCCCGGGGATCGGAAAACTGGCCAGCTGGTGGAAGACCCGGCTGAACCCGGTGTTGGGTGATCGTGCTGGCCAAGAGTTGGTGATCGACTGCCGTTCAAGCACCTATGCCGCTGCCTTCGCTCCCCCGCCGCAGAACACGGTGGCCGTTTCGGTGTTCCAGCTACGCGGGGGCCAGCGCAAGGTCGTCTCGCATTTCGCCAAGCACACCCGTGGCGAGGTGGCCCGCCATGTTCTGGCCCGACGAAGCACACCCGGCACTCCGGAAGCCCTGCTGAAGGCCGTCCAGGAGAGGTGGGATGCCGAGTTGGTTCCCGCCACCGCCAAGAAGGCTCACCAGCTGAACATCATCCTGCCGGAAGACCATAGCTTCGCCACCACATAATCCCGCAGCCGCAGGATCAGCGCCTGGGGGCTTCGCCCTCTGCCACCAGTTCGATTTCGAAACCGTCCGCGTTCTGCAGATACGCGGCGTAGTGGTCGGGTCCGCCCGCGTGGGGGTGCAGCTCGGCGAACATCAGGGTGAATCCCCGCCCCACGGAGGCACGGGTAAGCGCTTCAACATTTTCGGGGGTTCCAGCACAGAACGCCAGATGATTCAGCCCGGGACGCCGGCGTTCATGCACGGTTCCCAACACATCCGGACTTGATTCGAGGACCAAATACTCCCCCGCACCCTGCCAACTCGCGCCGCCTGACCATTCCTCGGCACGCACGTAGCCGAGGGATTCGAAGATCCAGCCGAGCGTCGTGGTGGCCTGCTCCAGATCAGCGACCCATATCTCCACATGGTGCAGCCGCCCCCGCGGAACCGGTCTGCGGGTGTTTTGTTCTACTTCCACTCGGGCGAGCGAACCAAGATGACGCCCGAGTCGGGGCAGGAGACGACATCGTCCTCGGCCGCAGCACGAATCTCGGCCAAGTCACCGGCAGCTAGTTGCATGCCGGATCCTTCCGAGGTGCCGTGGAAGAGGCGAGCGGCACCGATACCGCGCTGTGCCAAACGCTTTTCATACATTCCCACCAGGGTCGAGTCAATGCGTCCGGCCAGTTCGGTACGCTCGGTCACCAGCGTGGCACGCTCGGCGGCCAACTCCTCAGCCTTGTCATCTCGGGCGCGTTCGAGCTGGGCTAGTTGGGCCGCGGTTCCGTCGGCCGAGGCTGTGACCCCTTCGAGCCTGCCGGCCACTTCCTCGGCAGTTTCCATCAGTTCCAGCTCGGTGGTCTCGAGTTCTCCGCGCTTCAGCGTCAAGGAGTCGATCTCATGTTGGAGGGCCATCATGTCCCGTGCGGTGCCACGGCCAGCCTCGATTTGGGCGCGATCCTTCTCGATCCGGGTCTGCACCTTCTCGGTCTGATGCTCAATATCGGTCAAGGCATGTTGGGCGGCAGCAGATTCCTCGGCCACTTCTCGGCGGGCGGCCTCGGCTTCGGCCACGGTTTCGCCGGCGGCGATAATCTCCGGGTCGGAGGCCAGAACCTTCACGGCCCGGTCGATCTTCACGATCTTCGAGTCCAATGCCTGCAGGTCCAACAGCAGCAGCTGGTCGGCGGGTGATGCCTTGGCCATCGGTGATTCTCCTCGTGCTCGGTGGTTCCCCAGCCTACTGCCCACCGGCGCCGATCAGTCCCCGGGGGTGAGGATGAAATCCCAGGGGTCGGTATTGATCGAGCTGACACCGATCTCCAGGATGAAGTTCTGGTCGATGAGCACGTTGTAGAGGCCTTCGGCGGCGGCCGGAAGCCACAGCCATTCGCCGGCGAAGTGGGAGATGTCCACGAGGTAGGGCCGGTCTTCCACGGCGGCCTCGCGTGCTTCGGAAGCCGGGTGGTGGCGCAGATCGGCGGTGACGAACACGTCGGCCCGGGCCGCCCGCACCGCGTCGAAGAGGCTGTCCCCGGCGCCGCCGCACACGGCCACCGTGCTCACGATCCCGTCACGGTCCCCGGCCACGCGCACACCTCCTGCGACAGCTGGCAGTGCGCCGAACACTCGGGAGGCGAAATCGGAGAGGGCCAATGCGTCCGGAAGGGTGCCGACCCGGCCAAGTCCTTCTTCGGGAAGGCCTTCGGAGGCCGCCACCAAGGGGGTGACGTTGGTGAGTCCGAGAATATCGGCGAGGACGTCGGAGACCCCTCCCACCGCTGAGTCGCCGTTGGTGTGAACGGTGACCAAGGCACACTGGTTTTCAATGAGCTCGTGGATGACTTCTCCCTTGAACTGGTCAGCAGCCACCGATTTCACTCCACGCAGCAGCAAGGGGTGATGGGTGATCAGCAGGTCTGCTCCACGGGCGATGGCGTCGCGGACCACCTCGAGCGTCGGATCCACTGCGAAGATGATGCGCCGTATCGGACGTTCGACCCGGCCGGCGACGAGGCCGACGGCGTCCCAGTCTTCGGCCAACGAGGCCGGCCAGAGCTCTTCGATCGCCACCAGGACCTCTCCCAGGGTAGGAACGGTGGCTCCGGGCCGGGGTTCGGGGGCGACCACGGCGCGCGTATCCTGCGCCCCGCCCTCGACGACCTCCACGGCTTCTTCACCCTCGGGGGCGTTGTCCGTCACGGTCGTCTCGCCTTCCGGGGAGTCCTGCGGCGTTTTATCCTGATCATTGCGCATGCTCCTACCGTAGTCCGAGACGAGTCAAATGAGCGTCAAATGGGCCCGGTTACCCTGACCGCGAAGACCTTCGGGAATGAATGAGCCTCTGCGCGCATTGACCATGAATGTGAATAGCAAGTCAGCAATCCCCACGTCAGAGACGCAGTTCGGTCCGTCCGATTCCGCCGGATTACCGGACCATGGCGTCCACACCTTCATCCTCGGTGCCGGATGCTTCTGGTGCATGGACACGATCTACCGCAAGACCATCGGCGTTTCATCGGTGGTCTCCGGATACATCGGTGGGCACACCCCGAACCCGAACTACCGTGACGTCTGTAGCGGAACCACCGGACATGCCGAGGCGGTCGCCGTAACATTCGATGCCGCCGTCGTCCCCGCCGACGTCATCTTGGACATGTTCTTTACCGGGCACAACCCCACGACCTTGAACCGTCAGGGCTACGACGTCGGCACCCAATACCGTTCGGCCATGTTCTACACCGATGCCCGGCAACGGGAGTTCTTTGAGGCGTCCCTGCGGCGAAACCAAGAGAATTGGGATGATCCGATCGTCACCGAAATCGTCCCCGCCCCGTACTTCCACGAAGCCGAACCGATCCACCAGGATTTCTACGCCATGAACCCCTACGAGGGCTACTGCCAGGTCATCATCAACCCCAAATTGGCCAAAGCGAGGAAATATTACTCCCAGTGGCTGACCGAATAAACCGTGATTCGGCACCTCGATAGGCTAGAACACCAACGAACCCCTCATTTCCTACCGAAAGCAGGACGCTGATGGCACAGATTTATAATGACGTGACCGAACTGGTCGGACGCACTCCCCTAGTCCGCCTGAACCGGATGGCCGAAGGCCTGCCCGCCCAGGTCGCTGTCAAACTGGAGTTCTATAACCCGGCCAACAGCGTCAAGGATCGCATCGGGGTGGCCATCGTCGACGCCGCCGAGCAAGCCGGCGCGTTGAAGCCCGGTGGCACCATCGTCGAGGGCACCTCAGGTAACACCGGCATCGCCTTGGCCATGGTCGGCGCTGCCCGCGGTTACCGTGTCATCCTCACAATGCCCGAAACGATGTCCACCGAGCGCCGGGTCATGCTGCGTGCCTACGGAGCTGAAATCATTCTGACGCCCGGCTCAGAGGGCATGCGCGGATCGGTGGAAAAAGCCAAGGAGATCGTCGCCCATACCGAAAACGCCATCTGGGCCCAGCAGTTCGCCAACCAGGCCAATCCGGCGATCCACCGCAAGACCACCGGCCAGGAAATCTGGGACGATACCGATGGCGAGGTCGACGTCTTCGTTGCCGGTGTGGGAACCGGGGGCACCGTCACCGGTGCCGGCAATCTCCTGAAGGAACTCAAGCCTGCTGTACAGGTCGTCGCCGTGGAACCGAAGGATTCGGCCATCCTCACCGGCGGCGCACCCGGCCCGCATAAAATCCAGGGCCTGGGCGCGAACTTTGTTCCGGAAGTGCTCGACACCAAGGTCTACGACGAGGTGTTCGACGCGACCATGGAGGATTCGGTCCGGGTGGCTCGCGAACTGGGCACGAAGGAAGGCATTCTGGGCGGTATCAGCTCTGGAGCGATCGTTTGGGCCGCCCTGGAACTGGCCAAACGCCCGGAGAATGCTGGGAAGCTCATCGTCGCCATCGTCTGCGACTTTGGCGAACGGTACATCTCCACGCCGCTGTACGACGACATCCGCGGATAGCGGCAGCATCTGCAGGGCAACCACCAGCAAAGGTTTCGTGTGACTTTCCTATCCCGCCTCCAAGAGGACCTCAAAGGGGCGCGCGCCCATGACCCAGCGGCACGTGGGAATGCAGAGAACGCGTTGGCCTATTCGGGCCTGCATGCCATCTGGGTGCACCGCCTGACCCACCGGCTCTGGCAGAAACCTGCGCTGCGACTACCGGCGCGGCTCATCTCCCAGGTGGCCCGGTTCGCCACGGGTATCGAGATCCATCCGGGGGCCACCCTGGGCCATCGGTTCTTTATCGACCACGGCATGGGGGTCGTCATCGGAGAGACCGCCGAGATCGGCGACGACGTGATGATCTACCACGGAGTAACCCTCGGTGGCCGTTCATTGGCGAAGGTCAAGCGCCACCCGACCATTGGGGACCGGGTGGTGATCGGTGCCGGGGCGAAAGTCCTGGGACCGATCACCATCGGCGCCGATTCCGCGATTGGCGCCAATGCCGTGGTGGTCAAGGATGCTCCGGCCGATTCGATCATCACCGGTATCCCGGCGACCAACCGGCCACGGCAACCCCAGGAGCATCAGCCGGCCGTGGATCCAGCCGAATACATCGACCCGGCCATGTGGATCTGAGACCTTCCCCGGTCACCCGAGGACGAACGGTCCGGGACCCGCAGCGTGTCACTGCCGGTCCCGGACCGTTCCTCTGTGTCCGCGCTAAGCGGGCCGCTGTTCGGGGCTGACCGTCTTGGCCGGATCACGCTCGACGGAATCGCCGAGCACCTCATCGATCCGGCTCATGAGTTCGGCGGGGATGCGCACGCCGGAGGCCTTCACGTTTTCTGCGACTTGTTCGGGACGTGAAGCACCAACCAAGGCGGTGGCCACGTTCTCGTTTTGTAGCACCCAAGCGATGGCCAGTTGGGACATCTTCAAACCCAGTTCATCGGCAATCGGCCGCAGCTGTTGGACCCGGGTGAGGACCTCCTCGCTCATGAAGCCTGAGATGGTGTTCTTCCCGCCCTTCTCATCCGTGGCACGACTGCCTTCCGGCGCCGGTTGTCCGGGACGGTATTTACCGGAAAGGACGCCCTGGGCCATGGGCGACCAGACGACCTGGGACAGACCCAATTCCTTGGAAGCCGGGACAACTTCGTCCTCGATGACCCGCCACAACGCAGAGTACTGCGGTTGGTTGGACACCAGCGAGAACCCGGCCTCCTTCGCGAGGCGCTGCCCCTCACGCAATTGGTCAGCGGACCATTCGGAGACCCCGATGTACAGGGCCTTCCCGGTCCGGACGACGTCGGCGAAGGCCTGGATGGTCTCCTCCAACGGCGTCTGGTGGTCGTAGCGGTGCGCCTGATACAGGTCGACGTAGTCCATGCCCAACCGGCTCAGCGAACCGTTGATGCCCTCCATGATGTGCTTGCGGGACAGTCCGACGTCGTTGGGCCCCTTGGGTCCGACCGGCCAGTAGACCTTGGTGAAGATCTCCAGCGATTCACGCCGCTGGTCCTTCAACGCGTCACCCAGTACCTTCTCGGCGGCGCCGTTGGCGTAGGCATCCGCAGTGTCGAAGGTGGTGATCCCTGCGTCGAGGGCCGCCTGGACGCATTGGGAGGCGACATCGTTCACGACCTGGGACCCGTGGGTGAGCCAGTTGCCGTACGTGATTTCGGTGATTTTGAGCCCCGAGGCTCCGAGGAATCTGTAATCCATGTCCTCAGCCTATGCCCGGGGGCCACCAGCAGAACAGGGCACGACGGTGAAACCGGGAACGGTTCCCTCGTCGCGCCCTGAGACGGAACAGGTCGGCCTGTACTCCGTCGGGTGCTGCTTTTGTTAGTGCGTCGAGACGGCTTCGATCTCGGTCTTGTCACCGCTCCACTGGGTGTGGAAGGTCCCTTCGGCGTCCATCCGGTTGTAGGTGTGGGCGCCGAAGAGGTCGCGCAGCCCCTGGGTCAGCGCTGCGGGCAGCCGCTTGCGGCGCAGACCGTCGTAGTAGGCCAGCGAGGAGGAGAACACCGGTACCGGGATGCCCAGGGAAACTGCCGTCGAGACCACGCGTCGCCAGGCCGGGACGGCGCCGGCAATGGCCTCCGAGAAGGCCGGCGCGAAGAGCAGGTTGGCCGGCTGATCGTCCGAGGCGTAGGCCTTCATGATGTCGGCCAGCAGTTCGGCACGGATGATGCAGCCACCGCGCCAGAGCGAGGCGATTTCGTCGAGCTTCAGATCCCAGTCGTATTCGGTGGCCGCCGCGGTGAGCATATCCAGGCCCTGGGCGTAGGAGACGAGCTTGGAGGCGAAGAGGGCCTGACGGACGTCCTCAACGAAGTCGTCCCCGAGGGTGACGTCCTGCTCGTGTCCGGCCAACACCTCTTGGGCGATGGCCCGCTGGTCGCGCTGGGAAGACAGGCCACGAGCGAACACCGATTCGGCGATGGCCGAGGTGGGCGATCCCAGATCCAGGGCTGACTGCACGGTCCAGCGCCCGGTGCCCTTCTGCCCCGCGGAGTCGACGATGACATCCACGAGCGGCTTGCCGGTCTTGGCGTCCTGGTGGGCCAGCACCTCTGCGGTGATTTCGATGAGGAAGGACGCCAAGTTACCTTCGTTCCATTCCTTGAAGATCTTGGCCTGATCCGCTGGTTCGATGCCGGCGCCGGAGCGCAGCAGGTCGAAGGCCTCACCGATGACCTGCATATCCGCGTATTCGATGCCGTTGTGGACCATCTTCACGAAGTGGCCGGCGCCGTCGGTGCCGATCCAGGCGCAGCACGGATCGCCGTCGACATGGGCCGAGATCTTTTCGAGCATCGGGCCCAGCGCCTGATAGGACTCCTCGGAGCCACCGGGCATGATGGACGGGCCCAACAGGGCGCCTTCCTCGCCGCCGGAGACGCCGATCCCCACGAAATGCAGATCCTTCTTCGCCAGGGCTGCTTCACGACGGCGGGTGTCCTGGAAGTTCGAGTTGCCGCCGTCGATGACGATGTCACCGGCTTCGAGCAGCGGAACCAACGAGTCGATGACGGAGTCCACGGGTGCGCCGGCCTTGACCATGAGCAGCACGCGGCGCGGGGTCTCCAGCGACTCGACGAGCTCCTCCATGGTGTCGGTGCGGATGAACTCGCCCTCGTCGCCGTGCTCTTTGAGCAAGGCGTCGGTCTTCTCGATCGAGCGGTTGTGCAGGGCCACCGTATAGCCGTTGCGGGCGAAATTGCGGGCCAGGTTCGCGCCCATGACCGCTAGGCCGGTGACGCCGATTTGTGCCTTCATCAGGACTCCATCCATTGGAAACAAGACGAGCTGGTGCCCCGGCACGCTACGGTGCCGGACACGGCTCCGTGACTGATTCCCAGTCTAGTTCGCCCGCCCGTCGGCGGAAAGCCGATGAAGCCACGCTGGAGGATCCCGCCGAAACACCCTCGAGACAACAACCTCTGCAGTTTGTAGGATCAAATACAAGTGTTTGGGTTTGTGCCAGTTTCCCGCGTAGTCCGTTGGTCTGCTGATAACGTGACGGCATGGGCAGCAGGGCGGGCGAGGGGAACAGCGTTCTGCGGTCATTCCCCGCCCACTCCACGCCGCCCCCGCTGATCGGCCCGACGCCGGCTCCTCTGCTGCATGTCATGACGTTGAACGTCCGGCGACAAATGCCCCGTTTTTGGTTCCCGGCGGCGGACCGTTGGGTACGGCGGCGCCCGCTCCTGCAACGTCTGTTGGCCGCCGAGCAGCCCAGCTTGCTGGCCTTGCAGGAAGTGATGCCCGGCCCCTCGCGGGAAATTCGCAACCTGCTCGGCAACGGGTATGCACACGTAGGTACCGGGCGTTCCACCGGTGGCCGCGGGGAACGCTGCGAGCTGCACTACGATCGGCGTCGACTTCGTCTCCTCGACTCCCGATACTGGTGGCTTTCGGCCCAACCCGAACGGCCCGGCTCACGCTCCTTCGGCAACCAGCTACCCCGCTTCGTGGTCCAGTGCCAGTTCAACGATCTAGAGACCGGACTGCGTTTCCACGCCCTGGTCACCCATCTGGATCCGTTTTCCGCGCCGTCGCGCATTGCCTCGGCTCAACTCCTGCGCCGGGTCGTGGCAGGGCTTTGCGGCCCAGTGATCGTGATGGGCGATTTCAATGCCACGGCCGGCTCACCGGCCCACCGAGAACTGGTCGACAACCGCGTTCTGTCCGATGCCATGGACGTGTCGACGCGAAGGGTCGGCGCCGATTGTTCGACGTTCTCCAGGTATCGCAGCCCCACAACCACGGGCCCCCGTGTGGACTGGATCCTCGTCTCCCCCGATCTGGAGGTCGAGTCGGCGGGTGTGAATGCGCTGCGTCTGGGCGGCGCGGCCGTTTCGGATCATGAACCGGTGCAGGCAGTACTGAACCTCGGCCCGAACCTTTCGGCCCAACCCGAAGGAGGCCAGTCATCGAAACGGTGAAGCAGGCTCTCTTCCGGCCTGCCGTGAACCGGGTGGTGCTCGTGGCCGATCTCGTGAGGGCCGCCATGCTCATCAGCGTCGTGGTCGCTGGCGTGGGGTGGGGGTGGATCCAAGTGGCGGTTTTCATGCTGGCCGTGCTGGCGACCTTGATCCCCCGCGCGCTGGGACTACGCGGCAGCCTGGACCTCTGTGTCGGCATCGCCTCGCTGGCAGCCGCCTGGAGCAATGTCTTCGACCTGTATGTGCTCCTGCCGGGATGGGATAAGTTCATGCACGCCGTCCTGGGCGGTCTGATTGCCGTCCTGTCCGTGGTGATCGCCCAACGGGCAGGCATCCTGCCACCGACCACCCAGCGCCCCGGTGCACTCGTCCTGGCGACCGTCCTTCTCGGTTTGGCCACCGGAGCCGTCTGGGAGCTCTTGGAGTGGGCCGGACACACCCTCATCGACCCGGAGGTGCACGTCGGATACCAGGACACCATGGGCGATTTGGCGGCCGATGGCTTGGGGGCCCTGATCGGAGGATTCCTGCTTCCCTACTTGACGGCTGATCCCCCGGAATCCGCCGTCCCGTCGGGCTCCGCCGCGCAGGCTGCCGCGCAGCATGATCGATCGGAGCTCCCATGAACCGATCGACGGTCAGTGTGGTGATCCCGGTCAAGGACGACGCCAGGAAATTGCTGCATTGCCTGGAGGCACTCGCCCGGCAACAGATGGCCCCCCGGGAAATCATCGTCGTGGACAATGGCTCCAGCGACGATAGCGCGGGGGTGGCCCGGCGGAACGGGGCAGAGGTTCTCTTCGAACCCCGCCCCGGGATCGGTGTCGCCAGTGCTGCCGGCTATAACCGGGCACGTGGCGACATCCTGGCCCGGCTGGACGCCGATTCGGTGCCGGCTCCGGATTGGATCGCCACGATCGTCAGGTCCTTCCACGCCGACGCCAGCGTGGATGCGATCACTGGTCCAGCCCACTTCAATGACGGACCTTCGGCCCTCCGCAGACCGGCGCTGTTGGCTTACCTCCTGCCCTATTTTGCGCTCTCTTCTTTGGCCCTCGGGCATGTGCCGCTCTTCGGCTCCAATATGGCCTTCAGGCGCCGGGCGTGGCACGAGGTCCAAGATCACCTCCATACGGATCGCTGGTTGGTCCACGATGATTTCGATCTCTCATTCCATTTGGGCGTCGAGCATGTGCTCCGTTTCGTGCCGACCCTGCGCACCGGCATCTCGATGCGCCCCTTCCATGATGGCGGGGCAGCCCTGCGCTTGCGGCGCGGATTCCATACGGTGTTCCTGCATTGGCCCCACGATCTGCCCTGGCTTCGCCTCACCCGGCGGCTCCGCAGGAGGTTCCGGCGTCCCACTAGCAGGGGCCAGTACGACGGCGGGACTCCCGGGGACACTGCTTCGTGGGACGCTTGATTCATGGATGTGTACGTATCGCCGGCTCTGAGGATCCCGGCCTCGGAGCTCGGCTGGCGTTTCTCACGCGCCTCGGGACCCGGCGGGCAACACGTCAACAAGACGGACAGCCGCGTGGAATTGTTCTGGAACATGGACGATTCGACCACGGTTAACGAGGAACAGCGTGAATTGCTGTTGGACCGTCTGGGTTCCCGGCTGGTCGCGGGAGCCATCACCGTCACGTCCTCCGAGCAACGCTCGCAGCGTCGAAACCGCGAGACCGCTGTGGAGAAGCTGGCCCAACTCATCCGCGAGGCCCTGGCCCCGGCGGGACCCCAGCGGCGTCCGACAAAACCAACACGGGGTTCCAAACGCCGACATCGGGCCGCAAAGAAACAGCGATCGGACGTCAAAGCCCAGCGCCGTCGGCCCTCCGCGGAGTAGCGGAGCAATCGCCACGGGTCGTCACCGCGCCCCTGAACCACCGGCAACACCCCCGCATACCGCCCGCCTGCGCCTGAAGGAAAATGCGGGTGTGAAGCGTGGACGCACGCGGAAACTACTCACGGCCGAGCAAGTGGATGCCACGCAAACAACCCGAGCCAACGGGGTCGTCAGGTACTTCCCAGACACCGCCGACCGGATGGGCTTGGAGCTGGCGCGTGCCGTTGTCGGCCCGTGCCGCTTCTTACACGTCCACCTTGTCACCGGTGGTCGATAGGCTCTTGTCAGTAGACGACCGGCAACGGAGTTTGGAGATCAGGATGGTTGAACCTCTCAGGATGCACAGAGCCAAGGACGGCCTCGGCAAGGCCGTCGGCAGCATCGGCAAGTTCGCACGGAACACCTCAGCGCAGCTTGCCGAGCAGGCCGGCCACCTTAGTGACGTTGCGGTGGAGACAGTCGATAAGTTGACGGCGAAGGAGCCCGACCCCTACGAGCAGGCCCTCACCGAATACAACTGCGCGTTCACGACGCTGAGCGACAACGGCCTGGCCCTCCTACGCCAGCGCGAGCGTTCGACGGACCTGATCGAGCTCGTTGAGCTGCTGGTGAACAGCATAGCTAACACCCCAAAGTCATTCGAGACCGACTTGGATGAGCTCGTCTTCCACAAAGCCCAGTTCCTGGCGACGGAGGAGTTCGCCCGGAAGGAGCTCGAAGCTGCACGACAGTCGGCTGCTGGCGCCGGTACCGGGTTCACCGCGGGTGCTGCGGTCGCGAGCCTGGCTCCCACGGCGGCCGTGTGGGTAGCCACCACCTTCGGCTCGGCATCGACCGGCACCGCCATCTCCACGCTTTCCGGGGCCGCTGCCAGCCAAGCTGCTCTAGCCTGGCTCGGAGGAGGGGCTCTCGCAGCCGGAGGCGGAGGCACCGCTGCAGGCAGTGCACTACTCGCACTCGCAGGGCCCATCGGTTGGTCAGTCGCAGGGGCTACCCTCCTCGCATCGATCGCCGTTTTCGCCAGGAAGAAGTCCGAGAACCGCGGAGCCAAGCAAGAGGAGCTGACTGCAGTGAAGCAGAACACAGCGCTCGTCAACGACATGAACGCGCACATCGACGATCTCCTCCAGCGCAGCGCTTCCCTCCGTGGGCTGCTCATGAAAAGCTTCGGCGAGGCGTTGGAGTTCTTCGGCGCCAACTTCCTGGCATTGTCTGCACCCCAGCAGTCCCAGCTCGCCGCGCTGGTGAACAACACAAAAGCGTGCGCGTCGCTGCTGAGCAAGCGCGTCAAGCAGGACTCCGATGATGAGTGAGGCAGCAAAGCTCCCAAAGAACAACCAGGAGCAGGCCGTTGCTGCCTGGGTGAACCACCTCAACCAGCTCCGCCTTGACAACCTGCTGAGTGCCCTCGGAAGGCAGAGCATGAATCTCCAAGACGCGCTCGCCAGCGTCGACGCGGCGATCAGGAAGATTGACCTTGAAGTGGTCGCTTCCAACCGCGGCGGAGTGAAGGGCATGCACGGCTTCATCGCCGAGGTCGCTGAGGTGGGGGTGGGCAACGCCCGGAGCCAGATCCTCGGAGAGGGTGCCGCCTACCAGTGGGTGAACAACAACGGCCCCGTTGACCTGTTGCGCAATGGCGTAGAGATCCAACAGAAGTTCTTCGCTGCCGAGGGCCGCTTTGGCCTCGGCGCGATCGCAACGCACCTCCAGAAATATCCCGACTTCATCAAGAACGGCGGGAAGTACCAGATCCCCGGAGACCACTTCGCGGTGATACAGAAACTTCACGCGATGCCGCCTGAGGAAGCGGGAAAGTTCCTATCGCGGAACGGGGACGGCCCATCGCTCAGGGACTGGGAACGAGTCAGGGCCTTCTTCAGCGAGGGTTCTGTCAGCATCGAGTCACTCGAACCCTCCAAGCTGGAGTACCACCAGGTGCAGAGAGGCGCCTACAGCTCGACACTGGGGGCGGAAAAGGAGTCCCTCCATTTCACCGACCATTCACTGCGGGACGCAGCCTACCAAGACAGCCGGCCAACGCTGCAGGAGGCCCAGAAGGCCATGTTTGCGGCCGCTGCCATCGAGGGCGCAACCGCCTTCATGCTGGCTGTGGTCGAGAAACGGCGCCAGGGCCCGAAGCTTAAGGATTTCACAAGTGCGGATTGGATCGATATTGCGGGTGACACCGGCTATGGCCTAATCAAGGGCGGCGTCAGGGGCCACAGCATCTACTCGCTCACGAACTACACTGCCACGTCCGCAGCCGTCGCTAGCTCGATTGTCACTGCTGCCTTCGGCATCGCGGAACAGGCGAATAAGCTCCGCCGCGGAGAGATCGGCGAGCTGGAGTTCATAGAGAACGCCGAGATAGTCTCTCTGGAAGCCGCCGTCAGCGCACTGTCGTCCTTCGTCGGGCAGGCGTTCATCCCAGTGCCCGTCCTCGGCGCCGTGATCGGCAACACCGTCGGCATAGTCATGTACAAAGCTGCATCGTCCTCCCTCTCCAAGAGGGAGGCGATGCTGATCCAGCATTACCTCAGCAAGCAACGCATGCTCGACGAAGAGCTCGCGGCAGAGCACCAGGACCTCATCGAGAAGCTCGATGCGAGCATGTCCGACTACTTCGAGGTGCTCGAACGGGCTTTCGCGCCCCAGGTGGAGGTCAGCCTCCTCGGATCAGTCGAGCTCGCACTGGAACTCGGCGTAACTTCAGACGAGGTCCTGGAGACAGAAGATCAGGCCCTCGCCTACTTCCTCGACTAGGGATTACTTGGACAAACCGCGGGGCGCGATCAGAGGCTCAGGTGAGCTACCTCTGCTCCCCTGCCAGAGTCCACGGAGGTTGCAGCGCATAAGTGCCGTGCTCAGCAGCTTCCGACTCGTCGTTGGTGCGGGTACGTCATCCGCTGAGTTTTTGTCGGTACTTGCTTACCTGATGTGGGCCAGCCAAGCCCGGAATTGATTCATTCCAGGACGGCGGGCAAGGTCCTGGGCCTAGCAGGACCCCAGCGGAGTCCGACGATACCGACGCGGGGTTCCAAACGCCGGTATCGGGCCGCAAAGAAGCAGCGATCCGACGGCAAGCCGCAGCACCGGCGGCCCTCAGCAGAATAGATCATGCCGGGATACAGCTCAGGCACTAGCGTGCCAGACCTCTTCCCACTTCTGCGCTAGCGATCCGGCTGTTTCGTGGGCATTGAGTCCGCTGGGATTGGGCAGCACCCACAACTGCACCTCCTCAGGCCAACCTGGTGGCCGGGCGTCGGTTTGCAGCCCCAGCTTCGCTCGAGGTTGCCTGAACGCCACACGGAACGCCGTCACCCCCAACACGCCGACCGCTCGAGGCTGCAGAGTGCGCACCCGCTCCACAAGCTGGGCACCACCGGTCCACAGTTCTTCGGTCGTGAGTTCGTCGGCCCGTGCCGAAGTGCGCGAGACCATGTTGGTGATTCCGAGGCCCCGCTCCGCCAGCATCCGTTCGTCAATCCCGGCGAGTCCCCGCGAAGCATCAACTTTTCGATCGATGACTCCCGCCAAGGCCAGCGAAGTCCAGAAACGATTTCCGGGCCGGGCGAAAGGGGCATTCACTGCCGCCGTCCACGGGCTGGGGTTGATCCCCACGATCAGCAATCGGAGCAGCTCGGCCGATAGCCGGTCGCTCGGATAGGGCAGGACGTCTTCCCGGCCCTGCCCCGAGTCCACTGCGTGGGCCACCTCCGCCTTGGTGGGCCGTCTTCCCTCCAGTGGGGACCTCTGACGCCAGGGTGTCCAGTCGGAGGGTAGTCGGGTCTGCATACAGGACAGCCTAGATCCTGGTAGCTGACGCGGGACCCACGGGGCAGTATCGTGCCCTCTCGGGCCTACGCCGAAGTACTCGCGTGGGAATGACAAAAATCCCCGTCTTCCTCGCGGTTGTGCCGCGGGAAAACGGGGATTTGAAGCGTGGGCCCTACCGGGATCGAACCGATGACATTCACGGTGTAAACGTGACGCTCTACCAGCTGAGCTAAAGGCCCTTGCGGGGATCGAGCTTACCGGCAATCGGCTCCGCCACCAACTCGGCGTCCGTACGCCCGCGTCAGGGACTCAGCCGGGCGACCGCGTCGAGGTAATCCTGACCGCTTCGCGGTTCACCGATACCGCTGCTGAAATGCTCCACCACGCGCCCACCGGCGAGCAGGAACGTCGAGCGCAGGGCCCGGCCGTGGTCCTCATCGAAGCAGCCGAAGGCCCGGGCTACCTCGCCGTGGGGCCAGAAATCAGCCAGCAGGTCGAACCCGATGCCCTGCTCGGTCGCATAGGCCCGCAAGGCGTGCTTATGGTCCACGGAGATCCCGTGCAGTGAAACCCCTGAGGCCTCTAGTGCCGGACGCATCCGTTCCAAGGCAGCCAGTTCGCCCGTGCAGACCCGGGAGAAGGCAAACGGGTAGAACACCACAAAAGCCCGTGCGGCGCCGATACCCTCCAGCGAGACCGCCTCACCGAACTGATTCGGGAGGCTGAAGGCAGGAATGGGCGAACCCACCAGTGGGTGAGTTCCGGGGTCAGTCGTCACTAGTTCTATCGACGCCCCACGAGCCTGGTCGCCGTCCAGTCCTCGGAAACACCTTCACTGCTGGTGACATGCAAACCGGCAGTCGGGGCGGCTTCCTGAATTTCGGGCACACCGACAAAGCCATCGCGTCCGGATTTGGGAGTCATCAACCAGATGACGCCTCCTTCGTCCAGGGTGGTCAGCGAGTCGACGAGTTCGTCCACGAGGTCGCCCTCGCCTTCGCGCCACCACAGGAGGACGCCGTCGACGACTTCATGCTCGTCCTCGGCCAGCAGTGCGTGGCCGGTAACTTCTTCCAACGTGTCACGGAGACCGTCGTCAACGTCGTCGTCATAACCCAGCTCTTGGATCAGGTCTCCATCCTTGAAGCCCATTTTCTCCACGGCTGCGGTCTTAGCCGCTCCGGCGTCGCTCACGTTTCTCCTCCCACTAGATGCATATACACCTCTCAAGCCAACACCTTTAAACAGTTCCCATCAAGCGCAGAGCCCGCAAACACGCTTCCAGAACGAAAATCATGCCTCCATGGCCCGAATGAAGGCCAGATACCACCGGTCGTCGCCAGCTCGGCGGCGGGTTGAGTGAGCGTAACCAAGGTCACCGACGACACCCTCGGCTACGCATCACCGGAGAAAGACAACTACAGTGGACGGGATGGACTCACACCCACGAGGCGTGCATCCATCGTCAAGCGGCCTTGCCGCCGCGACGCGCCCCGCTCCAACAACGGGAACGTCGCATTCCCCACGCTGTAACCCGTACCGAGGAGAAGTTGGACGTGGCTGAAGAGGAACACATTTCCCACATTCGCAGTGGCTTGACCAGCCAGCTGCCGGACCGCGATCCGGAGGAAACCGCCGAATGGATTGAATCCTTCGACGGTCTGGTCGAGGCCCAGGGCACCGAACGGGCCCAGTTCATCGTCCGCTCTCTCCTGCAACGCGCGGGTGCCCAGAGCGTCGGTGTCCCCATGGTGACCACCACCGACTATGTCAATACCATCCCCGTGGACCAGGAACCCGAGTTCCCCGGACACGAAGAGACCGAACGTCGTTACCGTGCCTGGATGCGTTGGAATGCCGCCATCATGGTCCACCGCGGCCAGCACCCCGATATCGGGGTCGGCGGGCATATCTCCACCTACGCCGGTGCGGCCACGCTGTATGAAGTCGGCTTCAACCATTTCTTCCGCGGCAAGGACCACCCCGGCGGCGGCGACCAGGTCTTCTTCCAGGGCCACGCCTCCCCCGGGATGTATGCCCGCGCCTTCCTGGAAGGACGGCTGACCGAGGAGGACCTCGACGGCTTCCGCCAGGAAAAGTCCAAGGAGGGCCATGCGCTGCCTTCCTACCCACACCCCCATTCCATGCCCGACTTCTGGGAATTTCCCACGGTCTCCATGGGGATCGGGCCGTCCAACGCCATCTATCAGGCCCAGCTGAACCGCTACCTGCATAACCGTGGCATCAAGGACACCTCCGACCAGAACGTCTGGGCCTTCCTGGGCGACGGCGAGATGGACGAGCCGGAATCACGCGGCTTCCTCCAGTTGGCAGCCAACGAACAGCTGGACAACCTCAACTTCGTGATCAACTGCAACCTGCAGCGCCTTGATGGCCCGGTGCGAGGCAACGGGAAGATCATGCAGGAGCTCGAAGCCTTCTTCCGCGGTGCCGGCTGGAACGTCATCAAGGTCGTGTGGGGCCGCGAATGGGACGATCTGCTGGACAAGGACGACACTGGCTCGCTGGTCGACATCATGAACCAGACGCCCGATGGCGACTACCAGACCTATAAGGCCGAATCGGGCGGATTCATCCGCGAACACTTCTTCGGCAAGTCTCCGCAGACCAAGGAACTGGTTGCCGATCTGACCGACGCCCAAATCTGGAATCTGAAGCGTGGCGGCCACGACTACAACAAGATGTATGCCGCGTATAAGGCAGCCACCGAGTTCAAGGGCAAGCCCACGGTCATCCTGACCAAGACGGTCAAGGGCTACGGCCTGGGCAACAGCTTCGAGGCGCGCAACGCGACCCACCAGATGAAGAAGCTGACCCTTGATGATCTGAAGGGGTTCCGCGATCACCTGCGGATCCCGATCACCGATGAGCAGCTCGAAGCCGACCCGTACGCCCCGCCGTACTACCACCCGGGGATGGATGCCCCCGAAATCAAGTACATGATGGAACGTCGTGCGGCTTTGGGCGGTTCGGTCCCCGAACGTCGGACCAAGCACACGCCTCTGCACCTGCCCGAGGACAAGGCCTACGCGGTCGCCAAGAAGGGCTCGGGCAAGCAGCAGGCGGCCACCACGATGGCCTTCGTGCGTCTCCTCAAGGACCTCATGCGGGATAAGGACTTCGGGGAACGCGTGGTCCCGATCATCCCCGACGAGGCACGTACCTTCGGCATGGATTCGCTCTTCCCCACGAAGAAGATCTACAACCCGAAGGGTCAGAACTACCTGTCGGTGGACCGCGACTTGATCTTGGCCTATAAGGAATCCCCTCAGGGTCAGATCCTGCATACCGGTATCAACGAGTCAGGTTCGGTAGCTGCCCTCACGGCGGCGGGAACCTCCTACGCCACCCACGGCGAACCGTTGATCCCGATCTACATCTTCTACTCGATGTTCGGGTTCCAGCGTTCCGGCGACTTCTTCTGGGCCGCCGGCGACCAGATGACGCGTGGCTTCGTCTTGGGCGCTACCGCCGGACGGACCACGTTGACCGGTGAAGGCCTGCAGCACGCGGACGGGCATTCCCCGATCCTGGCCGCAACCAACCCGGCAGTGGTCTCCTACGATCCGGCCTACGGCTACGAGATCGGGCACATCGTCAAGGCTGGTCTGGCCCGGATGTACGGGGGCGAGCATGAAGACCCCAACGTCATGTACTACATCACCTTGTACAACGAGCCGATGCTCCAGCCTGCAGAGCCCGAGGGCCTGGACGTCGAGGGGCTGCTCAAGGGCATCTACCTCCTCTCCCCGGCCACGGTCGATGGGCCGCGAGCCCAGCTACTGGCCTCCGGCGTTTCGGTACCGTGGGCCCTGGAAGCCCAGCAGATCCTCGCCGAGGAATGGGGCGTCTCGGCAGATGTCTGGTCGGTGACCAGCTGGAACGAGCTGCGCCGCGACGGGCTGGATGCCGAGGAAGAAGCGTTCATGAACCCGGGCAGCGAACCCCGCGTGCCCTATGTGACGCAGAAGCTGGCGGGGGCCACCGGTCCGATCGTCGCGGTCACCGACTTCATGAAGGCCGTGCCGGACCAGATCCGTCAGTTCGTCCCCAACGAGTTCGCGACCCTGGGTGCCGATGGCTTCGGTTTCTCCGACACCCGTGCCGCTGCCCGTCGCTTCTTCAAGATCGACGCCCACTCGATGGTCGTGCGAACCCTGGAAATGCTCGAACGCCGGGGCGAGGTCGCCAAGGACAGTGCAGCCCAGGCGTTCAAGAAGTACCAGATCGACAACGTGAACGCCGGCACGTCCGGCACCGCCGGGGGCGATTCCTAACCCCGACCCTTGGTGTCGACGGCGAAAGAAACGCCGTCGACACGTCCGGGCGGTGAAAGTCCCCCGGTCACCTGCTCTGGCAGGTGACCGGGGGACTTCTTCTTTTGTAGTGTTCCTCCAAAATGGAGCCACGGGCCGCCAGTGCGTAGGGTGGACGCATGACAGACGAACGTCCGGGCACCGGATCCCCGCGCATCCGCCCCGTGCGTCAGCCCAAGGCCAGCCCGGAGACACTGAAACGCTTGAAGTCCCATCTGGGTATCCTTTCCACGGTCGCCCTGAAGCATCTGGACCAGTCACTTCCCTGGTATCGGGGACTGCGACCCCAGGAACGCGCGGCACTGGGCCTGGTCGCCCAGAAGGGTATCGCCTCCTTCGTCTCCTGGTACGAACGCCCTAGTTCCCCACAATGGGTCCTCACCGATGTCTTCGGCACCGCACCCACCGAGCTCACTCGCTCGATCTCCTTGCAGAAGGCGTTGCAGCTCATCCGCACCATCGTCGAGGTCGTGGAGAACCAGGTCCCCGAGCTGGCCCCCGATTCCGAGCAGGTACAACTACGCGAGGCAGTTCTGCGCTATTCCCGGGAAGTCGCCTTCGCCGCCGCTGACGTCTACGCCAGGGCCGCCGAATCCCGCGGTGCGTGGGATAGCCGGCTCGAAGCCCTCGTCGTGGACGCCGTGCTGCGAGGCGAAAGCCCCGACGCCCTGCGCTCACGTATTGCCGCCGTCGGGTGGACCTCGCAGTCGGGGATCCACGTCATTGTCGGCAGTTCCCCCGAGGATGCCGGCGCCACCTTCGTCGGTGACCTGCGCCGCGCCGGGCAGCGGGTGGCCAAGGACTGCCTCGTGGGAATCCAGGGTGACCGGCTGATCCTCATGCTCGGCGGGGTGAGAGAGTTAGAAACCACATTCTCCCGGCTGGCGGAGTATTTCGGCCCCGGCCCCATCGTCTCCGGCCCTGAAGCTGCGAGCCTACGCGATGCTGCAGCGAGCGCCCATGCTGCTTTCGAGGGCATTGCAGCCGCCGGCGCCTGGCCGTTGGCCCCCCGCCCGGTCGCGGCCGATGACCTGTGGCCCGAACGCGTCATGAACGGCGACGCCGCAGCCCGCACTGCCCTGATCAACGAGATCCACAAACCCTTGGTTCGCGCAGGAAATGGCCTCGTGGAGACGCTATCCAGCTATTTGGCCCTGGGCCATTCATTGGAGGGAACGGCCCGCGAACTCTTCGTCCACGCCAACACCGTGAGGTACCGGCTCAAACGGGTCTGTGACGTCACCGGATGGGACCCGCTGGTCCCCCGGGAGGCCTTCGTTCTGCAGACGGCACTCGTCGTGGGACGACTGGAGGCGACCGAGTCGTTGTAGGATTCCTCTAAAGCCCCTCGCGCAGCTTCGTGCCGCAAGACACCCGTCATGTCCCCGATCTTTGGAAAGCTGGAACAGTGCTAGCTATCGTGTGCCCAGGACAGGGCTCCCAGACCCCCGGATTCCTCGAACCCTGGTTGGAGGTGCCCGGCGTCGCCGAACACCTCGCCCGGCTCTCCGAGCTGACCGGCCGAGACCTGGTGGCCCACGGAACCGTTTCCGATGAGGCGACCATCAAGGACACGGCAGTCGCCCAACCGCTCATCGTTGCCGCCGGTCTGATCGCCGCCCGCGCCCTGCTCGGCGAGGCTGGCCTGAGCCAGCTCCCCACCTCGACCGTACTGGCGGGGCACTCCGTTGGTGAGATCACCGCTGCCGCCTTAGCCAACGCCCTGCCCGAGGCCGACGCGATGGTCTTCGTGCGAGAACGTGCCAATGCCATGGCCGAGGCCGCAGCCGTCACCCCCACCGGCATGGCAGCTGTCCTCGGCGGGGACCCCGAGGAGGTTGCCGCGACGCTGGCCGCCTTTGGACTGACCGCAGCCAACGCCAATGGCGGTGGACAGACCGTCGCAGCAGGGACCTGGGAGCAGATCGACGCCCTGGTCGCCTCGCCCCCCGCCAAGGCCCGCGTGATGCCGCTGAAGGTGGCAGGGGCCTTCCACACCAAACACATGGCCCCCGCAGTCGGCACGCTCCAGGACCTGCTCCCCTCGCTGCACCCTGCAGATCCAGCAGTAACGCTGCTGAGCAACTACGACGGCGGGGCAGTCAGCGACGGCGCAGCCAACCTCTCCAGCTTGGTGGCGCAGGTCTCCCGTCCGGTCCGCTGGGACCTGTGCATGGAGACGATGGCCGCTGAAGGTGTCACCGGCATCCTGGAACTGCCGCCGGCAGGAACCCTGGTGGGGTTGGCCCGCCGCGGGCTGAAGGGGCTGCCAACGATGGCGCTGAAGTCCCCCGAGGATCTCGAGGCGGCCCGCGAATTTATCAACGAACATGGCCAGACGGCCACCGCAGAGGACAGGAACTAACGTGAGCGCAGTACTTTCCCAGAACAGCCCGCGGGAGTACACCCGCATCATGGGTGTGGGTGCCGCACGCGGAGACGTCATCGTCACCAACGAAGACGTCTGCCAGTGGATCGACTCCTCCGATGAGTGGATCCAGAAGCGGACGGGCATCGTCACCCGACGCCGGGCCGACGCCGAGACCTCCTTGGTCGACCTGGCCGAGACCGCTTCCCGCCAGGCACTGGAAAACGCTGGCATCGAAGGATCCCAGCTCGGTGCCGTCATCATTTCCACGGTGACCTCCCCCTATGCCACCCCCTCTGCGGCCTCGGCACTGGCCCACCGGCTGGAAGCCACCCCGGCCCCGGCCTTCGATATCTCGGCGGCCTGCGCCGGCTACTGCTACGGCGTCGCCCAGGCCGATGCGCTGGTGAAGTCCGGTGCCGCCGAGTATGTTCTGGTCGTCGGAGCCGAGAAGCTCTCGGACATCATCGACAACCACGAACGCACCATCTCCTTCCTGCTCGGCGACGGTGCCGGCGCGGTCATCGTGGGGCCTTCAGACACACCGGGTATCGGCCCCTCGGTATGGGGTTCGGATGGCGGGAAATGGGATGCCATCGGGATGACCCATTCAATGCTGGATCTGCGCGATGTCGCCGTACAGGCCGAAGAAGACCCCGCAGGTGACGCCATGGTCGCCGGCACCGAGGCCAAGCTGTGGCCCACCCTGCGCCAGGACGGCCAGACCGTTTTCCGCTGGGCCGTCTGGGGCATGGCGAAGGAAGCCAAGCGCGCCCTGGATGCTGCCGGCATCACCGCCGATGATCTCTCCGTATTCCTGCCGCACCAGGCGAATATGCGCATCATCGACGAAATGGTCAAGCAGCTCAAACTGCCCGAAACCGTTGCCGTCGCCCGCGATATTGCCGATACCGGCAACACGTCCGCCGCCTCGATTCCGCTGGCCATGCACCGCATGCTGCAGGAACGTCCCGAGCTCTCGGGAACCCTGGCCCTACAAATCGGGTTCGGCGCGGGCCTCGTCTTCGGCGCGCAGGTCATCGTCCTGCCCTAGGCTGTTGACCGGACATCACTAAAGTTCACCGTCCGCAGGGCGGGAAAAATCGTCGGGAGAGTCCCGGCACCAAAGAAAGGGAGCCTCATGGCTAGCAACGAAGAAATCCTGGCCGGCCTCGCCGAGATCGTCAACGAAGAAACCGGCTTGGCCACCGACGCAGTCCAGTTGGACAAGTCGTTCACGGACGACCTCGACATCGACTCCATCTCCATGATGACCATCGTCGTCAATGCCGAAGAGAAGTTCGATGTGAAGATCCCGGACGAGGAAGTCAAGAACCTCAAGACCGTCGGCGACGCCGTGAACTTCATCGCGAACGCCCAGGCCTGATCGATTCCGGTTCTTCCCGTGGGCCCCGCTAGGGCAGCCTGAACCGGGAAGCCCAGGTCTTCTGGGTGGTCCGCCGAACGTGGCGGACCACCCCACCTAAACCTCAAGCGCAGAGCAACCTGCTCTACGCACCCAGCAATACAGCACAGAGAGTATGTTGATGGCTCGCAAAGTAGTAATCACCGGCCTCGGCGCGACAACGCCGATCGGTGGGGACGTCCCCACCCTCTGGGCCAACGCCCTCAAGGGTGTTTCCGGCGCCCACACTTTGACCGCCGATTGGGTCGAGAAGTATTCCCTGCCGGTCCACTTCGCCGCGAAGGCCTCTACTCCGGCTGCGGAAGTCCTTTCTCGGGTCGAGCTCAAACGCATGGACCCCTCCACCCAGTTCGGCGTCGTGGCCGCACGGGAAGCCTGGAAGGACTCAGGGATCGAGGATGTCGACCACGACCGCTTCGCTGTCACCTTCGCCACCGGCATTGGCGGCGTATGGACGCTGCTTGATGCATGGGACACGCTGAAGGAGAAGGGTCCTCGCCGTGTGCTGCCGATGACCGTTCCCATGCTGATGCCCAATGGGCCGGCAGCTGCCGTGAGTCTGGATCTCGGGGCGCGGGCCGGCGCCCACACCCCCGTGTCCGCGTGCGCCTCGGGAACCGAGGCCATGCATATGGGGCTCGAGCTGATCCGTTCCGGCAAGGCGGATGTCGTGATGTGTGGTGGTGCCGAAGCGGCTATCCACCCCATGCCGATGGCCTCCTTCTCAGCCATGCAGGCGCTGTCTAAGCGCAATGACGATCCCGAACATGCCTCGCGCCCCTATGACATTGACCGCGACGGCTTTGTGATGGGCGAGGGCGCTGGCGCCCTGGTCCTCGAGGCAGAAGAGCATGCACTGGCCCGTGGGGCTCATATTTATGCTGAGTTGGCTGGTACCTCGGTTACCGCAGATGCCTACCACATCACCGCCCCAGACCCCGAGGGTCTGGGTGCCACCCGGGCGTTGAAGGCAGCCATGTTTGACGGTCTCATTCAGCCCGAGGACGTCGTGCACGTCAACGCGCATGCGACCTCCACGCCGGTGGGCGATAAGCCCGAATACACGGCGTTGCGCGCCGCGTTGGGCAACCGGCTCGATGAGGTCTGCGTTTCGGCCACGAAGTCGCAGATGGGTCACCTCCTGGGCGCCTCGGGTGCCGTTGAATCCGTGCTGACCGTCCTGGCCGTGCAGGAACGCAAGGCCCCGGTGACCATTAACTTGGAGAACCAGGATCCGGAGATCCCGCTGGATGTCGTCACCGGAAGCCCCCGCGAACTGCCTTCCGGGCAGATCGTGGCACTGAATAACTCCTTCGGCTTCGGCGGTCACAACGCCGTGGTGGCGATCCGCAGCGTCTAGTCACGCCCCGCTCGCAGACAAGGCCCGCACCCAACGGTGCGGGCCTTGTCGTTTAATCTCAAGACCTTCGGAGACGAAGAGTCATCTGTAGGACAACACGACTATTCGACTGCTCTCCTGATCGTTGCGTGCCGGGAACTGGTCGGCAGGACGATCTGGAGAGCGATGGCATCCAGAGAGGGTGTGTGGAGTTAGCCGACCTGGTGGAGCCAGCGGACCGGCGCGCCTTCGGCGGCATGGCGGAAGGGATCGAGTTCTTCGTCCCACGCTTCACCGAGGGCAAGGGAGAGTTCTTGGTAGACGGCCGCGGGATCGCCGGCGCCTTGTTCATAGGCGAAGCGGATCCGGTCCTCGCCGACCATGATGTTGCCTGCGGAGTCGGTGGCGGCATGGAAGATGCCGAGTTCGGGAGTGTGTGACCAGCGGCTTCCGTCAACGCCACGACTGGGTTCCTCGGTGACCTCATAGCGCAGGTGGGCCCAGCCGCGGAGGGCGGAGGCCAGTTGCGCACCGGTACCTTGGGGTCCTGCCCAATGGATTTCCGTGCGGTACATTCCGGGCGCGGCGGATTGCGGCGTCCAGTTGAGGTCCGTGCGTTCATCGACGACGGACCCGATGGCCCACTCGATATGTGGGCACAACGCTGTCGGGGCTGAGTGTACAAAAAGTACGCCCCGGGTCATGGGTACAGACATGCCATCCTCCAGTTCCTGTTGGTACGTCTTCCCCAACGACCACAGTCACTTTTGGAGGCCAGCACATGCTGCCTGATTTCATTGTGCCCGATTCCGGTGCGAATCTCCACCGTGACGGGCCGTCCCGGGTTTTTTATCGCGGCACGAGGCGTCAGGCGCGTGGATGCGCCTGCTGATAGCTATTGCGTAAACGGTCCACAGATACGTGGGTGTAGAGCTGGGTGGTGGCCAGTGAGCTATGACCAAGCAATTCCTGGACGGTCCGAAGATCGGCTCCACCATCAAGCAGATGGGTGGCCGCGGTGTGGCGCAGGGCGTGTGGTCCCCGTGCTGCGGTATCGCCCAGCCCCTCCAAGGCCCGTTGGACCATCGAACGCACCTGTCGTGCGCCCATGCGCGCACCTCGCTCCCCCAGGAACAAAGCGGGACCCGAACCGTTGATGGCCAGATGGGTCCGGCCGCGGCTGATCCAATCGCTCAGTGCTTGGTGTGCGGGCTGCCCGAAGGGGACGGTACGCTCTTTATCTCCTTTGCCCAGGACGCGCAGGGTTCGCCGATCATGATCGATGTCGTCGACATCCAGGCCGGTCAGCTCCCCCACGCGGATTCCTGTGGCGTAGAGCAGCTCGAGGATGGCCCGGTCACGGTCGGACACCGCCCGTTGCCGTGGCGTTGGCGCGGCCCCGGACTCAGCCTGCGGTTCGTCGTCGAGGAGCCGGCGCATCTGGGAATCCTGCAGGACATGTGGGAGCCGTTTGGCGTTCTTGGGTGATCTCAGCCGGAGCGAGGGGTCAGCCGGAATGATTTCTTCACGCAGGGCCCATGCCATGAATGTGCGCAGCGATGCCGCATGTCTTGCCAGAGTTGCCGGGGCCTTGCCGCGGGCCTGTTGCTCGCCCAGCCAAAGGCGAAGAACGGCCAGGTCGATTTCAGCCAAGGCCTTGATGCCGTGCTCGGTAGCAGCGAATTCGAGCAGTGAGGTCACATCGCTCAGGTAGGCCCTGCGGGTGTGCTCGCTCCGGGAACGTTCCAATGCCAGATACCGCTCGAAGCCATCCAGTGCCACTTCGTACTCGACCGGAAGACCGCTCGCGTCTCGAGCCCCGGCGGCCGACCCTGCTGCTGCCGGGTCCACGGAATGCGGCTCACTACTCATATTCTCAGTTTGGATTGGTTTGTACGGTAACCGGTGCTGCCACGCCGCACTCTTGGCAGGACACCCCGTCGTTTGGATAGGACTGGTTCAGCCCCCATGGCGGCGTCGCCAGCCGTCGGCACTGGATTCAGCAAGGCCTCGGGCCTGTAACCGGCTGAGCCCACCGAGGACTGCTCCGATACCCAGCCCGGAAACCGTGGACAGCTTATCCGGGGTGGCCGGCTGGCGGATGGGGAGGGCATCCATGAGCAGTAGATCTTGGATATCGAGCCCGTCATGGGGTCTGGTTTCCTCCGCTTGAACTCCTCTGTCACGGACTGAGTCCCCGCTCGTGACGGACTGGGCCATGGTGCCAAGCATCTCGAAGGCTTCGGCAGCATCGGTAATGGGGATCGCCGATCCTTCCCGCAGGAGTCGATGACAACCTGCTGAATTGGCCGAGAACACCGATCCGGGTACCGCCCCGACATCGCGCCCCAGTTCACTGGCGCGCCGGGCAGTGGTCAAGGCTCCCGAGCGCCAGCGTGCTTCGACAACCAGCGTCGCCCCACACAACGCGGCGAGCAACCTGTTGCGTTGCAGGAACCTCCAACGAGTCGGTGCCGTCCCCGGGGGAACCTCGGCGAAGAGCATCCCGTTGGCTTCGACCCGGCGTAGGAGTTCATCATTTCCTGCCGGGTAGAAACGGTCCAACCCCCCGGCCATGACGGCCGCCGTTGCCAGGCACTCATGGCCAGATGCCGCGTGAAGTGCTGCCTCGTGGGCGCGTGCGTCGATACCGTAGGCACCACCGGAGACGATCGTGATTCCCCGGGCACAGAGTTCGGAGACGATCTGGCTGCCCACTTGTCGGCCGTAGTCAGTGGCATCCCGGCTTCCCACCACGGCCATCAGGGCGTCCTTGACTGGCAGCTGCTGGGGAGGAACTGTCCCCCGCCACCAGAGACATAGCGGGGCGCCGAGGCCGAGGTCGTCAACTTGCGCCGGCCAGGCGGGATCTTCGGGGACGAGCAGGCCGCCGCCGAAGCGCCGGATGGTTTCCAGATCCCGTGCCGCCCCCGAGGCGTCAACGCGCGGCCTCCATCGCTCGAGTCCCGCGTCGAGGCGGTGGGCACCCCGGGTTCCTGCTTCGCCACCCAGGAGTTCGGCCACTGCCTGTTGTACGGCGGCTGGTGCTTTGCCGGTGGTCGTACTGATCAACCGATAGGCCTCCACCGGACCGCTAACAGCCACGAGGGCGGTCCCGGTCAGGTCGTTGGGTTCCATCAGTCGAGACAGTCCGGCGCGCGCGACGAGTATTTCTGCTTCGACGCTCATGGTCTTCCTCCTCGTGCGTGGTGGCGTAGTTGCAAGGCCACTTCGATATCGCCTTGCCGCGGGCATTCCTGTCCTCCCAGATCACTGATGGTCCAGGCCAGGCGAAGCACCCGGTGGTATCCCCTGGCCGTGAGCAATCCTCGCTCGACCTGCCGATCCGCAGTGGCGGTGACGTGCCCGGGCAGGGCTAGTTCGTGGCGCAGGATGGTTCCCGAAAGGTCGGCGTTGCGGCGCAGCCCCAGCGCCTTCAGACGGCGGCGTTGAGCCTGTCGTGCAGCGGCCACCCGGCCGGCGACGGTGGCGGAGGTTTCCTCACCGCGTCCCGTCCCCAAATGCACCGAGTTCACTCGAGGAACTTCGATCTGCACATCGATACGGTCCAGCAGGGGCCCCGAGAGCCGGTCAAAGTAGCGGCGGCGTTGCATCGGTGTACACCGGCAGTCCAGGGCTTTGCCCGTGTTCTGTCCGCAGGGGCAGGGGTTCGCTGCGAGCACCAGCTGGAACCTGGCCGGGTAGGTGGCGATACCTCCGGCACGGTGCAATGTGATCTGCCCAGATTCCAGCGGTTGGCGCAGACTGTCCAGAGATTTGGAACTGAATTCCGGTGCTTCGTCCAAGAACAGCACCCCGCGGTGGGCACGCGAGGCGGCCCCCGGTCGAGGAAGTCCTCCCCCTCCACCCATGAGGGCGACCATGCTCGCACTGTGATGCGGACTTTCATACGGCGGCCTCAGCAGCAGCTGATCCATGCCTGCCGTCCCGCGATGCAGCGAATGGATGGCTGTGGCCTCCATCCCCTCGACGGGATCCAGATCGGGCAGTAGGCCGGGTAGCCGTTCGGCAAGCATCGTCTTGCCCGCACCGGGAGGACCCACCAGCAATAAGTGGTGTCCACCGGCCGCGGCAACCTCCAGAGCGAAGCGTGCCAACGGCTGGCCGAGCACATCGCAGAGGTCGGCGCGTTCGGTGGCCGCGCCGGGCAGTTCGGCGGTGGTGCCCGGCGCTGCGGTAGGTGTCCGTACCTGCGCCGGGGCCCTCGGCGGGACCACGGTATCGAGGCAGCCATAGTCCGAGAGAACTTCGCCCAGGTGACGGTAGGCGCTGATATGGGCCCCGGGGACGAGGCGTGCCTCGGCCGCGTTGGCTTCGGCCACCACCACTCGTGGCCTTCCTGCCCTCACTGCTGCCATCACCGAGGGGAGGACTCCGGCGACGGGGCGCAAGGTTCCGTCCAGGCCGAGTTCGGCCACGTAGACGATGTCGGGAGGATTCTCGATCTCCCCCGCAGCGGCAAGTGCCGCAACGACGATCGCGAGATCGAAGGAGGATCCCCGTTTGGGCAGCGAAGCCGGAGTGAGGTTCACGGTGATGCGTCGCGGACACAGTGGCACTCCCGAATTGCGCGCCGCCGAGCGGATGCGGTCACGGGCTTCGATCAAGGAGGCATCGGGCAGCCCCAACAGCACGAAGGCGGGCAGCCCTCCGCCCAGATCGGCCTCGACGTCGATGATGTGACCGTTCAAACCGACCAGGGACACCCCGGCGGCCCTGCCCAGGCTCATGGGGTGACTTCCTTGAAATAGGCGACCCGGTGGTGTTGCCCCGGGACCGCGATAATGGCGATGACATCCACGCGGCGCCGCCGTCGGGGTTGGCCCGCCGCACGACACCAGGCGCTAGCCAATCGGTGCAGTCGTCGCAGCTTCACCGCATCCACGGCCTCGGCCGGATGACCGAAGCCGAGCCCCGAACGGGTTTTCACTTCCACGGCCACCAGGGTCCCGGCGTCATCCGCGACGATGTCTATTTCGCCGATCGGGCACCGCCAGTTCCTGGCCAACACGTGGATGCCGCGCCCCATCAGGTATTGAGCGGCCAACACTTCCCCGCGTTGACCCAGCTCCTGGTTATGTCCCATGACCCACCTCCGCCTCTACTCTGGGCGGCAGGTGTGTTGGGTCGACCTGACGGGTCGGCAGCTGTGGACGCGGGGTTCAGGGCAGTACCTGTGGAGGACTCACACGAAGCTGAGGGAACGGGCGAAAACAACGAACATGATTCCGCGGCGAGGCTTGTCAAGTCACCGGTGGGCCCGGGCGGGCATTCCCCTCGATTGCCGCCTGAAATGCCGGTTGTGGTCATAAACCTGCGACATCAAGTCATTTTACAAAGCCAATGGATTTGGCGCCAAAAATCTGTGTATCATCCGTTGGACGGGCATCGACGCCCGCGGCGTCCTGGGGGGAACAAAAATGCTGGTGACTTGTGGTTGGCGAGAGATCTCGCTTCCGGGGCACGCGCGCCGCATCGGTCCTCCCGGTGACGCGCCCAGTCTCGCACCCATCCCGCACGATACGTATCGCACGTCGGTCAGGTGTCCCCTGAAAGGACTCTCATGAGCCAAACTCCCAACTTCGCGCCCTATCCGCCAGCCAATGGTTATGGTTACGGCCAACCTCAGCAGAGCTCGAAATCCTTCCTCGCCACCTGGCTGCTCTCGCTTCTGCTGGGGATGTTCGGTGTGGATAGGTTCTATCTGGGCAAAGTCGGGACAGGGATTCTCAAGCTGATCACCTTTGGTGGTCTGGGTGTCTGGGCTCTGGTCGATCTCATCCTCGTACTGGCGAATAGAACCCGCGATAAGCGCGGTCTCCCGTTGGAAGGCTACGACCAGCACAAGAAGGTGGCACTGATCGTCACCCTCGCCCTCTTCGCTCTGAGTATCATCATCAACGTGGCCGGTGGCGGCACCGCTTCCGTGCCCGGCCCAGCCGATTCGGCACCGAATGCTTCGGCACAAGCCGTAGCTCAGGCGGCCGACGATGAGGCGGCCCAGGAGAAGGCCGACGTTGAGGCATCCCAGAAGGCGAAGGACGAGGCAGCTCGGGAAAAGGCTGACGCCGAAGCGTCTGCGAAGGCGGAGGCTGATGCAGCGCAGGAGAAGGCAGCCGCGGAAAAGGCCGAGGCCACGGCTTCGAAGAAGGCCAAGGCTGAAGCTGCCGAAAAGAAGGCAGATGCCTCCAAGAAGGCCAAGGCAGAGGCAGCCGCGCAAAAGAAAGCCGAAGCTGCGGCTGGCACGACCAGCCAGCAGAACGCTCGGCGGGCCGCTGAAAGCTACCTTGATTACACGGCCTTCTCCCAGCCAGGGCTGATCGAACAATTGGTCTTCGAAAAGTATTCGAAAGCCGATGCCACCTGGGCCGTGAACCGGCTGACCGTTGATTGGAACGAACAGGCTGCCCAAGCCGCAGAGAATTACCTCGATTACACGGCGTTCTTCCGTTCCGGGCTGATCGAGCAACTGGTCTTCGAGGGATACACCCCGGCGCAGGCCAAATATGGAGTCAGCAAGACGGGCCTCTAGCTCAGAGCTCCCGCCCGAGCCTGCCTCGAACCTCAGGTCGTGTCGCTAGGCGGGAATGAGCCGCCAGAGGGACGTGACTTCGGCAGATCGTGCCGCATGGAACGGGTCCTCGCGGTCCAGGGCGCGGCGATGGCTGGGTTTCACGTCGCTGCGCCCGGCAACCTGAAGCCCGGCGGCGGCGATCCAGCCCAGCAGCTCGTCCCGGCTACGCAGCCCCAGATGCTCTGCAAGATCCGAGATCACCAACCAGCCTTCACCTCCGGGTTCCAGATGCTCCGGCAGTCCGGTCAGGAAGGCACGGAGCATCCGGGACTTGGGGTCGTAGACGGCCTGATCGAGCAGGGTGTTCGCACTACCGGGAAGCCACGGCGGATTACAGACCACCAGGCCGGCACGCCGGCCGGTGGGGAACATATCGGTCTGCTCGAGGGCAACAGCCGCGCCGACGCCCAGCCGGTCTAGGTTCTCCCGGGCGCAGGCAACGGCCCGGGCGGAAAGGTCGGTGGCAACGATCCGTTTCATGCCTCGTCGTGCGAGGATCGCTGCGATCACTCCGGTTCCCGTGCCGATGTCGAAGGCCGTGTCGGTCTCGGGCAAGGTTTCGCCGGCGACCAAGTCCAGGTATTCCCCGCGGATCGGGGCGAAGGTGCCGTAATGCGGGTGAATGGGAGCGTCCAGCGCGGGGACGTGGACTCCCCGCGCCCTCCACTGTTCGGCTCCCAGCACCCCCAGCAGGTCCTGCAGGGGGATGACGGAGGCTTCGGTGATGGGGCCGTGGGCGTGGGTCCAGGCCGTGGCGATCTCGGGGCCGCGGCGCAGGTCCACCGACGGTCCGGGGGCCAGCGGGACCAGGAGCGACGCCAACATCCGCGAACGTCGGGAGCGGGCCTGACGGTGCCGGTAGAACTCGGCTCCGACGTCTGGCTCGCGTTCTGCCTGGGTGCCGGCCGCACGTTTTGCGGGGCGGGGGCCGGGGATCCGCCGTCCGAGGGCGCTGAGCAGTTGACGGGCGTTATGGTAATCCCCGGTCCAGAGCATCGCGGTGCCCCGGTGGGCCATCCGGTAGGCGTCTTCGGCCGTCAACGTATCGTCGACGACCTGGATCTGTAGGGGGGCGGGGCCGCTACCGAACCAACGGGCGGTGCCCTGTGTTCCGCCGTCGTCCCAGATGAGCAGTGGTGGTTCCGGGAGAACGAGTTCGAGCGGGCCTGAGACGTCCCGGACGGGGGTGGGTTGGTCTTTCATGGCGGCGGCCTAGCTGCCCAGGCCGGCATCCTTGGTGGTCAGTTCCCCGGTTTCGGCGAGTTCTTCGACGTTGACGTCCTTGAAGGTAATGACCCTGACGTTTTTCACGAATCGGGCCGAACGGTAGACGTCCCAGACCCAGGCGTCCTTGAGGGTGACGTCGAAATAGACTTCGCCGTCGGCCGAGCGGATCTGGAGGTCGACCTCGTTGGCGAGGTAGAACCGTCGTTCGGTTTCCACGACATAGGTGAACAGGTTCACCACATCGCGGTATTCGCGGTAGAGCTGCAGCTCCAGATCCGTCTCATAGTTCTCGAGATCGTCGGCGCTCATGGTTCCTCCCTGGGTCTAACGGGTTGCCGCCGGCGCCGTCAGCCGCCAGCTGCGGCGGTGGTAGTCGGTGGCACCGCGTTCGACGATGGCCTGGCGGTGGGCTGCCGTTCCGTAGCCCTTATTGATCGCCCACCCATAGTGGGGCTCCAGTTCATCATAGGTGGCCATGAGGGTGTCACGTTCCACTTTGGCCAAGACCGAGGCTGCGGCCACCGACAGGCAGAGCAGGTCCCCCTTGATCTGGGTGCTCACCCGGGCGCCGGAAGCATCGAAGGGGTACGACGGCGCCGTGGCACCGGTACCCTGGCCCAGCAGTGCCGGTTGTCCGGGGGCCGTCAACCAGTCGTGGCTGCCATCGAGCAACACGGCGTGGGGCCGCGCCGATTCGGCGAGGTTCGCCCAGGCCCGGTTTCCGGCGAGGCGCAGGGCGCCGACGATGCCCAGCTCGTCGATTTCGCTCGCTGCCGCATGGCCCACACCCCAGCCGGCGGCCCATTCCCGGATCACCGGGACGAGGGCTTCGCGAGTGGCGACCTTGAGAAGTTTGGAGTCCCTGACGTCCTCGAGCAGTTCGGCGGTCGCCGGGTCGATGACGACCATGCCCACGCTGACGGGACCTGCCAGGGCTCCGCGGCCGACCTCGTCGCAACCGCCGATGAGCTGGTTTCCTCCGCCGCCCAGGGCTGTAGCCAGGGCGAGTTCGGTGTCCAGGGTCGGGGCGGGGGTCCGGTGGGCCATGGGTTAGTGGCCTGATTCGTTGGGGACGTCGGCGAAGACTTCGTGGTGTCCGTCGATGGTTCCGAAGCGGTCCAGGGGCCAGGCACGCAGGACCGCCTTGCCTTCGATGGAGTCCGTGTCGATGAATCCGTCCTGAATATCCGGGTGGAAGCGTGAATCGGCGGAGGCGTTGCGGTGGTCCCCCATGACCCAGGCCTTGCCTGCGGGCACGGTGACCTTGAAGGACTCCTCCGAGGGGGCTGCTCCGGGGTAAATGTAGGGCTCAGTGATGGGCACCCCGTTGACGATCAGGCGCCCGTCCTCGGAGCAGCATTCCACGGTGTCCCCCGGCATGCCGATGAGGCGTTTAACCAGATGCTGGTCTGCGGTGTTGGGGAGCAGGCCGACGAAGGTCATCGCCTCGGTCACCGGGTTGGTGGGGGTTGGCGGGGTTTCGCCCAGCCAGCCCAGATCGTCGTTGAACACGACGACGTCGCCGCGGTGCAGGTCGAAGGGTCCGGGGATCAGCAGGTTCACGAAGATCCTGTCGTTGATCTCCAGGGTCTGCTCCATGGAGCCCGAGGGGATGTAGAAGGCGCGGAAGAAAAAGGTTTTGATGACGAAGGAGAGCACCAGCGCAATGCCGACCACGATGAGGAATTCGCGGACCCACCCCCAGACGGGGTTCCGGGGGCGCCTGACGGGCGCACCGCCGTCGTCCCCGGCCGGTCCTACCGCCTGCTGCTCATTCACGTGGTGCCTTTCCCTCGATATGCCGCGCCGCGCCCAGGGGCCAGATCACCCGTTCCACCCGTCCGATGACTCGTTCCTCGGGGATCATTCCTCCCCCGGGTGCCCCCAGCAGGGAGCGGGAATCGGCCGATACCGAACGGTGGTCGCCCATGACCCAGATCCTGCCTTCGGGGACGACTGCGGTGAACTCCTGTTCGCTGGCTGCGTCCCCGGCGAAAAGGTAGGGCTCGTGGAGCGGTTCCCCGTTGAGCAGTAGCCGTCCGTCCTTGTCACAACAGCTTAGGGTGTCTCCGCCGACGGCGATGACACGTTTGACGAAAGCCGTGTCGTCCCCCGAGACACGCAGCGCCCGCAGCACATCATCCAGCGGGCTGGCCCGTTGGTAGGGCAGCAGGGATCCGCGGCCATCGAAGACCAGGACGTCCCCGCGTTGCGGCGGATCCTGGTGGTAGGCGGTCCGGTTCACCAGCAGTCCCTCGCCGGGTTCCAAGGTGGTTTCCATGGAGTCGGAGCCAATGTAGTAGAAGTCCACCAGCGTGGCCCGCACGATGATCGCCGCGATGGCAGCGACCATCAGTGCGCCCACGACAAGGCGCCAGCCCCGAAAACGGGACCGGCGCCTGCTCCGCCCGCTCGGCGAAGCGTGCGGGACGGATGATGTCTTCACGATCATGGACGGGACGAATTCGTCCCGACGCACGGCTCTACTTGGAGCCGAACTCGCGCTTTTCCTTGATGCGTGCAGCCTTGCCGTGACGATCGCGCATGTAGTACAGCTTCGCGCGACGCACGTCACCGCGGGAGACGACCTCGATCTTTTCGACGATCGGCGAGTGCACCGGGAAGGTACGTTCCACGCCGACGCCGAAGGTCACCTTGCGCACGGTGAACGTCTCGCCCACACCGTGGCCCTGGCGGCCCAAGACGTAGCCCTGGAAGACCTGAACACGAGTGTTCTTGCCTTCAACGATGTTCACGTGCACCTTGAGGGTGTCACCGGTCCGGAAGTCCGGAATGTCGTTACGCAGCGAGGCCGCGTTAACTGAGTCGAGAATATGCATCTGGTGCTTCTCCTTGGGCGGATGCCACAGGTCACCCACCTTCGACACGTTCTCACGGCCGCGATACGAGGAAAGCGGAAACCGTGGAAACGGAGTGTGGTGAACCGACCAACACGTCTGTGTTCGTCGGCGCTCTGACTGTTGGCGCACTCCCCCTGTGGCAGGGGCGCACCCAGTAGACGCAAGGTCCCATTTTGCCATACGCATCCCCGCGGTGGTTAATCCCGTGCCGGCCCGGAGCGTGCTGTCGGGGTTCCTGGCCTGGTTAGTCCGCGGGGCGAGCCACGACGCAGCCGTCTTCGATCATGAAGCCCGCATGCCACAGGGTGTCGCGGTCGCGCCGGTTCAGGGAATCGGGGTCCAGCGCCCGGATCAGGTCGGGGCGGCGTTCGGCGGTGCGTTCGAGCTGCCAGGCCCGGCGGGTCCGGGCAATGAGAGCGTGGTTGCCGTTGAGGAGTACCTCGGGGACGTCGCGGCCCTCCCAGCTGGACGGTTTGGTGTAGACGGGGTATTCGAGCAACCCGTCGGAGTGGGATTCCTCGACCAAGGATTCGGGGTTGCCCACGACTCCGGGGACCAGGCGGCCAATCGCCTCCACCATGGCCAGCACGGCAACTTCTCCCCCGTTCAGGACATAGTCGCCGAGGCTGACGGGGCGGACCTCGTAGTGTTCGGCGGCGAATTCATAGACCCGCTCGTCGATGCCTTCGTAACGTCCGCAGGCAAAAACCAGATGTTCGCGTCCGGACAGTTCCCGGGCCATTGCCTGGGTGAAAACCTCTCCAGCGGGTGAGGGGATCAGCAAGAGGGGCCGGGAAGAACCGGCGTGCTGTGCTGCTGACTCGGCTCCGGCGATCGAGGAAAGCGCTTCGGCCCAGGGGCCGGGTTTCATCACCATGCCGGCTCCCCCGCCGTAAGGGGTGTCGTCGACGGTGCGGTGACGGTCGTGGGTATGGTCGCGCAGGTCGTGGATCCGCACGTCGAGTAGGGCCTCCCGCCGGGCCTTGCCGATCAGCGAGATATCCAGTGCCTGCAGGTATTCGGGAAAGATGCTGACGACGTCGATGCGCATGCCCTAGGCCTGGCCCTCCTCGGCGCCCTGCGCACGATTGAGCGTGAAGAGCCCTTCCGGCGGGGTGAGCCGGATAAAGCCGGCCTCGGGGTCGACCTCGGGGACGATGGCTTCAACGAAGGGGACGAGGACTTCGGCGCCTTCGGTGTCTTCGATGACCAGGAGGTCCTGGGCGTCGTTGGTGCGTAGTCCGGTCACCGTGCCGACGGCTTCCTCGCCGATGCGGGCCGTGAGGCCGACCAGCTCATGCTCATACCAGGCGTCCTCATCGCCTTCTTCAAGGTCCGCTGTTTCGAGGAACAGCAGGGATCCGCGCATGGTCTCTGCGGTGTTGCGGTCGGGGATCTCCTCGAAGGCAACCAGCAGGATTTCCTTATTCCAGCGCGCCCCCTCCACGGTCAGGTGCTTGGCCGGGGAGGATTCGACGTCGAAGACGGTTCCCGGTTCGAAGCGTGCGTCGGGGTCGTCGGTCATGAGCTGGACGGTGACCTCCCCCCGGATTCCGTGAGGCTTGCCGATGCGTGCGACCTGGAGGCGCATGGTGACTCCTTGAGACGGGAACGTTCTGCAACGTTCCGACGATGTGTTTAAAGCGCGCGGCCCCGCACCGGTGTACGGTGCGGGGCCGGCGGGGTGAAACTCTGCGACCGGGCCTAGCGGCGTCGGTCGGTGTCGACCACGTCGACGCGGACCGGTTCGCCGTCCGACAGGGCCGCTACCACGGTGCGCAATGCGCGGGCGGTACGTCCCTGACGGCCAATGACCCGTCCGAGGTCGTCGGGGTGGACCCGGACCTCGAGGGTGTCGCCTCGGCGGTTGGCCTTCTGCTCCACGGCGACGTCCTCCGGGGAGTCGACGATGCCGCGGACCAGGTGGTCGAGAGCTTCAACGAGCATTTCTACTCAGCCTCGGTGGCTTCTGCCTTCTCGGCCTCGGCTTCCGCGGCGGGTGCTTCTTCTGTCTTATCGGCCTTCTTGGTGATGGCCTCGGGCAGGATGACCGAAGACTTCTCCGGAGCGACGTACGCTTCCTTGGCGGTCTTGGTCTTCAAGGTGCCTTCCTGGCCCTCGATGCCCTTATGCTTCTGCCAATCACCGGTGATCTTCAGCAGTGCGGCAACCTGCTCGGTCGGCTGGGCGCCGACGGAGAGCCAGTAGCCAACACGCTCGGAGTTGACCTCGATGAACGAGGGCTCCTCGGTGGGCTGGTATTTGCCGACCTCTTCGATGGCATAACCGTCGCGCTTGGCGCGGGAGTCCATGATGACGATGCGGTAGGACGGTGCGCCCTTTTTGCCGAGGCGCTTGAGTCGAATCTTAACGGCCACTGTAGTGGTCACTCCTGTATCTAATACTGGGCGATCCCGCGTTTCTGCACCCGTGGGGCGGGCCATACTGCGAAGGGTCTGAGGACAAGATGCACACGCGGAGAGAGGGGCCACGTCGATCGAGTACCTTGCCATTATGCCAGAACGCGGCGCGCGACGCGACCCATCGTTCAGACGGGCGAGCCGTAGCCGCACGGCGCGTTGGTGGAAGCGGGTGCTGGCAGGTCAGCGCATGGAGCGGTCGGCGGATTCCTGCTCCCTGCGAGTCCCGTGGCGCACTGATAGTCGCAGCCAGTTGATCCCGATAAGGGCAATGATCACCATTCCTCCGATATACATCAGCAATGAGATGAAGGCGACCTCGGGAGCCACCGATGGGGGCAGATGACCGTAGGTGAGCTCAAATCTGACGGTTCCGGTGAAGAGAACGGCGAGGAAGGAACTCAGCGGTCCGATCAGGTCCCAAAGGGAATGAAGTGCCGAGACGCCGACGAAGGTCAGGATCAGTCTCAAGACGGGCCGGCCGGGCCGCCTCAGGGAAAAGAGTGCGGCACCGAGGATGGCCGTCCACAGGATGTGCCCCACGGGAGAGAGGGCTGCCCGCAGGACCTCCGTCTCCAGAAGAGAGGTGAGGTTGATGGTGTTTTGGCCCAATGCTGCGTTGAAGGCGTATCCCGCGGACTCGAAGGCCGCGAAGCCTGCCCCAACCACCGCACCCAGCGATGCTCCCAAACCCGCCGTGCGCCGGGTGATCCCGCGAGCGGCAATGGCCAAGATCAGGAGCTTGACGAACTCTTCAATGAACCCCACCAGGGCGAACTGGAGGGCTGATTTACCGAGGTCTACCTCGAGGAGGGAAGCCCCCAAGACACCGAAGACCCCGCCGATGAAGAAGGCCGAGAATAAGCGGACCGGCGATAAAACGCCTTCCTGTCGGGCTCCCACGAACAGGACCACCACGAAGGGGACCAAGAAACTCCCCAACAGGATCAGCGTGGGGATCAGATTGGTGTTCTCTGTGCGGGCGGTGACGACGATGGTGAGGATCCACAAGACGACTCCGCCCAGAAGCACCTTCCACCAATACCCGTGTAGGCCCGGGCTCGAATCCCGTGAGGCTTCGACCACCGTTACGCCCCCCATCTTGCCGACCAAGCCGAGTGTTGGAGCCGCTCACGACTCGTGAAGATCCACCGGGACCGGAGAAACGAAGCCTACCTCCAGCACGATGGGCCAACAACAGTCCGTCGCCAGAGGCGATCTCCCACCCACAGCGGGCACGGGCCCACGCTGCAATGTATCAATGGCACCCAACGCCCAACCACATCGGTAGATGCCGAGATCTTCCACAGCGACGCTGATGATCCCCTCTGTACGTTCGGCGCTTTCCACGACGGGCGGCGAGCAGCCCGCAGCAGCTTTGCATGATTTCATGTGACGGAGACGTGAACGAAAGGACCCATCATGCGAACAGTTCAACTACCTAACGGGACGACCATGCCCGCGATGGGCCAAGGCACCTGGTTCCTCGGCGACGATCCCCAGCGTCGGGCGCAGGAGATCGCTGCGCTGCGTGCCGGCGTTGAATGCGGCCTGACCCTGATCGACACCGCTGAAATGTATGGAGGCGGTCGCTCGGAGGACCTCGTCGGTGAGGCCATCTCCGGCTGTCGCGACGACGTGTTTCTGGTCAGCAAGGTCCTCCCCGGATCCAATCGCGCCGAAACCATCGAAGCCTGCGAGAAGAGCCTGGAACGCCTGGGCACCGACCATCTGGATCTGTACCTGCTCCACGGGGTCGGACCCGCACCGTTTGAGGAGACGCTCGAGGGCTTCGAGCATCTCGTCGCTGCGGGCAAAATCGACCAGTTCGGTGTCAGCAACCTGGACCTCGAGGAAATGCAGTACTTCCACTCGTTGCCCGGCGGCGGTCACACCCAGGTCCAGCAGCTGCTCTACAACCTCAACCAGCGAGGGATCGAATGGGACCTCCTGCCGTGGTTGCAGCGGAAGGGTCTGGGCATGATGGCCTATTCCCCGTTCGACCGGGGCGATCTGGCCCATCACGCGGGGCTCACCGACTTCGCTCGTGAACGTGGTGCCACCGCAGGCCAGGTCGCACTGGCCTGGCTTTTGGCGCAAGACCAGGTCATTCCCATCCCCAAGACCTCCCAGGTGGAGCGGGTCACCGAGAATGCCGGCGCCCTCGAACTAGAACTCACGACGACGGACTTGGCGGCACTCGATGACCTCTTTGCTCCGCCGAACGGGCCCGAGTCGCTACAGATCTATTAGTGACGGCTCAACAATGTCCTGGCCAGTGACCAGCCGGCGCTCAATGATGCGTCGCCGATATAAGCCTTGGAGATGGCGACGGAAATGGCTGGCAGGGCGGCTGCGTCGGGGTAAACCATGTATTGGGGGACGAACTGTGGCTGAAATTTTTTCTTGAAGGACATCAGCGATTGGAATCCATAGACCGGCTCCAAGGTGGCTGCCAGCCAACCCAGAACCCGCTCCATGGGCGGCACTCCGGTGTCAACACCGGCCGTCGACACCATGCCTTGAGGATTGTCCGCGGAGACCAACGGCGCCCCGGACAGGCTGGCGAAGGAATAGCCCTGCGCTTGGAGCGTCAGTGCCGCGGTGCCAATCAGGAACTCCACGACCGGCCTGAATCCTCCCTGTTTCCGACGCATGAAATCAAGCGTCCACCCTGTCACTTGCCCGCCATGCCGGACCGGCAGCCACGAGGTGGCCCCTTGCAGCACACCCGCGTCGTCAACGGCCAGCAACAGCCTCACCTCGGGATCGTCCAGCTCAGCCAGCCCGCCCAGGGTGAAACCGAGCTCGGGCATGCCCCGATCGGCAACCCACTCCTCGGAGATGGCGCGTAGTTGTTCGCGCATGTTCAGGGTCAACAGCGAGGATTTGCTCCACACCGCCGCGACACCCGACTTCTCTGCCCGGTTCAGTGCCGTGCGCACATCCTGAAACTTCTTCCCGGTGAACGCCATGGAACCGAGTGGGAGCACCGTTTCGGTGGCGACGCGAACCCTGCTGAACATCTCCGGCGGCAACGCGTCAGCGACTTCGCTCGTCACGGAGTAGAAGCACGGGATCCATGCGTGGCTCATGCAATACTCGGCGAATCCGCGAACCACCGCAGCAACATCCTGGGTCGCTGCGATGGGGTTGCTCGTGGTCAAAGCGACTCCGGCGATCACCCGGTAGGCGATGAACGAGCGACCATCTGGTGCGAACCAGTAGCTGTTTCCCTCCCATGTACTCATCCACGAGAAGGTTCCACCCGTCCCCTCGCGCACCAGGGCCCGGGCGCGGGTCCTATCTGCCGTCGATTCGTAGTCCCCTGCCGTGATGAAGGATGCGAGCAGCCAGAAGCAGACGGCAGTCCAAAAGAGGATCCCCAACCCCTCGAACAGGATGGTCGTGGCCGCGGTGATCGGCACAAACTCCGGGCTGATATGAAGGGCATAGACCAAGGGAACGAAACGTTCGGGCAGGTTCTCTGCCAGTTCCCCGAGATCCGGGACCGGGCGGAACCCCTCGCGCAACCAGAACCCCACCCCGAGGTAGAGCGCCGACAGGAAAATCCCGAGCAGCAGGATCTTCTGCAGTAGACGACGGTTCACTCGGGGCGGCGCACTGAGGCGGAACAGTCGCTGGGTGGCCAGCAAGAGGAGGAAGACGGCCAGCGGGGCCAGGAGGGGCAGGATGATGGCCTTGGCTTGCCCATAGTCGGTGAAGTCATATTCGCCCAACCCCTCCAACAAGCCAGCGTCCGGGACCCTGGCCTGAAGCACGACGCCGGCCAGGAAGATCAGGGTCAACCCGGCCATGGCCCCCTGGACCACGACTGCCGCCCACCAGGCGAGGCGGCGCCCCCGCCGCAGACCGTCAGCCATAACCACCAGAAGAATGGAAGGAAGGACTGCGGAGAACATGGCGCCGAGGCCGGCTCGTTGTTGAAGCTGTGCTGCGGCGCATTCGTTGATGCGTTCCGGACTCGAGCACAACTCGGCGAGTGACTGGGGATCGACCGGCACGATGTTGGTTCCCAGATAACGCAGGACGGCCAGCGGCCCCACCGCTCCGGGTGAGAGGGCCGCCACCACGGGCCCCAGCGCCGCAGCGCAGATGACGACTGCCACGAGGACGCGGCCCTCATGACGTGTAGCCCTGATCCGAAGTCTGCCCGGTCGTTGACCGAGCAGCAGCGGCCCGAGCAATAGCCCTATCAGGACCGACCCCAAACGCATGACGTCCGGCAGCGTCCCGGCATAGAGCGCGGTGACCAGCACAACGGCCAGCAACCCGGTGCGCAGCCGTCTGCGCCACATCACCCGAAGGCCAGCCGTCGCGGCCATCGCCGTGCCGCAAGCGATGATCGTCACCCCCACCAGAAGCCCAGGCTCTCCCCGATGGGCTGGTGCCGGTTGGACCAATGCCACGAACACTGCCCCGGCTGCCAAGGCCGCAGACTGGGTAAACAGGAACGCGAGCAGGAATCTCAGGCTGCCGATCCTGGTCTCCACCCACAGGCCCACCACCGTCAGGACGACCCCGCCCAAGATGAACGCCGTCAGATGGCTGGTGCTCGGCAGATAAGCGTCCCACGCCGCGGGCACAGGCGACAGAACGGTTGGATCCGGCATGCGAGAGCCTGCCGGGTCGAGGCGAATCAGCCCATGTCGACCGCCCTGATGGTGTCCCCGGCTGGCGAGGCCGGCGGCGACATAAGCACAGAGCAGGGCGAGGGTGACCGGCAGCCGCAGGAGCCGTCCCTGAATGCCGGTGCTCCAGGCATCAACCGAGTTCCTCTCTCCCAGGCTCATTTAGCGCACCATGCCCCAGTGAGGCGCCAGAAAATCCAGGCCCGCGGTAAGCCCCGCCCTGGCAGCCGGCCACGAGTGGCCCGCTCCGGGGACCCGGAGTTCCTTCACCTGCATACCTGCGGCACGGGCAGCGGTGACCACCACCTCCATATCGGGACCATATTGATGATCGCTGGCCCCCACCGAAAAGAAAGCGTGGGTTGAGGGAAAACGTTGGTGCTGCAGGATGGTGAGCGGCAGGCGGGATTCGAAGGCAGCCGTGTTTCCGCCAAAGGATTTGTTGATGGTCTGGGTTCGGCTGACCGACAGTGCCGGCTCCTGCTGACCGGAGAGGTCGATGATGTTCGGGTAGAGCCGCGGATGCAGGGTGCCCATTTGCAGCGCGCAGGTACCTCCAAAGGAGAACCCTCCGAAGGTCCAGCCCGGGCTGGGTTTTTGTACGTTGAGCGTCGTGGTGATCCAGGCGGGTACATCGGCTGAGAGGTAGGTGTCCGTCTGGGCGATGTCTGAATCCATGCACAGTGAATTTCCGCTCGTGGTTCCATTGGGATCCGCGACAACGACCACGGGTGCCATGCCGTGGTGCGCAGCGGCAAAGGAGTCCATGATCCCTGGCAGATGCCCTGCGTCGAGCCAACGTTGCGGTCCGCCGGGCTGCCCGGCGACCAACACCAAGACGGGTAGCTGCCTCGGTCCCGACGGTTCATAGGCGGGCGGCAGGTAGATGATGGCATCGCGCGCCGTGAACTTCGAAACAGTTCCCGGAATCGACGCCTGCCTCACGGTACCGTGCACTGGAATCTTCTGGCTGCCGGTCCCGGATCCGCCGCGCATGAGGTTCGACGGCAGGGCCTTGACCGCCACTTGATCGCCCAACAGGCTTCTCACATTCACGTATTGCCCGAAATAGGCGTTCAGTTGCAATCCGGCGAGGAGAACGACGGCGATGGTCGCCAGTGTGGCCAGAAGCTTCCAGGTCCAGGGACATTTTGACGCCGAATACACACCCAGCAGGATGCCCAACAGGGCCAACCCCGCCCAGGCGATGACGACCAGTGGAAGCGGATCGGCGATGACGAACCAGACGTACACGAGCAGAAGGTAGATCGCCCAAGTGATCAGGGCCGCGGACACGAGAAGCAACGGGTAGACGAGCCACCATCGACGATGGCGGCGCGGCAGGAGGAGAAAGGCGAGTCCGATAATACCCGCGGCCCAAACCAGTGGGGGTAGCCAGCCGCCGACGAGGCTGATCGATTCCACAGCATCCATGGTCTCCGGCCCGCCAGTGCGTGTGCCGGCCCTTGCCGGACCCGCCGAGCCCCTCCGATGTGGACTCTACGCCTGGCACGCCATACTTGACTCGATGGGCAGGCGATTATTTATCGTCGGGGCTGCGACACGCAGCCTGCGCTCATTCTCGTGTTTGGCGCAACCCGGGTACCGGCGCGGTCGCGGGCAGCTCGGGCATGAGGGCGCGAGGAGGCTGCCGGTTACCCGGTACATGGCGAGGGGTCATGTCCCTGCCGTGCTCGAGTTCGGTCACTCCCCCGAGCTCCAGGGCACGGACACCTGCCGCGGCGCGCTCAGCGTCCCCGGGCGGCAAGAGGATCGGGAGCTGGTCCAGTGGGCAGAACCTGACTTGGAGCAACCCACCGTCGGCGGTGAAGCGTTCCACCCCGGTGACCCAGGTACCGCCGTCGTAAACGAAGAACTCATGGCCGGTGTCACTGCCTCCGGCTGAGTGAGCGCCACCAGTAGCAGGGCGGAAATCATGGACCAGCATCCGGCCCATCGAGGGTTCCAAGGCCATCCGGGCCAGGATCGAGGCGGCAGCCCCGCGCGGTGTCGCCCCTGACCTGACCTGGGCGGTCGGTAGCACCCAATCCGGTTCCGAGTCCTCGCCGTAGCGGGATTCGTTGACCCCCACGGCATCCTTGACGGTCAGGACCGCGCCATCGAAGCGCCGCACCAATGTCGAAGCATAGGCCTGATGTTTCCACCGGGCGCCGAGGAAACCATCAAGTCCCTGCACAACAGTCATCAGCCGCTACCGCCGCCGACCTATTTGCCCAGGAACTTATCAAAGCCCTTGGGCAGGTTCAGGTCCGAGGGATTGAAGTCCTGCCCGCCCTGGCCTCCGAAGGAGGCGCCCGTCGGGGCCGAGGGAGCAGCCGACTTGCGGTTCTTGGAATCCAATTCCGCCTGGGCAGCCTTGGCCGGGTTTCCGAACTTCTGCTTCTTCTTGCCAGCGCCTTTACCCTTTTTGGCGCCGCCCCGGCCACCACCACCCGGCATGCCCGGCATCCCACCGCCGGCGGCCATGCGCTTCATCATCTTCTGTGCTTCACCAAAGCGCTCCAGCATCTGGTTGACCTCGGAAACGCTCACACCTGAACCCTTGGCGATACGGGCTCGACGCGAACCGTTGATGATCTTCGGCGCCACGCGTTCGTGCTGGGTCATCGAGCGGACGATGGCTTCGATCCTGTCGATCTGACGCTCATCGAACTGTTCGAGCTGCTGTTTGGAGATGGCGGCTCCGGGCATCATGGAGAGCATCTTCTTCATGGAGCCCATTTTTTTGATCTGCTGCATCTGGGACAGGAAGTCGTCCAGCGTGAAGTCCTCGCGGTCGGCGAACTTCTGCGCCATCCGTTCGGCTTCGCCCTTATCCCAGTTCTGCTCAGCCTGCTCAATGAGCGTCATCATGTCGCCCATGTCCAGGATGCGGCTGGCCATCCGGTCCGGGTGGAAGACCTCAAAGTCGCTCAGGTTCTCACCAGTCGAGGCGAACATGATCGGCTTGCCGGTCACCGAGGCAACGGACAATGCGGCACCACCACGGGCATCGCCGTCGAGCTTGGAGAGCACCACACCGGTAACTCCGACACCTTCGTTGAAGGCCTGGGCAGTGTTCACGGCATCCTGACCGATCATCGCATCGATGACGAACAGGACTTCATGTGGATTGACTGCCGAACGAATGTCAGCTGCCTGCTGCATCAGCTCTTCGTCAACACCCAGACGGCCGGCGGTGTCAACAATCACCACATCGTGCTGTTTCTGCCGACCTTCGGAAACGCCGTTGCGGGCGACGACGACCGGGTCGCCGGTGGCCTCCTCAAATTCCGAGGAGACGCCTGGGTGTGGGGCATAGACCGGGACACCCGCGCGTTCACCGTTGACCTGGAGCTGCTTGACGGCATTGGGCCGCTGCAGGTCACAGGCCACCAACAGCGGGGTATGCCCCTGAGCCTTGAGGTATTTGGCCAGTTTGCCCGCCAGCGTGGTCTTACCCGCGCCTTGGAGGCCCGCGAGCATGATGACCGTCGGTGGCACCTTGGCCAGGTTTAGCCTGCGGGTCTCCCCACCGAGGATGCCTACCAGTTCCTCGTTGACGATCTTGATGATCTGCTGGCCCGGGTTCAGCGCACCGCTGACCTCTGCACCCAGGGCCCGCTCCTTGACCTGTGCGGTGAAGGCACGCACCACCGGAACGGCGACATCGGCGTCGAGTAGGGCGCGCCGGATCTCCCGGACGGTCCCGTCGACATCGGCTTCGGAAAGGCGTCCCTTGCCGCGCAGGCCCTTGAAGGTCGCTGTCAGCCGGTCGGAGAGAGAATTGAACACGTGAGCTGAACTACTTTCGTGTGGGTGGCTGCGGGAAACCCCGCTGGACTCGACTACCAAGGTTACCAAGGTCCAACGTGCCCAACGGTATCGGCCAGCGGGGGGGCAGACACGGTGGGCGCAATGGTGGCAAGCTAGACAGGTGAGTGAAGCAAAGAAATCCCATGTCAAGACGTTACTCATCCTCGGCGCCTCAGGGGATCTGACCGGAAGATTGCTGCTGCCCGGTCTGGCTGCCCTCATCTCCAAGGGAGATCAGCCTGACTTGATCCTCGCCGGGGCCGGCTCCCCGGATTTCACCCCAAAAGATTGGTCCAACCGCGTCACCGAGGCCTTCGCCGACGCGCGGACGAAGGCTTCCGGAGACGGCGCCGCACATTTGGACCGCATTGCCCGGCAGACGACGTACACGGCCCTCGACGTCACCGCACCGGGCGAACTCGGCAAACTACTGGCCACGTGCGAGGGCCCGATCGCCCTGTATTTCGCGCTTCCCCCGACGGTCAGTCAGAAAGCCTGCGAAGTCCTGACACCGGAAGAAGTCCCCGAGGGTACCTCGCTGGTGATGGAGAAGCCCTTCGGTTCCAGCGCCGAGTCAGCCCACGCCCTGACCAAGACACTCACCCGCCTGGTGCCGGAGGAATCCATCCAGCGTGTGGACCACTTCCGGGGCAAGGCCACGGTCTTCAACATCCTGGGCCTACGCTTCGCCAACCGCTTCCTAGAACCGCTGTTCAGCAGCGAACACGTGGCGAAGATGGAGATCTTCTACGACGAAGACCTGGCCCTGGAGTCTAGGGCAGGATACTACGACCATGCCGGTGCCCTACGGGACATGATCCAGTCACACCTCTTGCAGATCTTGGCCCTGCTGACCCTCAACGCCCCCGCCACTTTGGGCGAACGGGATCTACGCGACCACATCGGTTCGGTCCTTCGGGCGACGAAGGTCCCCACCGACTACACCAAAAGCACCCGGCGTGCCCGCTATACCGCTGGGACGAGCCGCGGACACCATGTGCCTGACTACACCTCCGAAGACGGTGTGGATCGGATCAACAACACCGAAACCCTGGCGGAGATCGAAGTCGAGATCAACAACTCCCGCTGGTCTGGCGTACCGTTCATCCTGCGTTCGGGAAAGGCTCTGGCGCAGCCCCGCAAAGAGGCCGTCATCACCTTCAAGCCGGTCGCCCACCTACCGCAAGGCTTCACCGGCAACGACTCCCCCACCCGCCTGCGCATCGGTTTCGGCCCGGACATCCTTCAACTCGAGCTAGACGTCAATGGCCCCGGGGATATGTACAACCTGGACCGTGTCGGTCTTTCAGCCCAGCTCAACACCCCCGACCTGCTGCCCTACGGTGAAGTCTTGGCGGGCGTACTGGCCGGGGACCCGACACTGTCGGTTCGTGATGACACCGCCGAACAATGCTGGCGGATCATCGAGCCGGTATTGGCCGCCTGGGCGAACGACGAGGTCCCGATGGAGGAATACCCCGCCGGCTCCAACGGACCCACCCACTGGGTGACTTCCCAAGAAGTCGAGCTGGAGAGCGAACCGATGGAAGGCCTCCTTCCGGGCACCGAACTCTCACCACAGGACGCTCCTCCAGCAGCCGGCTGACCCCTCCGTACCCGCTGCTAAGCTGGCCTCAGGTGGACGAAACGGTCCTGCCATCCGGCACGTCCTCTGCAACAGTGACCGTGATCTTCGAAGGTGTGCTTGGAGCACACCGGAGGTGGTGAAAGAACACATGGCAACCAAACCAGTAGTCGTCGGCATCGATGGCTCCAACGACTCCAAGGCAGCCCTTCAGTGGGCCGTGGAGTATGGGAAGCGCTTCGACCTTCCGGTCTACGCTGTGGCGGTCTGGGAACTTCCGTTGGCCTTCGGGAATATGGCCACCTACCCAGAGACCGGCGCACAGGTTGAGGAACGCACCAGCAAGGTCCTCAACGAAGCAGTTCAAGAAGCCGTCGGCGCAGATTCCGGAGTGCTTGAACGCACCGAACGTGGGCACCCCGCCAAAACTCTGGTGGAAATCTCGGAGTCCGCCGAGCTCTTGGTCTTGGGCACCAGAGGTCGCGGTGCTTTCAGGGGGATGCTGTTGGGCTCCGTCAGTCAGCACTGCGCGTCTCATTCAAAATGCCCCTTCGTCGTCATTCGGCATCCGGAGAGCGACGTCGAAGCGAAGTAATTGATGTTCGGAGTCGCCGCAGGGTCGAAGGACCCTCCGGCGACCCCAGTCTGGCCCCGGATCAGGGCTCTGCCGCCTTGATATGCTGGCTATTGAGTGGACGAGGCGGTCCTGCCAGAAGGCACGTCCACCAGAACCGTGGCCGCAGTCTTCAAGGGTGTGCTCGCAGCACACCGGAGGTGGTGAACGAAATCATGGCAACCAAACCAGTTGTGGTCGGTGTCGATGGGTCCGATGATTCCAAGGCAGCCCTGAAATGGGCCGTGGAATACGGGCAGCGGTACGAAGCTCCGGTAGAGGCACTGGCCGTTTGGGATATCCCGACGAGCTACGGATACTTGGCCGCGTATGCAGAGTCCGGAGAGAAAATCGAGGCGCGTGCCCGCGAGCTTCTCGAAGAAACCGTCGCCGAAGTCGTCGGAGCCGACTCCACCGTTATTCGGCGGACCGAGCGGGGCCATCCTTCCTCAACGCTGGTCGAAGCGTCGAAAGACGCACAGCTACTGGTCTTGGGCACCCGAGGCCATGGAGCCTTTGCCGGCATGCTGCTGGGCTCCGTAAGCCAGCACTGTGTGGCACATTCCAAGTCTCCCTTTGTCGTCGTTCCCAGCGAGAAGGAAGAGAAGAAAAAGCGCAAATAGACGTGCTGCCTGGAGTAGATCGTCGGTCACCTACTCCAGGCTCATTGCCCTTATTTTCTCGCGGTGAACATTCGTCGCGGCGCGTGGTGGAGAAGCAAACGCCGGGCCCGTCATGAAGATGCTGTTTGCAGCTTCGAATTCTTCTTGTTTGCCTGTTGAGTTGACGGTTTGAAAAAGTACCCGCTGATAGTGCGCATCACGGCATTGGTCCGTGGACCCGAAGTCAATAACACCGTGGCCGCGGTCAGGGTAACCACAAAAGCAAGTGCAACGACGTTATTCCGTGCCAACACTGCGGGCAGGTACAGTTCGGCGCCCAGCACAATGAACCCGTGCAACAAGAAGACTGGCAACGTGTGACGGCCCACCATGGCCAGCCCCGGAGACTCACGCTGAGGTACGAGCATCAGGAAGGCCATGATTCCCAAGCCTGCTGCCAGAAGAAGTGCGGACCTGATGACCAGGCCTTCTGCTGGATTCGCATCCAAGCTATCGGCGCTCAAGCTGCCGTAAAACCATTCATGCTTAAGGTGCGCAAAATACAAGACCATCAGGGCTGACGCGGCACCAGCGACTGTGACGCCCTTGAGAACCTTCGTGGAGCTCATGCACCAATCGAGTACCCGCTTGCCGTACGCGTATCCAACTGCATAGAACGGCAAGAAGACCAAAGCCCGCCCCAACGACAAGGGGTAGCCAATCCATGGGACAGCAGTGACTGCGATGGCTAAAGCGGTAGAGACCGCAATAGAAGCCCTGGGAAATTTATCGATGATGGGTGTGAGTAACAACCACCAGATCATCGCCACTAAAAACCAGAGCATCCAAAAAGGAGTGTCCCATTCAAACTCTGCGCCCGGTTTAAGGACGCGGGTTGCCCCGAAATATAGGAATTGGAAGAGGACTAACAACACCAGAAGCGGGCCCACTCTCCGGACCAAATTCTTTGGAGTTCCAGTGATCCCGGTGAGGAACGCGAAAGCAGGCATATGAAATGCGTATATGAGTGTCAAGGGCAGACGAACCGTAGTTGCCGACCAAACATTCGTCCCCTCGAGCAAATGTCCGAGAACCACCAGCCCAATCAGGAGGCCTTTGGCAATGTCGAGACGCTGGTCGCGCCGCTTCACCTCAACTGCTTTCATCACACTACGGTAACAATTGGTTGTGTTTGAGGCTAGCAGCCAAAAACATCGAAGAGTTCCTTCGGCGACGAACTTCTGACGCACCAACTGGCTCTAAGCCGTGCCCTGCACATATCTGTCCAAAGGCCACTCGAGAGCAATAAGAATTTCGCCTATGCGCTATTCCGTCGCTGTCTAGGCGTGGTCCAGCCGACGCTTCAGCGACGGTCTATTGCTCGACGTCGTGAGTTTTCCTCAGTCCAGTCTTTCCGAGCAAGAAGCGAAGGTTTATTTATCGAGACCCATCCCCAAGTGGAATCGTTCGAGGGATTAATTCGGTCTAGACACGTTGACCACAATCATGGGATGCGAGACCGTATCGAAGAATTCTCAGGAACTCGCTGGGATACTTCCCAGATCAAAACGACGCTGAATACCTCTGCACCGCCGAACCGGCAATGAGTCTACTCTTGGTCCGAATCCAAGTAGTCTGAGACTCTCAACGAGCGGAAATGGGCACGAGGCGCATGGCCATCGAGGATGCGATCTGCCAACAGGTCTAAAGACGTATTTACATCTTCGAAAAGATACTGGGGCTCATATTCCCACCATTTACTCTCAAGAAGTTTCTCACCAATGTCCGGATGAATTCGCATACGGATTACCTTCGCTGGATTCCCACCAACTATTGAATATGGCGGAACGTCTTTAGTGACAGTGGAATTTGCGGCGATCATCGAGCCGGTACCAACAGTGATGCCCATGTTTATGGTAACCCCAGTACCGATCCACACGTCGTGTCCTATGGTTGGGTACGGCTTCTCTCCGGTCACGTCGAAATCCGCCGCATACTCCAAAAGACTCGGAGTCTGATGGCCCTTGTACAGCATATTCCGTGAGCGGAAGCTGATGGCTGAGGTGGTTAACAGATTTAATGGATGCACGGAATCCGTGAAACGAAGTCCTGTGGAGATAGAGCAGTACCTGCCGACATTAACCCCATCGGGCAACGCTGACATCGAATAGCTGAACGCGCCTATAGAAGCGAACCCAGGACGCTTGCGCCCTCCCGGCATGCCTTTATAGGCCCCCCCATATAGGCCACTATTCTGTTCTATCCTCACGTCGTGTGACAGTTTAATCGGTGTGCCCGCCCTTAACCAGCCGTATGTTTCTGCGGTTGGTGGCGGACAGTTGTACTTGAGTAGGACGGTATCTTTATGCAAGGCTTCGAAAAGCCTCCAGCCAGCAATCACTGTTACTCCAATCGGTCGTTCCCCCCGATGGTGTCCGGCGCTTGATATTCTAACTGGTCTACTACCCATCTTCTGCGAGACTCATTTTCTAATCGAGTAGTGCGTCGACAAAGCCCTCTGCGTCGAAAGGTGCCAGATCGTCAGGTCCCTCGCCCAATCCGATCAGCTTTACCGGCACACCGAGTTGGCGCTGGATAGCGACAACGATGCCGCCTTTTGCCGTTCCGTCGAGTTTGGTCAGAACAATTCCGGTGACGTTAACAACTTCGGAGAACACCTTCGCCTGGTTCAGACCATTCTGGCCAGTGGTGGCGTCGAGGACCAGCAGAACCTCATTGACGGCGGCCTGCTTTTCCACGACTCGCTTAATTTTGCCCAGTTCGTCCATCAGTCCGACCTTGTTCTGCAGGCGGCCGGCGGTGTCGATCATGACGACGTCAACTTCTTGATCGATGCCAGCTTTCACGGCTTCGAAAGCCACGGACGCGGGGTCTGCACCGTCAACATCGGAACGGACGGTAGGGACACCGACTCGGGCCCCCCACGTTGCCAATTGTTCGGCAGCTGCTGCACGGAACGTGTCAGCAGCCCCGAGGAGCACGTCTTTGTCCTCGGCAACCAGTACACGGGCGATTTTTCCAATGGTGGTGGTTTTGCCGACGCCGTTGACCCCCACGACCATGACAATCGATGGGCCGGTGACTTGCCGTTCCGAAACGATGGTGCGATCCATGCTCGGGTCGACCAATTTGATGAGTTCCGTACGGAGCATGGTTCTGACTTGGGCCGGGTCCCGATGGCCTTCAACCTTTACCCGTTCGCGGAGTGCCTCGACCAGCTCTTGGGAGGGTTCGCTCCCGAGGTCTGCCAGCAGCAGTGTTTCTTCGATCTCGTCCCAAACGTCTTCGTCAATGTTGTCCTGTGACAACAGGGACAACAGCCCCTTGCCCAGAGCGTTGTTCGACTTGACCAGACGCGCCCGGAGGCGTGCTAGACGACCGAGAACTGGCGCCGGAACGTCAACGGCAAGGTCTTGTTGTCCTAATGCCTCTTCAGGGGCCGGCGCAGTGCCTGGTCCCCCACCACCTTCGACGTCCTGCTCAAGAGCTTTACCCGGATGGGTCAGGGTGTCGGTTCCATCACTGCTGGCATTCCCGGGGGCCGGATCATTCGCGTCCCGGGGTCCGTCGTAGGTACCGGGGGGCGTCTTGCGTCCCCGGAGGAAGAAGGCAGTTCCCAGGCCCGCGACAAGGATTACAACGATGACGATGGCAATAATCAGGAGGGTTTCTGTAGACACGGGACTAGCTTCTCACAGACTAGGCTGTTGGCTTGATGAGCACACCCACACTCCCTCCAAAACAACCAACGATCCCCCGCGAAATTAGAGTCCTTATTGCTGCGGCGTTCGTTATAGCCCTAGGGTTCGGCCTGATCGCACCTATTCTGCCGCAATTTGCCAAGAGCTTCGACGTCGGGATCGCCCAAGCCGGTTTCATCGTCAGCGTCTTCGCGCTGACCCGGTTGGCTTTCGCACCGGTCAGTGGTCGTTTGGCGTCTGCGCTGAGCGAGCCCCCCGTGTATGTCGGCGGCGTTCTCATCGTTGCGGTATCGACCATCCTGTGTGGCTTCGCTCAGGACTACACCCAATTGCTGGTCTTCAGGGCAGCTGGTGGGCTCGGTTCGACCATGTTCACCGTTTCGGCCATGTCACTCATCGCCCGACTCGCACCCCCCGAGATCCGCGGCCGAATATCCGGGTACTACGCCGGATCATTCCTCATCGGGAACATTGTTGGCCCTGTGCTCGGCGGCTTCCTTGCAGTCTTCGGATACCGTCTGCCATTCTTCATCTACGGTGGCGCCCTCATCATCGCAGCAGCATTCGTGTATTTGTCACTTTTGGGAGTGCGATCGGCTGCCAAGCGTGGGCCCCGCGACGAACGCCAAGCGATGTCATTCGCCGCTGCCATGAAGAGTCCGACTTATCGGGCCGCTTTGTTTTCGGGCTTCGCAAATGGATGGTCCAATTTCGGCGTACGGGTAGCTTTGGTCCCCCTGTTTGCCGCGCAAGTCTTTGACGATGGGGCAGCGTTGGCGGGTCTATCGTTGGGAATATTCGCCATTGGAAACGGTGCTGCGCTCACCGTTGCCGGACGAATCACCGATAAATACGGGCGGCGCATGCCGGTTTTGGTCGGACTGACGGTGGGCTCAGTCGCCATGGCCGGGATTGGACTGACCGACAACGCAATACTGTTCATCGCGCTCTCGATCATTGCTGGCGCCGGTATCGGATTTATGAACCCCGCGCAGCAAGCAGCCGTAGCCGACGTCATCGGCCGCGATCATAATGGCGGCAAAGTCATGGCCGGCTTCCAGATGGCCAGCGATTCCGGCGCCATTTTAGGCCCCGTAGTTGCGGGGCTCATCGCGGACCAGATGGGTTTCGGGTGGGCATTCGTCATGACCGGAATCATCGGCTTGGCCGGTGCCGCTGCATGGATTCGCGTAGATGAAAGACGGTCTACAACCGTTGGCTAATGACCTTCGTGACCCCATCGCCGCGCATGGAGACGCCATACAGGGCGTCAGCGATCTCCATCGTGCGCTTTTGATGCGTGATGATGATCAGCTGACTAACTTCTTGGAGCTCGCGGAAAATCACCAGTAGGCGCCCCAAGTTCGTATCGTCAAGGGCAGCCTCGACCTCATCCATCACGTAGAACGGCGATGGGCGGGCCTTGAAGATCGCTACCAGGAGCGCAACGGCAGTCAATGATCGCTCTCCACCAGAAAGTAGCGAGAGACGCTTGATCTTCTTGCCGGCTGGACGGGCTTGCACATCGATCCCCGTATTGAGCATGTCATCCGGGTCGGTCAACACCAGTTTTCCCTCACCGCCCGGGAACAGTGTGGCAAAGACTTTTTCGAACTGTTCGGCCGTATCGTCGAAGGCCTCCGTGAAGACGCGTTCAACTCGTTCATCCACGTCGCGAATGATGTCCAGAAGGTCTTTGCGACTGGATTTCAGATCCTCAAGTTGCTCCGCCAGGAACTTGTGCCGTTCCTCAAGTGCCGCAAACTCTTCCAAGGCTAAGGGGTTGACCTTGCCCAAGGACGCTAGATCCTTTTCTGCCTTCCCTAAACGTTTTTCCTGCTCGCCACGGTCGAAGGGTCGTCCCACCGGCTCCGGGTTTCCGTCCATGTCCACGTCTTGACGCAAAGCCGCCCACTTATCACTTCCCTGGTCAGGTTGTGGGACCGGTAGGTCGGGACCATAGTTTTCGATGAGATGCTCAGGCGTCATCCCCAACTCTGCGAGGGCCCGGGCTTCAAGGCTTTCAATGCGCAGGTGTTGTTGGGCGCGCGCCAACTCATCACGATGCACGGAATCAGTGAGCCCGGCCAACTCACTACCTAGTTCATTAGATCGGGTTCTGGTTTGCCGCAGCTCGCCATTTATTTGGTCGCGATGCTTTGTTAGCCGTGCGTGTTCATCCGCAGCTTCCTGCAATGAGCATTCAAGGTGTTCTTGCACCAACAAGATCGCCTGTCCGACGGCTTGAGCACGTTTGGCTTGACGACGTCGTAGCGCGGTTCTCCGCTCAGCCTGTTCACGGTTACGGCGTTCCCCCGCGGCGGATTTCACGAGTGATTCAATTCGGCTCGACAAGCTCTTGACCTGCTCTTCACTGCCCCGCAGAGCCAACCGTGCGTTAAGCTCTCGGTCACGGGCCTTGGCGGCCTCAGCATCTAGCCTCTCGCGCGTTGAGCTGTCTGGTTCATCATCAGCTGGGGCCTCCCGGGTAGCAGCCAGGCGCTCCTCAAGTGCAGCCAGGGTTTTCTTGGCTTCGGCTACCGACTCCGTGGCAACGCTGATCCGGTCCCTTGATCTTTCGACCTCTGCGGCAGCTTCTCGGGTCGTGGCTCCGAGAGTTGCCAGCTGTTCAGCAACGCCGGTAATGCGGGCATCTGATTGGTACAACTTTTCAAGTGCCGTATCGACAGCCTCGGCAGCGTCGCTGCGTCTAGTTTCCAGCGCTGAGCGTTGGAAACGAAGCTGTTCGTAGCATGAGGTGACGTCATATAGTTCGACGTTGGTGGCATCAATGGCCGCTTGCTGCTCCACAAGTGATGAACCGGTGCCAGATCCCCCGGCAAGGCTATTCGTCGAATGGACCACGCCATCGCGAGTGACCACAGTAAATTGGGGTGCTGCGGTCAGGAGTTCAACAGCGCCTTCCCTATTTTCAGCGACGATGACATTGCGCAGAAGATGCCGGACAGCTTCGGCGAGGCCGCCGGGGGCTGCTTCCTTGACATCCACGAGGCCCGAAGCCCACAAGCCACCAGCGGGCAATGGATTCCTCTTCGCGTGCGTTTCCGCCCGCTGGTCCGAGAGAAGAACATCTGACTCGGTTGCCTGCGGAAAGATCAGGTGGACACGGCCTGATTCCTGTTCGCGGACTGATTCCAGGACTTGCTGAGCGTCGTCGGCGCTACAGGCACTTAGCGCCTCGGCGTAGGTACCTAGCGCAGCGGCAATCGCACCGTCGTATCCGGGTTCGACATGGAGCTCTGCACTGATACGCCCCCTAATGCCCTGATGCCCTGCTGCAAGAATCTCCTCGGAGGCATCCTTGCGGCTCATCGCAGCGTGCAGTGCGTCAAGACGAGCTTGAAGAGCGGCCCGTTCACGTTCTGCTTTTTGCTCCCGAGAAACTACCTGCTCCAACTCTCGATCGCAGGACGCCAAACGTTCCTCGGCCAATTCGTGCGAAGCGTCCAGGTCCTCTTCCGTGTCCTCAACACCGCTAGCCTGCTGTTCCAGTTCGGTATATTTCATCTGTGCCTCAGAACCGCGTACACGTGCCAGTTCGGCCGATGCTCGCAGTCTGCCCAGCTCACCTTCGAGTGATTCGACGCGGCTGCGCGCCGAGGCGACTTTTCCGGCCAAGGTAGCCAGTCCCTCGCGACGGTCAGCTAAGGCACGCATCAATTCGTTCATTCGACGGGCTTCGTCGGCCGCCGCCTGTTCCGATTCCTTCCGATCCGTAATCGCGGAATCGAGTACAGTTGATGACTTATCGCGTTCGTTCTCAAGCGCTTCCAGATCAACGCGTAAACGCTGTGCTTGGCTTTCTAGCCGGTCGGGTTCCCGAGACGGATCGTGCACGACGCGACTCTGCTCAGCCAAGCCGCGTTCGCGTTCTTTCGCCAAGGCGCCCAGAGATCTGTACCGTTCTTTCATGGCGTTCAACCCGTGCCATGTCTCTCGAGCGGAGTTTAGGGCAGGAACAATGCTCGCGGCAGCAGATTCCAGCTCCGCGACCCGGGCGCCGACTCGGGTAACCTCCACTTCGACTTCGTCCCGTCGCACACGGATTCGTCGTTCGTCTTCGACCTCTCGATGGAGGGCTTCTTGGAGGGTCACCAACTCGTCGGCCAGGAGCCGAGAACGAGCATCGCGCACCTCAAATTGGACCGATTGTGCCCGCCGTGCAACGTCAGCCTGTTTACCCAACGGTGTCAGCTGGCGCCGAACCTCTCCTGTGAGGTCCTGCAGACGCGAGAGGTTGGTGGCCATTGACTCGAGTTTGCGTACGGTCTTTTCCCGACGTCTGCGGTGCTTCAGCACCCCGGCGGCTTCCTCGATAAAACCTCGGCGTTCATCCGATGTGGCATGAAGGATACGGTCCAGTTGCCCCTGCCCGACGATGACGTGCATCTCCCGGCCCATTCCGGTGTCGGAAAGCAATTCCTGGATATCGAGCAAGCGGCAGGACTGACCATTGATGGCATATTCAGAGCCGCCAGCCCGGAACAGGGTCCGGGTGATCGTCACTTCTGAATATTCGATGGGCAGGGCACCGTCTGCATTATCGATAGTTAGCGAGACCTGCGCTCGCCCTAACGCCGGACGGCCAGAGGTTCCGGCGAAGATGACATCTTCCATCTTGCCGCCACGGAGCGTCTTAGCCCCCTGCTCCCCCATCACCCACGACAAGGCGTCGACGACGTTGGATTTCCCAGAACCATTCGGTCCAACCACGGCAGTGACGCCGGGTTCGAACTCAAAAGTCGTCGCAGAGGCGAACGACTTGAATCCACGAACGGTCAGGGTCTTGAGATGCACGGAGGTCTTTCGGACGGCGGGACAAAGGTCTTCCTCCCTCCAATCTACTGTGTCTGGACACCCGCGGCGGGTTTGCCACTCGAGGGGAGAAAAGTCACAGGCGGCGTTCATACCGCATGGCGAATGTGCGGGAACCACTTCGCAGAGTGCATAGTTAACGGTTGGAGAGTCTTCGCATCATAGGGATGCGTCGGCGGCAGATGAATCCTATATGGACGAAGGCTGGATATTGAGCGGCAATGCAACGTTTCGACACACCAACTCGGCGGTTATTGCCGTTACGAGTGTGGAGGCTCCTGTCATCGTCACCTCGAGCGAATTCGATAAGCGGCTAGAGCCGAGCCTTAAGCGGCTGCGTCTGTCCAAGAAGCTCCTCGAACGGGTAGCCGGTGTCAGCGAACGACGTTGGTGGCCGGAAGGAACAGGATTCGACGACGCGGCTATCGAAGCCGGGTCCAAGGCGTTAGCCGAAGCCGGAGTTGAAGCCGGCGAAATCGGCCTGCTCATCAATACCTCGGTCACCCGCAGGAATCTTGAGCCCTCCGTCGCCGTCAAAGTCCACAATGGGCTGGGTCTACCGTCCTCAGCCATGAACTTCGACCTAGCCAACGCTTGCCTCGGATTCGTCAACGGCATGACGCTGGCCGCGAATATGATCGATTCCGGGCAGATTAAGTACGCGCTGATCGTCGCTGGTGAAGATTCACAGATTGCCCAGGAACCAACCTTCGATCGATTGAACCGCGAAGATTCGACGCGTGAGGACTACCTCCGCGAATTCGCGACCCTGACCTTGGGCTCTGGTGCTGCAGCCGCAGTCATCGGCCGCGCCGACGAACATCCAGGCTCACACCGCATCCTCGGAGGCGTCTCACGCGCCGGGAGCGAACATCACGAACTGTGCGTTGGCGGCCCACAGGGGATGTACACCGACACGAAAGGCCTGCTCGACAACGGCCTGAAACTCGTCGTGGATGCTTGGGACGAAGCCCATAAGGACGGTTGGAACTGGGGGTCGATGGACCGTTACGTCACCCACCAAGTGTCCAATTCGTATACCAATGCCATTATCAAGGCCGTGAACCTCGTTCGAGACCGGGTTCCGATCACGTTCCCGAAGTGGGGAAACGTCGGTCCTGCTTCGCTTCCCATGACGTTGGCCCAAGAGGCCAACACGCTCAACCCTGGAGACAGAGTGCTTTGCATGGGTGTCGGTTCCGGTCTGAACACGGCAATGCTGGAGCTGGCGTGGTAGCAAGGAGCTGGCCCGGGGTCCGCCCGGAATTCTCCCGATACCTTACCGTCCCCTCAACAGCCAGCTGTGATCCCTCAGGATCGTCGCACCAATGGCATTTATTGGACAACCTGCCAGCTCTCGAAGCTCGGGAGGCAGCACCAGCAGGAACCATTCTGGCCGTGCACGGAAATCCCACCTGGTCCTACCTCTGGCGAAGCGTACTTGAAGCCGGCGCCGAGGCCGAAACCCCTTGGCGCGTGGTGGCCGTCGATCAACTCGACATGGGTTATTCCGACCGGACTGACATATTTCGCCGACTAGCGGATCGAGTCACCGACCTCGGGGACTTGACCGACGCGCTGGGACTTGAAGGCCCCGTGGTGACTCTCGGCCACGACTGGGGCGGGATCATCTCGTTGGGCTGGGCGACACGCCATCGCGAGCAGCTGGCAGGCATCGTCCTGACGAACACCGCAGTGCACCCCTCAGGTTTCGCCCTACCACCTGCCCTCAGCCTTGCGTTACACCCTGCCGTCCACGGATGGGGCACCCGCATTACCCCGGCTTTCCTGAAGGTCACCCACGCGCTAGCACACCCGAGCCTGCCGTCCGACGTTGAATGCGCGTTTATGGCTCCGTATCGCACAGCCCCGGCACGTGCCGGGGTCGCCAACTTCGTCGCCGACATCCCCGCTACCCCGCAGCATCCCAGTTGGCCAACCCTAGATCAGATTTCCACGGAGATCCGGACACTCGAGGTCCCGGCACTGATGATGTGGGGTCCGCGTGATCCTATTTTCTCCGACCGCTACCTACGCGACCTGATGTACCGTTTGCCTCAAGCAGATGTGCACCGCTTCGAAGGCGCCGGTCACCTCCTTGCCGAAGATCGAGATATCGCCACCCCCTTGTTGGCCTGGCTCTCCTCCACGGTGCACCAAAGGTCGGAAATAAAGTCTGCTCTTCAAGACGACGCCCCGTCACGCGCCAATGTCGGCTCCGACGGCGGTCCTCGCGATCGCGACCTGGCTACCGGGTTCCGCAGCATGCTCGCCGAACTCGACGCTCATCGCGATGACCACGCAGACGCGGTCGTAGACATGGGACCCGCCGGAGAGGGCGTACGAAGTTCCACTTCCCTGTCGTGGGCTTCACTGGTCCGACGCGTCGATGCCATTGCCCACGGTCTATCCGAACTGGGTGTCCGCCGTGGCGATCGAGTGAACCTGCTGGTCCCACCCAGCGCGGAGCTCACTTCCTTAATCTATGCCTGCCTCCGGCTCGAGGCCATCATTGTCGTCGCCGATGCCGGACTGGGCACGAAGAGTCTCGGCAGGGCGATCCGCGGTGCGGGCCCTGGGTACCTGATCGGCATCGAACGGGCCCTCATGGCCGCCAAGGCGCTGAAATGGCCCGGTCAGCGGATTTCCGCTGGCGACCTCTCCCCCGCCAAACGTCGGCTCCTGGGCGTGGTCGCCACGGTTGGCGACCTGGAGAAATCAGGGATGGGTAGCATCGCGGCCGGTGCTCCGCCGTTCGTGGCGGCAGATCCCGATACCGACGCCGCCATCTTGTTCACCTCAGGATCCACCGGACCGGCCAAAGGCGTCGTCTATACTCATCGGCAGCTAGCCGCCATGCGCGATACCCTGCAGGCCACCTACGGATTGAAGTCCGGCGACGCCCTCGTGGCGGGGTTTGCCCCCTTCGCCCTTCTGGGGCCGGCTCTGGGGGCAGTATCCGTTACGCCCGATATGGACGTGACCTCACCCAGGACCCTGTCTGCCTCCGCGCTGGCTGACGCGGCAGCGGCCATCAACGCCACCATCGTCTTCGCCTCCCCGGCCGCCCTAGTGAACGTTCTGGCCACCTCGACGGAGCTCGACTCCATCCAACGAGCTGCTCTTGAACGCGTGGATCTGCTCCTCTCAGCCGGGGCACCACTCGGGACCACCTTGCTGCAACAGGTTCAGGACTTGGCTCCGCAGGCAGAGGTCCACACGCCTTACGGGATGACCGAGGCACTACCCATCACCGACATCAGCCTTCAAGGGATCCTCGCCGCCGGTTCGGGCGACGGAGTCTGTGTCGGCCAACCCGTGGCGGGCGCCCAAGTTTCCATCGCGGCGTTGGACGATCAGGGAGGGGTTTCCGATGAACTGGATGCCAGCCCTGGCCAGGTCGGAGAAATCGTTGTTTCGGCTCCCCATGTCAAGGATCGGTACGACCGGTTATGGGTCACCGAGCACGCCAGCGCAGTTCATCCAGGCTGGCATCACACGGGCGACGTCGGCCATCTCGACACCGCTGGACGTCTCTGGGTTCAGGGGCGGCTAGGGCACATCATCACTACCGCCGCAGGGGTGAGGACACCCGTTGCCGCAGAGTTGGCTGCGGAAGCTGTGCGGGGCATTCGTCGTGCCGCAGTCGTCGGGGTTGGACCAGCAGGTACGCAGGCAGTGGTCGTCATCGTGGAAACCGTGCAGAGAACTCGTCGTTCCGCGCTGGCTGCTCAGGCTTTGACGCAGGACGTACGTTCATCCATAACCCGAGCGACCGGTATGACGGCCGCGGCAGTAGTGGTCATCCCCGATTTGCCCACCGATATCCGGCACAACTCAAAGATCGACCGTTCTGCTTTGTCGAAGTGGGCTGCCGAGCTTCTGTCCGGGAAAAAGGCAACCCTGCAATGAGTACTGCCAATCACGACAAGCTCGTTCTGGTGACCGGGGCGAGTGGCATGCTGGGACGGGCGGTGGCCGAAGAACTGCTGGCCCGCGGCTACCGGGTCAGGACCTTTCAACGCGGTCCCACATCATTGCCCGGCGTCGAACCGTGTCGGGGCTCTGTCACCGATCCCCACGCCGTTGCCCGAGCTGTCGAAGGCGCTTCCGCGGTCATTCATTTGGCCGCGAAAGTCTCCTTCACCGGTGAGTGGGAGGAGTTCGTCGCAACAAACATCGAGGGCACCAGGAACCTCTTGTCCGCCGCTCGAACGGCTAGCGTTGAAGACTTCGTCTTCGTTTCATCGCCCTCCGTAGCCCACCTAGGGTCATCGATCGTCGGAGGGGCTGCCGGCGCTCCTGAACCTGCCGCTGCGCGGGGCTACTACGCTCGTTCCAAGGCCAGTGCAGAACTCTTGGCACTGGAAGCCGACACACCATCATTTCGTGTGACCGCTCTGCGCCCACACGTCGTCTGGGGCCCGGGCGACACTCAACTTGTGGAACGAGTTATCGATAGAGCTCGTTCAGGCCGGCTGCCCTTGTTGGATGGCGGCCTGGCTCTGATCGATACTACGTATGTCGACAATGCGGCTTCTGCGATTGTTCAAGGGCTGGAACGGATCAGCGTTGCCCATGGTCTCTCCTTGGTCATCACCAATGGAGAGCCGCGTCCAGTCGGTGAGCTCATTGCCGGAATCTGTGCCGCCGGCGGCGTCCCCGCACCAAAGTTCAGTGTCCCCGGATCCTTGGCCCGCAACGCAGGGAAAGTGATAGAGAGTCTTTGGACAGGCGCGCTGCGTCACGGTTGGGTCTCCGATGAGCCACCGATGACGGAATTCCTCGCCGAGCAATTGTCCACTGCGCACTGGTTCGACCAACGCACCACGCATAAAGTCCTCGCATGGAAGCCCCTGCTTTCCATTGACGAGGGGCTGTCCCGCCTCGCTGCCCACTATGGTGGTACTGCCCCGCGCACCGCGGAATAGACTGCCTCACCACCCGCAACCGCTGAGGAGCACCGTTTCATGACCGCCCTGGACTTACTCGACACATGGCCTGTCCCCCACGCCGCAGCAGCCGTGCTGGACACCGAAGGCAACACCTTGGACAGTCAGGGGGACCCCCAGCGCATTTTTCCGCTAGCTTCGGTCACCAAATTGCTCTCCGCCTTCGCATTCTTGGTCGCTCTTGAAGAAGAGGCACTTTCTCTCGATCAGCCAGCAGGCCCGGAAGGTTCAACTGTTCACCACCTGCTGGCACATACCGGCGGTTATGATTTTTCCTCCGATGCTATTCATGCCGAACCGGGGACCCGCCGCATCTATTCGAATACGGGCTTCGATGTCCTGGGACAGACCCTCGAATCGGAGACAGGCATCCCCTTTGCCACCTATCTCTCCGAAGCTGTGCTGCAGCCCCTGGGCATGACCAGAACGGCGCTCGAAGGTTCTCCCGCCGCCGACGCCGTCTCTTCTCTCCACGATTTGTCGCTCTTCGCAGCAGAGCTCCAGCGGCCTACCCTTCTGGCCGGACCCACCATGGAGCAAGCAACGACCGTGCAATTTCCCGGTGTTGACGGCATTCTTCCCGGCTACGGGCGCCAGAAGCCCAACGACTGGGGCCTGGGTTTTGAAATCAGGGACCACAAGTCACCCCATTGGACTGGCACTAGGAACGCGGCTCAGACTTTCGGCCATTTCGGACAATCAGGGACCTTCCTCTGGGTTGACCCGCCAGCCGGCTTAGCCTGCGTTACTTTGACCGACCGCGACTTTGGCCCATGGGCGATTGATGCGTGGACGCCGTTCAACGATGCGGTAGTCTCCGAGTTCTCCGCCTAGAAGCGGGCGTTGCGCGGAACTCGCTGGCAGACCGGGCACCAGTAGGACGAACGGCCCATAAACGCATCCCGACAGACCAGCGAAGTCTGTCCCCCGTCTGCGCATCGGTGGCACGGTTGTCCGCTGCGGCCGTACGCGTTTAATGACCGAGAGAAGTAGCCGGACGCACCGTTCACGTTGACGTAAAGCTGATCAAAACTTGTTCCCCCGGCAGCAAGAGCTCGGTCCATGATGGTCGATAAGGCATCGACTAGCCTGATGGTATCTGGGCGCCGCAAAGTGTCGGTGGGACGGGCGTAGTGCATCTGGGCTTCCCATAGCGCCTCGTCCGCATAGATATTACCTACCCCGGACACCAGTCCCTGGTCTAGGATCGCTCGCTTAATACTTATCCTACGTGTCCGCAGCCGGCGATGGAACTCTTCTATATCGAAATCCGGGTCCAAGACATCGCGGGCGATATGGGAGGCAGCTTGGGGAATGGATGCAGCTTGGGAACCTTGTCCGCCCGGAGCTCCGTCAATGGTCGGCACCAGGGGTGAGACGAACATGCCCCCGAAGATCCGCTGATCGACGAAGCGCAATTGTTCCGGCTTTGCGGCCGAAGCCGATAGATCAAAGGTGATCTTAAGGTGTTTTTCGTCAGCTGCTGTGGAGTCCTCAACCAGCAGTTGGCCGCTCATTCCGAGGTGGGCAACGAGAGCTGCTCCACGTGTCACACCGCCCAGAGGCATCCAGAGGAACTTTCCACGTCGCACAATGTCGGTGATCGCTGTGCCGTGCAGCGTGGCCATGAAGTCAGCTGGGCCATCCTGATGTCGACGGATGGAGCGTGCGTCATGGACGTGGACTTCGTTGATTTTCCGGCCGGCCACCCAGGATTCCAGACCCCGTCGCACAACTTCTACTTCCGGAAGTTCCGGCATCTACTCGTGGGCCGTCTTCTCTTCCGACCCCACCGAAGGCTCTGAGGGGACCAGCGTCCGATAGGAGATCGCAGCTGCCTCTTGTTCGGCTTCCTTTTTGGAAGGGCCCGTGCCTGTTCCGTAATCATTCGAGCCAATGCGTAGCGTTGCTTCGAACACCCGCGCGTGATCAGGGCCGGTGCCGGTGATGGAGTAGTCAATGGGGCCAAGTTTGCGCGCTGCCGCGATTTCCTGGATCGCTGTCTTCCAATCGGTGCCTGCGCCGAGGTGTTCAACGTCCGATAGCAGCGGGGCTACCAGACGCATCACGAGGGCTTGTGCCGCGTCAGGGCCATCGCTGAGGTACGTGGCACCGATCAACGCCTCCATGGTGTCGGCAAGGATCGAGGACTTGTCCGCACCGTGGGTCAGTACCTCACCTTGACCGAGGAGAATATGCTGTCCAACGTCAATGCTGCGCGCAATCCCGGCGAGTGCTCGGGTGCTGACGACGGAGGCACGTCGCTTCGCCAGATCGCCCTCCGGCAGGTCCGGGTAGGTCCGGTAGAGATGGTCTGTCACGGCATAGCCGAGCACTGAATCGCCGAGAAACTCGAGGCGTTCGTTGGTCGGAAGGCCGCCATGCTCATAAGCATAGGAGCGATGTGTGAGCGCAAGACGAAGCGTCTCGGGGTCGATGGTGACCCCGAGACGCTTCAGAAGCTCTTCTGTTGAAGGCATCAGACGTTATTAGGCGTCTGCTACCTTGCGCCCCTTGTATTCAAGGAACAACTCGGTGCCGGCAGAGTCGGTCACGACCTTCGCCTGGTGCGGCAGGCTGTAGGTGACGCGGCCGTTCTCCATGGTCTTGACCAGGTTCGGCGCAGTTGCCTTCCACTGGGACCGACGGGCCCGGGTATTCGAGCGGGACATCTTCCGCTTGGGAACAGCCACGGCTAACTCTCTTCTCTCTCGACTGAATCTGTACTCTGTACCGCATCTTCTGCGGTGGTGCCAGCCAGCTCGGTGAGAGCTGCCCAGCGGGGATCTAGGATCTCGTGGTGGTGCCCTGGCTCATCCGCGAGACGAATCCCGCATTCGGCGCAGAGGCCTTCGCAGCCCTCTCGGCACACCGGTTGGAACGGCAGCGCGGTCACCGCTGCATCCCTGAGTACCGGCTCCAGATCGATGAAGTCATCCACGATCTGTCGCTGGTCCATGTCCTCCTCATCGGGCACCTCAGCGCCTTCATGGAAGAACAACTCCTGAATGTCGGACTCGAGGTCGTACGCGATAGGCTCCAGGCATCGGCCGCATTCACCGGACACTTCCGAGAACGCTGTACCGGAAACCAAGATTCCCTCGTGTACGGCCTCGAATCGAAGATCCAGATCGATATCCGACCCCTCTTCGATTCCGATCAGTGCCGCCCCCATTTCAGGCGGAGCGGGCACGGTCCGTTCAAGAGTCTTCATGGTACCCGGGTATCCCCCGAATTCCTTGGCCGAAAAGACCAACGGCGAGCTGCGATCGATTCCGCGTGACGACGGACGATCTGAACGCTTATCGCTAATGAGAACTCCTGTAGAACAAAGACCGACATCACATCTTAGCCTGTCGGGGAGCTCTTGCCCAAACTCGAGGCAACCACGCGCGCGCCCGCTACATTTGTAGGACCCCGATAAACGGGGTTTGGTCGCTAGGTTCGGTATGACTGTCCTGCCCTGTCACTCATGATCCGGGGGGGGTGTTGTCGCCGAACCTGGAGGCACGCGTTGACCGCTGATAGGGACATGACCCGGAAGTCAGAAACCGTGGTCTCTTCGTAACGTGGGTGTGGCATCGAGTGTCGTGACTAGCGGCCAACCGCACGGTGCAAAGGAGCGCCACCATAAACAACGAAATCGCCGTGTTCTGCGGACTCGACGTCGGTAAATCGGGTCACCACGCAACAGCCCTGGACCGGGACGGTGGCCGGATCATCGACCATCCCCTGCCCCAGGACGAGGCAAAACTACGAGAGGTCTTCACCCGGCTCCAGACCCACGGGAAGGTGCTGGTCATCGTGGACCAGCCCAACACCATCGGCGCCCTGCCCATCGCCGTGGCCCGCGACGCCGGCTGCGAAGTCGCCTACCTCCCCGGACTCGCGATGCGAAAAGCAGCGGACCTATACCCGGGCAGAGCCAAAACAGATGCCCGGGACGCGTTCATCATCGCCGACACCGCCCGCTCAATGCCCCATACACTGCGCCAAGTGGACCGGGACAGCGAGGTCCTCTCAGCGTTGAAGGTCCTGGCCGGCTTTGATGCGGACCTGACGCATGAATGCACCCGGGCCATCAACCGACTCCGTGGCCTGCTGCTGCAGATCTTCCCCGCCCTGGAGCGGGTCTTCCCCGAAACGAGGATCACCCGCCCCCTCGTGCTGGAGCTCTTCATCCACTACGGCGGACCCACCGGGCTGCGCGCCGCCGGCAGGGGAAACGTCCTGCGATTCGCCCGGAATCATTCCCGCAAGGATCCTTCCATACTCATCGGAGAGATTTTCACCGCCCTGTCAGAGCAGACGGTGACCGTGGCCGGCACGGCCGCGGTCGAAATCATCATCCCGAGGGTGGCAGCCCAGATCAAGGAACTCAAAGCCCAACGGGCGCTCCTGGCTACCGAGGTGGAGAAGCTGGTCGATGACTTCCCTCTTTCCACGGTCTTGATCTCCATGCCAGGAGTCGGCATCAAGACCGCTGCAGCCGTGCTCCTGGCCATTGGAGACGGCCACGGATTCAAGGACGCAGCCCATCTGGCGGCCTACGCGGGGATCGCCCCGACATCAAGATACTCAGGCACCTCGATCCATGGTGAACACCCATCTCGATCGGGAAACAAAGCGTTGAAGAACGCCCTGTTCCGATCGGCCTGGGTCGCCAGCTGCCACGATCCGATCTCCAAGGCCTACTACCAGCGAAAACGAGCCGAGGGAAAGAGACACAATGCAGCAGTCATGTGTCTAGCCAGACGCCGCTGCGACGTTCTGTATTCGATGATCAAGAACGGGGCCCTCTACCGGGCCAAGACCCCGGTAGCGACGTGCCAAAAAGCATAGGCCCCAATTACCCAGAGTGCCTGGGTTCACGCCAATTTGCTCGGCGAACCGCTTGATTGAGCAGTTCGGCCCGAGCACGAGAAGGACGGCCTTTCAACGAAAGGCCAGTTCGTATTTCTTCCTACCCCTATCAGTCAACAGCAACAAAGTCCCTTATTCGAGCAGTTCTCCACCTCGACAAGACCGTACCCATGACCCATGCGCGGAGAATTCCAACCGCCGAATCGATTCGCCACACTCAACAGCGACGAGTGCTAAGATCTACTGGCTATTGGGTCGCGCAGTCTTAGGGGCGCCCCATCGTCGCGCCGAAACACGAGGAGCCATCGAAGGTTTCCGGTGTCATGAAGTCAATTGAGAAACGTTGGCGATCAAACTGAGAGATATCATTTTATGAAGCACAAGGTGGGACAGTTGGCTCAAACGACCCGAAAGGCCATCGTCTGGAGCCTCGGCGGGTTCCTTCCCCAGGCACTATCACGTCGCACGACCCTCATTGCTGCAAGCATCGCCGGCTTTCTACTCGTTGCTTTCCCAGCCAATATTGGGGCCCTAGTCGTGGGTGCACTTCTAGCTGCTGCTGTGTGCCTATCCGAAGCAGTCCTTGCGCTGACATCGACTCCCCAGTCCGTTGCCCGACATTCGACGATCAGCATCCCCTATATGGCCCTACTCGCTCTCGGAGTCGGCGCGGTTTATGCCGCTCACTCCACATATCTCCCATCAGTAATGTGGATCTCATTGTTCCTCTTGACGATTTCTACTTGGCTGGCAAGCGCGATTCCGGTCTTCTCCTCCACGAAGCCACTCGTGGCCACGAACTTCAACTTTAATCCACGCATCACCAAGCTTTCAGGAGTTCAGGTCAAGGGTTTCTTCCGACTCGCATGGGCCGCCTTCGCCGTAATCGCAATCTTCGCCTTTCTCTCTGTCCAAGCAACACCGTGGGTTTCACTTGCACTATCTTTGCTAGCGTTCTCAGTCGCTGCGTGGAGCATGGTGAATGCTTGGATCTACGCTGATCGAGCAAGGTGGCGAACTTTACGGGAACTACGGAGATTGCGTCCGAAAGCGGTAATTCCATATGGAGGAACTGCCACCTACCAAGCTGAAATGTGGTACCCATATATCGACCGCCTGGGCGAGCCTTACTTCATTGTCTCCCTAACCGAAAAAACCATGAACCGATTGGCCGCGAACACAAATAGGCCAATCGTGGTACCGGATGAACAAACTGCCGCGGACGTCCGTAAGTTAGTACCAGATTCAGTCAGCATTGCCTATTACCCACATAACGCGGCCAAGAACTCCCTGTTCAGAGCTGACAAGCGGTACACCCACGTATTTGTTCATCACGGCGACGGCGACAAAGCACCCAGCTTCAACCCCAACAGCGCAAAGTACGACTTCTTATTTGTTGCGGGGCAGGGAGCCATCGACCGATACGCCCGGAACGGTGTTAAAATAAACCAATCTAAATTTAAGGTCATCGGACGGCCCCCGACGGAAGCAATCGAGGTCGATAGAACTCCAATTGCCGAAAAGACTCGGCCAACAGTCCTCTATGCCCCCACTTGGTACGGAAAGAATAAAGCTGAAAACTACTCTTCCCTCACTTTCGGGCCAGACATAGTCGAGGCCTTGATCAAACGAGACGTCAATGTCATCTTCCGTCCCCACCCTGCGAGTCGAAGTAATAAGGAGTTCGCCAAGCTCATCAAGACGATTCAAACAATGCTCGAACGTGATTCAGAGCACTCGAATCGCCGACATAGGTGGGGTGCTCCAGCTGAATCGGACGCGACCGTAAGCGATGTGACAAACGCCTCGGATGCAATGATTGCAGATGTATCGGGTATTGTGACTGACTATCTCCAATCGGGGAAGCCGTACGCCATGGCAACGACACGCTTCACGCCAGACGAATTCAATGAAAAATTTCCTACGTCACGGTCGGGCTACGTTGTTACCCCGTCAAATGGAGATCTGACGGTTGCCCTCGACAGGATGCTTGGAGACGATCCTCTCGCGGCATACCGGTGGGAACAACGAACTTATTACCTCGGCGGGTTCAACGGTCGACAGGCAGTCGAAAACTTCCTCAACGAGTCCAGAACAATTATGAGTTCAAAGTAATGACGACCCAACACCGAAGTCGCTAGCGACCACTGCGGTGAATTTTACCTCCGGCCTTGACAGCCGCCTTTCCAAGGCCTCCGTGCACATCGAACGCAGGCCACTGGGCGGCATGATCGCCCCGACGACCTAGCCAAAGATCGTGATTGCGGTGGTGCGGAGCATCAGGGTCATTTGGTCCCGTCCAGCGCGCGCATCCTCCTTGCTGAGCAGCGGGACGGGACTGCTGCAAGTCGAGGTGACAGTTTGAGTGTCATGCTGCGAGAACAGCTGTCTCTATGATTGCTTCGTACTCCACTGGGATCAAACGACCCAGCCGGACCTGACGTCGACGCCGATGATATGTCCGCTCAATCCAGGTCACGATGGCGATCCTCAGCTGGTCCCGGGTGGCCCAGCGACCACGGTCGAGCACGTTCTTCCACAGCAGCGCTAAGAACGATTCCATGGCCGCATTGTCACCAGCCGCCCCGACTCTGCCCATCGACCCGACCAAGCCCTGACCGGCCAAAGCACGGACGAATTTCCTGGACAGAAATTGCGAACCGCGATCTGAATGCACCGTGCAGCCGGCCACGTCGCCACGTCTGGCCACGGCCATCTGGAGAGCATCAACGGCCAACCTGGCCTTCATCCGGCTGCTGATCGAGTAGCCCACGATCCGAGACGAGAACACGTCCTCTATCGCACAAAGGTAGAGCTTGCCCTGACTTGCTTGGATTCTAGCCATCGTTGCAACACCCCTGATCAAGGGGAGTGTGTGGTGGCCCGGCCCAGAGGTAAAGACAACGTCAAGTACAAAGCGAAGAAACGAGAAGAGTTCTTCCGCCGCCTCGATCGTGGAGGCACCATCCGTGCTGTAGCTGCCGAGCTCGGCGTGAGCGTCGATTCCTGTTACCGGTGGCGTCGAGAGGCAGGTGTGTCGACACCACGAGCGAAGAGCCGCTCCTACACCGCTGAAGACAAGGCAGAGTTCTTCCGGCGATTGAAGCTCAATGGCAACGTCTCCGAAATCGCGAAAGAACTCGGATTCGTGAGAGTCACCTGCTATAAATGGGCCCATCAGGCGGGCATATTCACCGGCAGGGACACCCGCGCCCAACGTGCACAGTTCAAAGCCCTCAGAGCCGCTGGAATCCCTCGAGCCCAGGCCTCCGAACAGGTCGGAATCGACCAGCGCTCAGGACTGGGACAAGGACATCAAGCAATTCTCTGGCGGTCGCATCCATCCGGATGGCCGGATCGTTCGCTACCGTCAATCAGCGATACTGAAAACCGTGAACAACCCACGGAAGACGTATACGCGAGGCACTGCTGTCGATGTCGAGCGCCTTGAAACTCCTATCGATTCCCGTTTCCTGAGCCTGATCGAACGAGAAAAGATTCATGATCTGGCCAGGGGCGGGGAATCGATGCGAACCATCGGCGAAAAGTTGGGGCGAAGCCCTTCGACGATCAGCCGTGAGCTGGGGCGGAACTCAACGAACACCCTTGGTTATCTTCCCTATACCGCGCACCGAAGGTTCTCCACTCGCCGTCCGCGACCACGAGTTCGTAAATTCGAATCCCCAAGCGGGTTGCGATCTGATGTTCAGGCAAAGTTGGGGAAGAAATGGTCGCCGGAACAGATTAGCCACCGGTTGATCAGAGACTTCCCTGATGACGGCCAAATGCGGGTATGCACGGAAACGATCTTCCAATCGATCTATATCCAGGGCTGTGGTGGGCTCAAGCGCGAACTCTCGACGTTTATGCGGCGAGGACGGACAGCACGCAGGCCTCGACGAAGTCCGGCACATAGGACGAAGCGTTTTGTCGATGGGATGGCTCCGATCGCTGACCGGCCTGCTGAGGCTGATGACCGTGTCGTGCCAGGACATTGGGAGGGCGATCTAATTGTCGGCACGAAGAATAGATCCGCAATTGGAACACTCGTCGAGCGATCCACTCGGTTCGTGAGCCTCGTTCATCTTAGCCACGACCACACTGCCGAAACTGTCCGCGACGGGCTGGTAAAGACCGTCAATGAACTCCCTCGGATTCTGCGGCGGACTCTGACCTGGGACCAAGGAGCGGAAATGTCCGGACACCTCGCGTTTCGCGCTGCAACCAAAATGGACGTCTACTTCTGCGACCCGGGCAGTCCCTGGCAGCGTGGGAGCAACGAGAACACCAGTGGCCTCCTGCGCCAGTACTTTCCCAAGGGCACAGACCTGTCTCGACATGCTCTCGAGGAAATTGAGAACGTAGCTGCAGAGCTCAACGCTCGACCGCGAAAAACACTGAATTGGGATACGCCGGCAGAACGAGTCCGTGCTTTACTGGAAACAAGTTGAGAAGCTCGGTGTTGCGACGACTACTAGAATCCAAGAGTTTCGTGCTCCGTGATGTCGGTCAGCCACAACTGGTTTTTGGGCCGTTGCGCTGAACTCGTGTCGAGTCCGTCCGTCGGAGTCGGTGACGGCGCACAGGTCGTCATGGACCGGTGGGCCGGGTCTCTTTCCGTTCTTGCCCCGCCCCTTCCCGAAGGAGGAAAACCAGGCATTATCCGAACACATCCGCCACGCGGTGCGTGGAGCCATGGGATATCCGGCGGTGTTGGCTTCGTCGGTGAGGTATCGGTACCCGAACTCCGGGTCGTCCCGGTGGGCATCGAAGAGGGCGTTCGCCCGGTAGGCGGCGACGAGGTCGGCTTCGGAGATGGGAGTGGACAGCCAGCGGTAGTAGGACTGGCGGGAGAACTTCAAAACCCGACACGACACCGCGACGGCGATCCCGTCGGCGGCGAGCTCTCTTACGAGCGGGTAGAACCTTTTGAGGGCAGATTCGCTTGCGATAAATAGGCAGCAGCACGGCGGAGGACTTCGTTCTCCTGCTCGAGTAGGCGTGTCCGTCGGCGTAGGTCGCGTAGTTCTGTTGACTCGTCCGTGGTCTTGCCGGGCTTGTTGCCGGCATCGATCTCGGCTGCGCGGAGCCATTTAGCGATGGTGCCTTCGTGGACGCCGAAGTCTTTCGCGATCTGGCCGATCGTGGTCTTTGCGTCCCGGTCCAATACGACGCGGACCACGTCGTCACGGAACTCTTTCGGGTAAGGGCGTGGCATGGTGACTATCCTTTCAGGCTTGCCTACAAACAAGCCAGATCAAGTGTCACCTTCCTTTGCATCAGTCCCCATCTGGCGTGCCACTGCTGGAACCAGAAGACCTCAATAGTCGCCGCAGTACCATCCCTCCAGGATCAGCCGTACCAACAATTTGGACTATCCGTAGCAACTCGGGCTACTCGCCAAGTCCCTGTCCGAATCCCGGATTTTCAAACCTCACACTAAGGAGAAATATCTTTCTCAAATACGACATTCAACACGGCAACGTTTGACATTGCTCCCAACCTTCAAAGATATGGGGCGACAAAGCATAGAAAACTCGACAAGAAGCTTAAACTAAACCCAGACGGGGCCTCTGCAGACATTGTTGGGTTAACCTCGCCTACCCCAGCAAGATAGGCTCCTCTGGTCATACAGCTCAAAATCAAGGATGTGCGATCATTAATCTCGTTATACGGACGCTGAAACGGTTTAAGCGTGGAAATCTCAAGTCTTCCAAAAATCGCTACCGCTCGGCAACCCAGATCACAAAAAATGAGAACCTGCACGTATACAATGCCATGTCAAATATCCCTTTAGAGTTTGGCGGGATGGTTAATTCAATGTTGCGCAGAATTAACGGGTTCGTACAATATGGTCATCATCCGTCTGTGACGATTTTAACAATTAACGAGAATTTCGATGCCGAATCTACTCGCCAACGCCTCGTTGAGCAAAATAAGCTCGAAGAAAGCGTCAAGATTCGAAATGCATGGACTGACCTGCGAGCCATGTCAGACGATGACTTGCGTCGATTTGTGGATAGTTGTGCGGAAAACACCAATGTCACATTAAGGGACGACAACTCGAAATATTCCGAGTCGCGCGAAAGATTAACAGCTACCGCGCCAGGCACGAACAGCGATTTACGCAAGCGGTTTTATCGCGACGATGGAAGCTTACTCGGAGTGCAGATTTCCACCGACACTGCAGACGCATCTATAACGCTGTGCTCCACCACTCAAACACCTCTTGCTGAATTCAAGACTATAGAAGACCTGTATGTTTGCTGGATTAAAAATGTAATAGAAAAAGATAAGTCACTACTTATTGTCGACGATAAAATGATGAGTGAATTCCTTTGTGAGATCGTCGAGCGCGACTTTAAAATGGTTCTGTTTATGCATGGATCGCACCTACGGAGACCGTACGACGGTCCTTATGGCGAGTCGCTCGCAAAACGCACGAACACCATGCGGAACATCGAACGATTCGATTTTATCGCGACACAGACTCGTCAGCAGGCAGCTGCCATGGCAGCAAAAGGAATAGCGCCAGAAAAGCTGAGACATCTTCCAAGCGAGCTATCATTTTCTCCGAATCTCGCCTCTGCCCACGCCCGGCGTGATGAGTTGTCTGGGGTCATAATAGCGAGACTTTCAAAGTTGAAACGCGTCAACCACGCAATATCAGCAATCGCTGAGGCTAACGAGCTCGGCGCAAAGACACGTCTAACGGTATTTGGTAAGGGACCAGAGCTAGAAAGTCTACGAAATTACAGTCGTAAACTTGAAGTTGAAGAGTCCATAAAGTTCGCCGGCCATGTCGCTGATCTTCCATCACGGCTTGAAAAGAGTTCCTTCTCCCTACTCACGAGCATGAGTGAGGGCCTCGGACTTGCGGTCATTGAATCAATGGCCGTTGGGTGCGTCCCGATCACTTACGATATTAATTACGGTCCTAGGGACATCATTGACAACGGAGTCGACGGCTTCGTGGTTCCGTTCGGGGATACGAATGCTCTGGCAGCTAGCATTGTGAACTTTTTGAGCCTGACTGCAGATGAAAAACTTAAAATGCGGGTTGCTGCAATTGAAAAGGCAGCGTCGTATTTACCTCGCGCCAGCTACGCCCGGTGGTTGACCGCGATTGGCGAAGTAGCGACAGCTAAGGATCCGCTTCCTCTCCAGGGCAAGCCGACAGTCAAGGTTGACGATATCGACATCAGCGAGGAAAGTAACTCGGTTTGTCTAAATATTCAATTTGCAGATGGTGAATACACCGATGCTCGCCGCCTCCAAATGTTGCTTGCAAGTCGGAAAACTAATACATTCCTTCAGTCTGTCGGCATCAAAGGATCCGATGATAAATCCTTTAATTTCCCTATTCCATATGACTATTTTTCTCAATCTAAAGGACAGACATTTAACGTCTTTGTCCGCTTTGACGATGAGACTTGGAACTCCAAACGTCGGCTGGTGCTACCTGAGTCATTTGAGATGACTGATTCAAAAGATTTGCTATGGTATAGGACGAAATATGGAAATTTTAGCGTGAAGATCGCATCGGCAAATTAGAAGTTCTCAATCTGCTAAAGACCGGTCACTAGTGGTCTAATGGAGTTGTCGGGTCAGTGCGTGATGACGAACCAAGCGTTTGACGTCTTCCGTGTGCGACTTTTGAGAACTAAACGAGGTCGATACCGATATTCGCCGTTGCTTTGGCGAAATTGGCACCGTGTTGGTGCCACAACGGAACTAGACACCAGCCATGGAAGTTGTCATCAGAGTCATGATGGGGTGCCATGCCTATGGACTTATTGCGTGCTCGCCGTACCTCAAACCGTCCTTGTCACAATTTTCGCGGTCGTCATTACGGGTCTTCGGATTGAAGTGTGTTGATTGAAAAGTAGGCCAGTGGGTGTGACAAATGACAGGGAAGAAGGATCGGAGCCCCATAATCGGAAGTGACAAAACAAGCAACCAACAGAGACTCCGACCATCCCCGATCCTACAGATTAGGTCCGCGTTAGCAGTCCAGTGGCTATGCGATAGCTAGTTGGTTCTCTGCAATCCCGCGATCCCAGTGTCTGAACGGCGTCATTCCGCCAAGGGATCCATGAGGACGTTCATGATTGTAGATATCTTTCCACTCGTCGGCTAAGTACTTTGCCTCGGCCATCGTCTCCTTGATTTCTCCGGTCAGTTGTTCCCTTCTGAACTGCACATTGAATGATTCAGCGAAACCGTTCTGCCACGGTGATCCTGGATCAATAAACGCAGCATTGCCCCCGGCAGTGTCGCACCAGTCGATCAGCGCAGCAGCTGTAAATTCCGGCCCGTTATCGGACAGTACGTAAGCTGAACATTCGCCTCTGTGGGCTCCACCTGTGGTGCGGGTCAGCACCATGTCCCGGGATTGCGATTGGCGCAGTTGAGCACCAGTGCCGGCACGGACGAGCAGCATCTCATTAGGCTCCTTTCACCACGTTGGCGAGTCGCGCTGGACGGTAGCGTGAGTCTGGACAGACAAAGCCTTGAGATTCACCGTCCACGAAGGGATGAGGTTCCACACCACCTACCCGGGCAGTACAACTGATATGTGGGCACGAGTTGTCAAGAGGCAGAGGTGAGCGGTCCGCGGCTGGTTGTCGTGGACCGCTCTTTTCGTTCCCGTCGCCTGGTGGTGGTCCTGGGCTGGCGCGTCTTCTACGACGGCGCTGTCAGACTGACCCTTCTATGGGTTGGGTCAAGCCATGAGGGCATTGATTTTGCGGAAGAGTTGCCGGGCGATGAACCTTTTCAGGCAGCGACGTATTTCACGCTTAGTCTTTCCCTCTTCCGTGCGTCGCTTGATGTAATCCTTCGTCGCCGGATCGAAGCCCATCCTGCTGCGGGCGATGGTATCGATGGCCTGGTTGAGCTGGCGATCACCTGAGCGGTTGAGGCGGTGGCGGACGATGTTCCCGGAACTAGCTGGAATCGGGTTGACCCCGGCGAGGGCAGCGAACGCGGCCTCCGATCTGACCCTGCCGTGATGAGAATACACGCAGAGCATGATGGCAGCCGTCACGGGCCCGACGCCTGGGACCTCGAGCAGCCCGGGTGCCATCTTCTCGACGACATCCGTGAGGCTGGCACGATTGGATTCCAGTTCCCGGCTCGCATATTTCACGGCCCGGGCCAGGCGCTTTGCTTCGGTGCGGGCAATGCTGATAGCTAGGGGCTCTGCATGGCGTGAGCGCCAGGAACCGATGGTGTCTATCTGCTGGTCGGTGAGGGCCTTGCGGGCATCAAGGTCCAGATCGCAAGTCCGGGCCAACGCAGTCAACGCGTGGCGATCGGCGTTGCGTTGTCCATCGAGTGCACGTCGAGCATTCAACAGGATGCGCAAGGCATTGCGCTGGCCCTCAGCCCTCGGACGGATCAGAGCGCTGGTATCGGCGCCCAGGACCGCACGGGCGCCGGCGATTGCGTCGATGTCATCGGACTTGCCACGACCGACACGGGATCGCCGGCGAGGGGGCCTGACGTCGCATACCGGAAGCCGTGCGGCGGTCAGGGCCCTGGTCAGGCCCGCACCGTATGAACTGGCACCTTCGACGGAGAACAACAACGATTCACCGCTTGTTCGGCGTGAGGCCCATGCCAGGGCCCGTGAAATACCGGCCGGGCTAGTGGGGAATGTTCCGGTGACAGTGACGTGGCCGGTGGTCGAGGCCAGGATCGCGTAGGTATGCGTTTTGGCGTGGGTATCGACCCCGACGACATGGGTGAATTCCTCGGCAACGGTGCTCATCGTGTTGGTTTCCTTCCCTCGGGACTGTTTCAATGCAGCAGCCCGCGGTGGTTCACGCCAAGGCACATCTCTAACGAGTCACGACCTGCTCGGGTCGGACAACCTTCCATCAGGCCATCGGAGTGGACAGGGCCGGTGCCATCCCGAACCAGATGGACGAGTCAGTATCAAGACACTGCCCGCAGGCGAGGTCAGATATACGCTGAGTCACATCCAGCCGGAATGCCACCAGTCTGCCAGCCGGCCACGGGCCAGCCACTACCCATTAGAGATATACGCGGGTTGGTTACCGCAGGACGAGGTGTTCGGCTGGAGGGTGACCGCTGGTCTAGGAACATCGGGCATCACCGGCAGCCGCCGGTGGCCGCCGGTGGCCCATAGGTGTATCGCGGGTTTCCTCCACGCTGCCAAGCCGGATGATCACCGGTAGGCGACGGGACGTTTAGTTACTCAGCTGGCCATGGGTGCTCCCGCTGTACTCGTGCGGCCAGGGACCAGCACCACCCGGCCAATTCCCGGGCGACGGCCACGTTGGCGATCACCCGGCGCTTCTTGCGGGCCTCGAACTTCTCCCACTGGTGATGCAGCCGGTGATTGCCCTGATGGCCACGGACCCGGGAGGCTTCATCGGCTTTATCCCAACGTGCCCGCATCTCTCGGGAGGGCTGGTAGTTGCGCCGGTGGTGCCAGGCCGCCTCGACCAGCAGCCGGCGGGCATGGGTGTTCCCGGTCTTCGTGATCGAGCCCAAGGAACGCGATGCCCCTGAGGAATGCTCGGATGGCACCAAGCCGAGGTAGGCGCCGATGGTCTTGCCGGTGAACCGGTACCAGTCCCCGACCTCGACGGCCAACCCGAACGCGGTCAGTACGCTGATTCCACGCAAACACATCAGGGCATGCACGACTTCGGCGTAGGGATCGGTCTCGGCTAGGGCCGTGATCCGGATATCGAGACGGTTCCTCCGGTCCAAAGTCATTTCCACCGTCTCCAGGCAAGTGTCGTAAGCAGCCTGCAGGGAAGGGTCCTTGAAGCGCTGCTGGTGCAGCCACGTATGGTGCACGTTCGTCCACGTAGTGCCTCCGGAATAAACGATCCCGTGGCGCAGCAACAGCTTGGAAAGCCGGTGCCTGGCCCGCATCAGATCTGAGCGGACGTCTTCCCGGGCTCGGGCCAGGTCGCGTGCTGCTTCACGGCCGGAATCTGAAACCGCGACTGCGGTGATCTGATCCAGCAGGTTCAGCCGTGCAAGATGCTCAGCATCGCGGGCATCGGTCTTGACCCGATCCCCCGGCGGACGTTGGAGTTTCGACGGGGCTGCGACCACGCACGTGAACCCTGCCGCCTCCAAGGCCCGGGCGAGACCGAAACCAGTCGGGCCGGCCTCGTAGACAACGCGAACCGGAGGGCTCAGGCCCCTGACCCAGTCCACGACTCCGGCATTGTTTGCTGCCAGGCGTTGGCGTTTGATCTCACCGGTGCGTTGATCGATTGCGCAGCCCAGGATGGACCGGGCATGGACATCCAGACCGACGTAGGTACGCTGATTCATGACTGGAACCTCCAGACGTTCAAATGTGGCTCTACCAGTCCACACCCGCCCGGCTGGACGGGAAAGAACGCAGGGCTGGCAATCCACGCCGATCTTTGAACCCGGGGTTCCAGTCCTAGGACACTGCCAGGGTGCTTACTTCATATTGTCTAGAGGTACCCCGAAACCCGTGCTCGCCAGCGGAAAGTCGACGGTCTTCTGCACGCAGTATCAGTAGAAGGACTGGTACCAGTTGCTCGGCTCCGGCGTTGTCCACGCGGACGCAATCATGGACCGCATCATCCACGACACGGTCCGGGTCGAAACTGGCAACTACAACATGCGGAAGCATACGGTGCTGGGCGGCGTCTAATCCATGGCGGAGAGCATCGGTGGCTCTATGTCAGAACGTTACTGGTGCTCTCTCGCACGATCGGTGGTGCTGAGTCGCACGATCGGGTGGGGCTCAAAACCTCAAATACTCAAAGCCGGGGCAATGCCGGTTTCGGCGATGATGTCCTCTAGAACGGCGACCACATCAGTGGCCGTGAACGAACGTCTGGGGATGATCGCCAGGGCGGTTCGAGTGAACTCATCGATAACGTTGAAAAACCGGATATGCCAGCCGCATGGGATCGTATCGGATGGGAAGTCAAAACTGACCACATGCATCGGATACTCGGGCCTGAGCCTCTTCTGCTCCCCGGCGCAGGGTCCGCTGCGGCGCTTCTTCCGTGCCTTGGGGTTGCAGGTGAGTCCCTCCAGGCGCCAGAGCCGGCGTAGGCGCTTCTTGTTCAGCGCTACCCCGTGCCACTGCGGCTGCTCGAGCAGGTGCCAGCGTGCTTTACGCCAGCACCATGCGAGATACGTCTGAGCCACGGCACGTAGATCAGCCCGCAGTTGGGCCTCTTCGAAGCTGATCATCGGTCGGCCTTTGCACAGGGCTGAGCGATTCTGGCCCAGGACAGTGCACGCGAGCCTTTCGGAAGCCCCGAACTTCTCCTGCGCCATACGCACAGCACGGCGGCGTGGTTCGGGGCTTAGAATTTTCCCCGCTCCACCTCACTCAGAATGTCATTGGCCAAGACCTGATCGGCAAAAAGCTTCTTTAGCCTGGCATTCTCCTTTTCGATGTCTTTCACAGCCTTAGTCTGGCCGGCGTTCTTCTCGGATCCGTGCTGCTGAAGCCACCAGTACCAAGTCGCTTCAGTGATCTGTAGTTCCTTGATGACCTCGATCATCGGGCGCCCGTCGTTGAGCATCTTCTGGCCCTGCCGGACCTTCGCGATGACCTGATCAGGGTTATGTTTAGGTGCCATATCTATGAATTTCCTCCTGCATCCATTAGCGAATGCGAAACTCACATAGTCACCGGGCTTCTACCAAGAGACCCAACCAACACGACCGCAACCTTCGTAAAGTACTATGACGGACAGCGGCTTCCTCACCGACGGAACGCGCTGGAATTCATCTATGTAACCAACTTTGGTGCTGGGGAACTAAACTGGTCAGATGCCAATAGGGATTCGCCTCTCCACCGCGTGCAAGCGGCTGACAACGCAAGTCAGTTCCATGGTTTTCGCACCAGTGGTAAGAGCACGCATCAGGCGTCGAGAGCAGGTGCCGCCCAGGATAAGTCCCTTCGCCGTATATTTTGCAGACACCCCAGATGCGGCCTACCAGCTCGAGCAATGGATTCCAGCCCTACAACATCTCAGCGCCGTGGGAACCCCGGTCACACTTCTAATCACCAATTCGAACTCAGCGAACCTGCTGTCAAACGCGGGTAACTTGCCGATTTCTCTCTGCCCCCAAGCTGCAGATGTCGAGAATTTCGTAAGAAAGCACAACGTCCATGTCCTGTTCTACGTTAATAATAACCAAGCGAATTTCACGCCGTTACGGATCAACAGAGTCGTACATGTACACCTCAGCCATGGTGAGAGTGAAAAGTCGTCCATGGTGTCGAACCAGCTAAAAGCCTACGACTTCGCTTTCATCGCCGGGGCGGCAGCCAGGGAACGAATCCTTACCCATATTCAAAGAATCGATCCGTCGGCCTTGGTCGAGATCGGTCGACCTCAATTGGATTTCCGTGCTTCTGCCCGCCCAGTGCCTAGTGATCAAACGGAGGTTCTCTACGCCCCCACGTGGGAAGGAGACAGCCCCGCCATGGCATATAGCTCATTGACGGGTAGTGGACGGAAATTGATCCAGTTGCTTGCCGCGGACAACCGCGTACGCCTCACCTTTCGCCCTCATCCAAAGCTCGGTACACGTTCGAGGGAACATGCCGAAGCTTTGCGGCAGATCCGCCATCTGCTCAGATCCACAAGCAAGGTCGAGCCGCCCAGATCCAGAACACAGCCCGCGATCGACTCCACCAGTGATATTTCGCGAGCAGACGTGGTGATTACGGATGTGTCAGCCATGGCCATGGACTCCGTAGGACTCAACAAACCAACGTTGGTTCTGACCGCATCGGCAGCAGCAACCGCTGGTGCTACTAATCATCTAGTATCAGCCGTGCCTACCTGGTCCGATGTTCCGGTTGATGCCGTTCAACGGATACTTAAGCTGGCTCGTGAGGGAGCAGCTCAAGAGCAAGACCGTTTCCGTCAGCATATCTTCGGACCCGACGAACTCGGGAGTGGCACCGAGCGCTTCATCCGTGCTTCTCAGGACCTACTTTCTCTTCCTTCAGTCGGTTTGTCCGATGTGCCTTAGAGCGGGGTTGGTTGTATAAACTCCCGGACAATAGCAGATACGTTTATAGCCATGTCAGTTTCAGCATTGAGGAACCTATTCAATTGACACAGATTCACGATCGCCTGGCTCCCGCCCGTGCCCACACCTGGCTACGGATCCAGACAATTGTCACTCTGCTAATTGTTGTAGCGGTCTTGGCAACGACTTTGCTAGTCGCCATTGAACACGCTGACAAACAATCGTGGGGCTGGCTGCTCGGCTTATCTTGGGCGTCTGTCATTGCCCTCATCGTGCTTTTCCCTAGACGGGACTTCCGGCCAGGCCTCGGCCGGTATACAGCCGTTCGAGCGGGGTTGTTGGCTTCCATCGGCATCCTTGCAGCATCCACTTCTCCGTCAGACTTCGAATCCCTCTTCGTCACGCTCACAGTTCTGGTGGGGGCGGGAACCATCGTGGGGGAACGTGTGCTGCGCCGCTTCGGACTCGGTGGCGGCCACGCAATTCTCAGCCTCCCCGGAGCACCAACAGCCCCGCGCGTCTGGCGCATGACACTGACCATCGTCTATCTCCAACTGGCCTTTCTCGGCTATGGGGTTCTGGTTGCGGCCATGGATCTCTCGGCCCTTGGGTGGTTCTTCCTTGGGCTCGTTATCTCCTCGCTCATGTTGATGCGTGCCGTCAGCGTCTTCTTTCGGCGCCGCTACAACGGAAAGACCGAGCGCGAACTCCACTCCCTGCTCACGGAATATGCGCCGGAGTTCGCCATCTACGCAGCACGTCCGGACGATGCCTCCTACCAGGTCGCCATGTGGCTGCCGTACCTGGAACGTACGGGAAAGAAATTCATCATCGTCACCCGAGCAGAGGGACCTTCGCACGCACTGGCTAAAATCACTGATGCACCAATTGTAATGCGCCGTAGGCTGGCGGACCTTGACGACCTCGTGGTGCCCAGTCTCAGCACGTTCTTCTACGTCAACGCCTCATCTGGAAATGGTGCCATGGTGCGCTACAGCCAGTTCACCCATGTCTATCTCGGTCACGGAGATTCGGATAAGGCACCCTCGTACAACCCGACACATGCCATGTACGACCAGATCTACGCCGCGGGACCCGCTGCAACTAGGCGATATGCAGCACACGGTGTACTGCTGGACCCCGGTAAGTTCACCATCGTCGGTCGGCCCCAACTAGAGACGCTCGAACCGGCTACCTCCACACTCACGGATCAGCCCACTGTCCTGTATGCCCCAACTTGGCGTGGCCATGTGGATGAAACGTTCCTTCATTCGATTCCATCAGCTCCAGGAATCATCGCCGCCTTATTGGAACGTCACGTCCGGGTCGTCTTTAGACCCCATCCGTTCAGCTACCAGTTCGAGGAGGACGCAGCGATCATCGCCCGGGTCCATGAGTTGCTTCGCGCAGACACACAGTCCAGCGGCATAAAGCACCTGTACGGCGAGGCTGCAGAGCAGGAATTGGGCGTCATCGAGTGCATGAATCTCTCGGACGTGATGATTTCCGACGTATCCAGTGTCGTTTCAGACTACCTGTATTCATACAAACCCATGGCGATGGTCGTAGTGAACACGCCATTAGAGGCTTTCCGAGACGAATATCCGATTGCCCGCGCTGCGTACCTGCTCCAGTCTGACCTGCGCAATATCAACGCCGTCCTCGACCAACTGCTCAAAGACGACTCTATGCGCGCGCGTCGGCTCGAGCTGCGTTCAGACTATTTGGGTGATTTCCCCAACGATGGCTACTCGTCGGTCTTCGTCGACGCCGCCGTCGCCACCATAGAACAACATCCGTCCAGCCAGCAGATGGAATCTGTTGAGGCCGCCACGGCAGATATGACTACATCGGCAACGGCCGACGAATCTGGGCCCGATGACGACGATGAGGATCAACCCAGCGATTCAGATGACGTTCCACTCCTGGATACTGAAGCCTTAGAGAAGGCAAAGGACCGTAGGCGTCAGCGCCGGCGCGCGCGCAGGGTGCGCAATAAAGCACTACGGATGGCCCGACATTTCCTGCCGGATGTGCTGGCCTCAGCAGCTCTGGGAGCAGCGGCGGTTTTCGGGGTCAGCAGCTTCGCCTTCCTCGTACCAGCCATACTCTCGCTGACGATCTTCGTCTATCTCCACCGCCGTGGCTTCAAAAGCCAAGCATGGATGAACCGCGCGCTGGGTTCCATGCCCATTGCTAGGAGCCTAATTGCCGTAACCCTCCTAGCCGGTATGGCCACCTCAGGGCAAGGATGGGCCTCCATCGTTGGCCCGGCCTTGGCGTTCCTCGCCATCAGCCTCGAAGGGCAAGCCGTATCCACGTGGCGCGCAGAGGGGCTTCAGTCAAGAAACCTCCCTGGTACAGAAGCAGCGGTTCCACTAGCATTTGCCCGCGGCTGGGCTGGGATGGTTTCTGCTTTGGCTCTGGCAGCGATGACTATCAGTGCAGCACTATTCCCACTCTGGGGATCCCTCCAGCTAGTTTTCGGGACACTCTCTCTGGGAGTCACCACTTACGTTCTGGTGCGAGGCATACACCGCCGATACGTGAACTTGTCATTGGAAGCGCGGCTTCCCGAGCTGGTGGAGAACTATGCCCCGCGCTTCTGCGTGTATTTTGCTTCGAACGTCGGCGTGTCTTACCAGCTGGGTATGTGGGTGCCCTATCTCGACCGGCTTGGCCAGCCATACATCATCATCGCCAGGGATCTCAGGATGGCTCGAGCGGCTGCTAAAGTCACCGAATCTCCCGTGATCTATCGTAAGACCCTTGGATCGCTCGAAGCCGTCCTGGTGCCGGGCCTGACCACGGCCTTCTACGTGAACAACGCAGTCAAGAACACCCATTTAATTGAACATCGGGAACTGACCCACGTATGGCTGAATCATGGAGATTCGGAAAAGGCCGCTTGCTATAACCCTGTCCATGGAATCTACGACCGTATTTTCGCCGCAGGTCAGGCGGGGATCGACAGGTATGAACGTCACGGGGTCACCATCCCACGGGAAAAGTTCGAGATCGTCGGTCGTCCCCAAGTCGAGGCAATCACTCGCCGTCGTGATGTTCTTGATGAGGCGAAGACGGTCCTCTACGCGCCAACATGGAGAGGGCCATACGCAGATACGGCTGTGTACTCGCTCCCGCTGGGCGTCCACATCGTCCAAGCCCTACTCGACCGTGGGTGCACCGTCATTTTCCGGGCCCACCCGTTCAACTACCGCTACCCAGACGCAGTACGCAGGATGCGCCGAATCCGCAACTTGTTGGCTTTGGACGCCGCAGAAACCGGACGCCAGCACATCTATGGCGCATCTGCGGAAAAGGACATGGGGGTGGTCGACTGTTTCAACGCCTCGGATGCCATGATCTCCGATGTCTCCGCCATGGTTTCTGATTTTTTGCAATCAGAGAAGCCCTTCGCCGTTGCCGCCATCAATCACACTCCAAAGCAGCTAGCAGCCGATATGCCTGCGACGTCGGGCGGCTATGTACTGCATGGTGACCTCGATAATCTTCAGGAAGTATTGAATCATCTGTTGAATGATGACCCACTGCTGCACCGCCGAGGACGCGTCCGGGAATATTACTTGGGTGACTTCCCGCCCGCCAGCTACGCCGATGGGTTCATCGACGCTGGAGCAAGAATCCTCAACGAGGCGGAATCGGCAGAGACTGAAGCACTGTGAAAACCTTGAAGACTGCACTTGTAGCGTCCATTCCAAGTACGATTTTTGCTCTTGCTATTGCAATAGCCCTATCGGGGGCTAAAGCGGTCGATGGAACTGAACGGCTCTGGGAAATAGCCATCGCAACGGGGATCGGCGTCGCGATGGCGCCGTGGCCTGGGCTGGCAGTGCTCGCGTCTTTTCGCGGCTGGCCAGCGGCCTACAACATTCAGCTTCCGCCGCCTCGCCAAGAATCACGGATCGTTACCATCACCGCCGTGGTCACAGGCCTTGTTGTCCTCGCTTATGCTTTCCTCGCCGTAGCGGGGGCGCAGCTAGCCCTGCGAGTTATCGTGGCCAGTATCGCCTTGGGTCTGGCTGTGGCCGCCGCTTGCAGGCTTGCTATGAAATTCCACCGTGCACGAAGGTATCGGCCGATCCTACGACGGGCTATCGAGGACTTCACCCCTCAGTACATTCTGTACATGGGACGTCGCGATGGGGGTGCCTACCAGATCAAACAATGGCTTCCCCAGATCCTGGCTATTACGCCGCGGGTTATCATCGTCGTCCGCGACCCCGAAGCTGCCAAACACCTCGCAACTTCCATCTCCTCTGAGATCCCCATTATCTCTTGTCGCGAAAACAAAGATCTGGACGACGTCATGCCGAGCTCCGTTCGGGCGGTCTTCTACGTGAATTCGGTCACGAATAATGCCAACATGGTCAGCTACCGGAACGTCAAGCACGTATATCTGGGCCACGGAGACTCCGACAAGGAGATTTCGGCGCACCCAGCACACCGGATGTACGACGCAATTTTCGTAGCCGGGCAAGCTGCCATAGATAGATACGCGACAGAAAATGTGAACCTCGACCCAGACCAGGCCCAGATCGTCGGACGGCCCCAATTGGAACGTGTCGACGTTCCGGCGTCCAGACGTGCCCCACAAACAGTGCTGTACGCGCCAACCTGGTCAGGGTACAACCAAGCAACTGCCCTGAGCTCGCTGAGTATCGCCGTACCGTATATCGCTGATCTCATGGCCCGCGGAATCACGGTGCTGTTCAGGCCCCATCCCTTCAGCCGCTTCTCTGCCAAAGATCAAAACGACATCGCAGAAATTGACAACCTCTTGGTTGACAAGAGACTGCGTCACCTTGGCTCCGAGGATACAGCCACCATGGATCTTCTGGACCTCTTCAATGCTTCCGATGCCCTCGTGACTGACGTATCCAGCGTGCTGGTGGACTATTTAGCATCACACAAGCCGGCAGCAGTGCTGCTACCCGCTCATAGCCGAGCGATCGCCGGACAGGACTCAGACATCGGTGCTAAGTTCCCGTCGGTCCAACATGCATACCTACCGACATCGCCCGATTCAGAGTCCTGGCACTTGTTCCTGGGGCCCGATCCGATGCGAAGTACCCGCGACGAGGCTACGGCCTACTACTTGGGTGGTACTTCGCCAGACGCCTTCCGCGAGGCAGTTCTATCCTTGCCGGCTTCTTCCACCTGAAGACAGGACTGGAAAGTTGGGCGTCCGGCTGTCTTCAGTTAAAAATCGTTGCCCTCGCCGAGTAGCGCCTTGGCGGACAAAGGATCATCTTTGCGTACATCGATGACGTGCCCCGTCCGCCCACCAATGAGGGTCTCCAAGGACGTCCGGGCCACCGTTTCCGAGGCCAAAAGGGAGTTGGGGTCCTCAGCTCCGAAGGCCTTCGTGCGCATCGGCGTTCCCGTTCGTTCAGGATTAACGCAATTAACCCGAATACGGTCTCCTGCCCACTCATCGGCTAGGGCTTGGGTCAGGTTCACTGTTGCTGCTTTGGCAGAGCTGTAAAGGCTGTAGCCCGATCTGCCACGCGTGTACGAACTCGAGGTAAAGAGCAGCAGTGAGCCCCCTGAGGCACGAAGGGCTGAGTGGAAGGCCTGAGCAATGAAGATCGGGGCCAGGTAATTAATCTCCGTGGCTTGGTAGACGGAGTCGTCAGTTTCATCGAGTAGTAGACCTCGCGGCAAGATCCCCGCCGTATTGACCACGAAGTCCACCCGACCGAGTTCTTCCAAGACTTCATCTCTGGCCTTGACGACATCTGCGCGGCGGTCGACATGCGTGTTGGTGGACGAACGAGAAAAAGTTCTCACCGTGCACCCGTGTTCCTCGGCCAGTGCGGCTATGTCCGCTCCGATGCCATACGCACCACCGAACACAACGGCGACCTTTCCGGTCAACGCCGAGCGCAGTTCATCATCATCGAAAGTTGCTCGTCCGTCTGCACTGTACAGCTGGAAAAGTTTATCGGCGACGAAGATATCGATGGGCTCCGTGACTTTCATGTTGCGCTCTTCACCCTGGACAACCCCGATATCCACCTCGGGTGAGTAGCGGAGAACAACACTGCAGTCATCCGTAGCGGTGAAATCCGGGTCGTGGGAAGCACCGACATATGCCTTTCGCAGGGTGCTTAGCTTGAAAGCTTGAGGCGTCTGACCACGACGTAGTGCCGCTCTTGGAGGCACCTCGGCAATGGTGGGGATCCCCTCGCCTCGCTGGTCGACTTCGATGATGGTATCCGCTGATGGAATCGCTACGTCAACGGCCTTGAACGTGTCCAAAGCGGTGACGACGTCGTCGAGCACGCGTTGGGATAGCAACGGACGCACCGCGTCATGAAGAATGACGTTACAATCCTCGTTGCCCATCGCGGCCAAAGCAGCTTGCGTTGTCTCGTTGCGGGTTCCCGAGCCCTCCAGCACTTGGGACACCTTTTTGAAGGTGTTTCGTTTGACGATAGACCGAACATCGTCAAGGTATCCCGGTGTCATCATAACGATGATTTCATCGATTTTGGCGCTTTCCTCAAAAATCGCCATTGTGTGTTCGATAATGGGACGTCCCGCGATTTTTATCAGTTGCTTCGGGATACCCAAGCCAACCCTCTCGCCGACTCCCCCTGCAAGAATCACACCAACATTACGCATATATTGACCATCCCTCGTCTAGAAAATATTGCAAGTACGATACTGAAACTCGCGGGAACTACCGTCACAGTCCCGCGTTGAGTATCTTTTTAACTCAGTTCCTTGACGATCTGGCTCAAGCTATCAAGGGTTCGTTTGAGTTCTGACACGTGCCGTTCATCGAACGCACTGAGGACACGCTTCATTTCGGTGGTCGAAATCCCTGAAGTCCGTGGCAGGTAGATCACGTCTACCTTGTCTTCCAGATCATCGAATTTGCCGCGCCAGTCGTCCCCGATCCCGAACACGTTGACATCGTATTTGGTGATATCTTCGCGTTTTTGTCCCCAGTTGTCTTCCGGGATTGCCTCGTCTACGTAACAAATCGAACGGACGATCTCCACTCGCTGATCGTAGGGGACGATTGGCTTTTTACCCTTGACCGCGTTGAACTCATCCGTTGATACGCCCACAATCAGGTGGTCCCCTTGTTCCTTGAGGCGCTTCAAGATGTTCAGATGCCCGATGTGGAAGAGGTCAAATGTGCCGTAGGTCAATACGGTCCTGGTCATGTTCTATTACCTGACGTCGAGGGCTATGGATCCATAACCACTTTAGACGAACCCTGCCTCTCGATCACGTTCCAAGCATCACGTGTTCCCAAAAGGCAGGTTTGGGAACTGCGCTGTTGCGGAGATCCGGCTCATCGGTGAAGCCCGGTCCCGTTCAGATAATCGGGGGACGACCAGCAAGGGTCATCCGGAGATGTGTACTCCACTTCAACTTGGGCCGCGGCCTTTGATACCAAGGGGAGGTGCGGTAGCCCGACAACAACCCGGCGAGGTGCTGGCGCAGGCCCTTGCGATCTTTCCGCAGGCGGACGATGTTGATCAGCGTCCACGACCCCACGTAGGCCCAGCTGAAAGGCCACCTCAGATTCCTACGTGCCAGCCAAACTCGGTTTCGGGCGTTCAGCCGATAAAATTCACCGTGCCGGCGTGGATCTACGACAGGGTGGAAGACTCGCAGGTCCCCTGCGTACCAGACACGATGGCCCGTATCCCACACACGCCAAGCCAACTCAATGCCTTCATGGGCATACCAAAACCCGCCAGCCCAACCACGGGTCGCCTCAAAAATCGCCCTGGGTAGGAGAAGACAGGTCTCCCCAACATGGAAGATATTGCTTGACTCCCCCGCCGTCTTTTTATTCAGGCGAGGAATCCAACGACGGGGCGATTCCTCGTTTTCCGGGTCGGCGATGCACGGCATCAGCATCCCCATATCCGGGTACTTCCGGAAACGGGTAACGGCATTTTGCAGAAAATCGATGTCTGGAAGCCACGAATCATCGTCGAGGAACAGGATGAATTCACCCCGAACGTGCGGCACGCCGGCATTACGCCCGGCTGGGATGCCTAGATTCTCCTCCAAGTAGACCGGGACAAACCATTCCGGTAGTCCTCCCGGCTGTGTTGCCGGGTCCCAGCCATTGCCGACAACGGCAACATCCAAGCGGACGCCTTCTTGTAATTGAAGCGAAGCGAATGCGCGTCGAAGTTCCTGCGGCCGGTCTCCCATGGTCAGGATCACGACGCCGACGCTGGGCTCTACATTCGTTGTGCCCATGAATGCCTCCTAAGCCCTGAGTCTGGATGATGCGAGGCTGGCTGCGAAATGCCCGAGATTCACGAAAAGGGTGACAGGCACGAGCAACCACAGCAACCAGCTTTCGGCAAGTCCTGAACTCCCGAAAATCGTGGATACGATGGTCGCTACCAGAAACAAAAGGCTCAATTCCACAGCGTGCAAGAGCCGGTGGAAGGGCAGGAAACGGGCGAGATTCCGCAACTTGCCCAACAGGGACGTCGACGGAATTGCCCGCGCATCCCCGGTATCGGGAAGTTTGCCGAGTCCAGCCATTCCGCGAGCAGCGTGGACCATCAGGCTCAAGGAGCGGTTGAGCACCAGAAGCAAGGCCACGATTGCGCCGATGAACAGCACCTGGTCATCGAGCCCGGCGGGGAGCCCCGCTTCGTTTCCAAGGGAAATCCGAGCCGCGAGGGCGATGGGTAGTAGCGCCTCGGTAGTATGGTGGCCGACCATGTCAATGAAAATGCCTTTGGGCCCCTGGGTTTCTCGCCATCGCGCGACTTCTCCATCGCAGCAATCAAAATATAGCTGCACTTGGGACAGCACGACAGCGATTAGGGGGCCCCAGATACCTGGAATCAGCAAGGCTGCGGACATACCCCAGCCGGCAAGAATCATGAGTCCCGTGACTCCGTTGGCACTGATCGGGGTTCGAACCAGTAATGCGGTGAGATAGATGGAGATATGTCGAAGGTATAGTTCCGCAGTCCAATGCTCGGCGTTACGTCTGGATCTGACCTCCGGGGGCTGACATACGGCACGAAGCTCATCCAACGACGGTCTTGCCGGTCGTGTTTCCGACGGGGTCATTCTGTACCCTCGGAGTTTTCTTCCAAGATCTTTACCGGTCGGCTCTGATCCGTGGTCTGGCCGGCCCCAAGAATTCGTCCACGGACAAAGCCGAAGGCCCAGGGAAAGTGGATGGTCGGTAAGACACGCAGCAGTTGGAGCCGCTCCAACCCGTTGCAGCATTTCGTCTGGACTGAAGCCGCTATGATCATTGCTCCATAGACCGCAGGGGCACTGCGCACGGCTCGTTGAATTAAGCGTCCTAGGCCTCTGAAATGATCTGAACGCACGAGCCACGACACGACTCCCGCCGCAACCGTTACGGCCATGATCGGCGGCGCGAAATGCCTAAATGACTTTCCTTCCGGATACCTACGAGCCAATTCCCCCCGCCAAACCCCGGAAGCGTAGCTTTGTGCGGCCAATCGACGGTAATCATCCCGAGGAAAATATGTCGTCTTCAGCAGTGGATCAAACCACACTTTTTCTCCGGCCTGTCGGATCCGGAGACACAGTTCCCAATCTTGTCCACGCCACAAGGACTCATCGTAGAAGCCGACTTCGTCGAAGATCGAGCGGCGAAAAACTCCAAGGTACGCCGATTCAGCCGGGCCTTCGGGAGCACCCGAGTGGTAAGCAGCTCCCCCCAGTCCCAGGGGCGAATTATAGGCAGCCGCGACGGCGCGTTGCAGAGAGTTGCGGCCTTGCGCGTCCATACGGCCGCCGACATCGGCCGCCCCACTGCGCAACAGGGTGTCCACACCGCGGCGTGTGTACTGGGGATCCAGAACGCTGTGCGCATCCACCCGGATGATGATGGGAGCCGTAGACGCCTTGATGGCGAGGTTCAGGCCTGCTGGAGTGCGTCCAATGGGGTTGTGAACCCACCGGACTCTCGGGTCTTCTAGTGCCATCTGCTCCACCACGGTCTCAGTCCCATCGTCGCTTGGGCCCAGAGCAAGGATGATTTCCTTGGGTCCATCGAAGTCCTGGGCGAGAATCCCTTGGACAGCGTCTCTGACGTACTCAGCCTCGTTCAGGACAGGCATGACGTACGAAACGGCTGTCTTTCGGTCGGGGAAATTCATTTCTTTGATTCCTTGTACGCCTTGACGACTTCCTCGGCGTCCCCGTCCATTTCCAGAACCCCCTGGTTGATCCATAGCACCCTGTTGCAGGTATCGAGGATGGACTTCATGGAATGCGATACGAGGAAGACTGTTCCGGCTTGTTCGCGGATCTGCCGGATACGAGCTTCACTCCGCTTCCGGAAACGCGCGTCGCCAACCGCCAACGCTTCGTCAACGATGAGAATTTCGTGCTGCTTAGAAGCCGCGATCGCGAACTTCAGACGAGCCGACATCCCGGAGGAGTACGTCCGCATGGGCAAGTCGATGAAGTCCTCAAGTTCAGCGAATTCAATGATATCGCTCCTCATCGCTTCGATTTCCCTGCGGTTATAGCCCAGGGCGAGCCCCCCGAGGGTGATGTTCTTATCCCCTGAAAGATCAGGAATGAGCGCGGCCCCCACGCCCAACATATTGGGACGAGAAGTCGCGTAGACGGCTCCCGATGCTGGAGGGGTCAGGCCCACGATGCTGCGCATCAGGGTGGACTTTCCTGAACCGTTGGAGCCGATGATCCCGATTGACTCGTTCTCATAGGCCGTGAAGGAGATCCCTTTCACCGCGTGTACCTCCCGCAGCCCGCGGGTTTTCGTCATCAGTCGTCGACCACCAGCCGAACCAGCGGACTTCCCACTGGAATAGACCTTGTACCGAACATGCAGGTCCTCCACGACCACCACCGGTCGTCGTCCGTCCGGGTGTGTATCAGCGGATTCGGGTACTGGAGAAACTGTCGCGGATTCGGTCTCCAGCGTCGCGTGTGCGGACTCTGCCTCTGACGATGCCGAGACAGGAGACGCCGTGTCTTTAGGTGGGATCTCGCTAGGAGGACCGCTGGGTGGTTCGACCTGGTGGTGGTTTCCCATGGAGTTCCGGCGTCTCCCCCGGAATGCTTCAGAGGCAGTATCCGCTTTCGTTCCGGCGCCGTCGGTTTCGACACGGTCCGCAGAACGTCGCCTCGGACGAATCAGATCGTCAAAATCAGTTGACTCGGCCATAACGCTCCTCTGCTACCCAAAAGAAAAGGATTCCGAAAATCAACAGCAGTACCGACCAAATGGACAGGTATGCCCAATACTCAATGGGGTATTCGGTGCCCATGATGCATCCGCGGGCGATCTGGAGCGTTTGATAGATCGGGTGGAAGTCGAAAAGTGTCACCATAACCGGGAGCATGCTCAGAATGCGATCCACCGAAAATAAAACACCGGACGTATAGAACAAGAGCCTATTGATCAATGGCAAAAGCTGAGTCAGGTCCCGCACATGCACGGTAAGTCGTGCGGCAACGAGGGCGACCCCGGTATTGAACAAGGTATAGATGCCTACGAGCGGCAAAACCAGTAGCCAGCTCCATGACGGTTTAGCACCCAGAATGAGGCAGTAGATATACATCACTCCCAGCATGGGCGCCAGAGTGAGTAGCTGCTGAAGAACGGTAGCCAAGGGAAGCGTAATACGAGGGAATGAGAGCGACTGCACCAGCGCAGTGTTTCCGGTAATCGACTTTGCGCCTTGATTCATCGACTGGCTGAAGAATTCGAAGAGGAAGACACCGATGACGACATACATCGGAAAGCCTGGCGGCCTGCTGTCACCCTGTAATAGCCCAAAAATAGCGCCATACATCAGCGCGTTCAAAGTCGGCTTCAGAACGACCCACAACATACCCAAACGGTTACGCCCGTTGCTGGCCTCGATCCGGCTACGTGCCAGTTCGAAGGCGAAGTCACGCCGCTCCCAGGCTTGCTTCAGGTAGGTAAGGAGGCGGGGTCTGGCTCCCACTCGGTGAAGCCCTTCGGGTCCCACTGAACCAATGACCGTCATGCGTTCAAACTCCTCATTTGGCCTTGGCTTCCAAATCTGATTCCAAATCTTCGAAGTAGGAGCCCATCGTATCGTGGCTCAGGGCTTCACCGACGTCAGCAACTGCTTGTTCATCTTCCAACACGATGGATTGCCCGTCCGCGCTCGTCGATGTACCTGCCGTTGGGAGGGTGAACAGGTGAACGTCTTTGGAACGCAACCCCTTGAATTGGATGGCCAATCCGGCAACGGTCCCTGCATCAAGCGAGTCGTCAAGTGATACATAGGGAGAGACCTTGTCGATGACCCTATAGACCTTGCTCGGATTAGTCAGAGTTTCGGACCGCAGGAGCTTATCCATGACGGCTTTCAAGAACGTTTGTTGGTTCTTCACTCGCTGGTAATCGCCATCGGAGAAGGACTTTCTTTCGCGGACAAAGCGGAGCGCGCGGTCTCCCTCTAAATCAATATTTCCTACCGGGTAGAAATAGTCGGTGTCGTTCGCCGTGAAGGGAATCTCATTCTTCACTGTCACGCCACCCAGCGCGGTGGTGAGGTCTCGGAACCCTTGGAAGTCCACCACGGCGACGTGATCGATTTTAGCGTCGAACAAGCCTTCAAACGTTTGAACCACCAAGGGGACTCCCCCGAAAGCCATCGCCGCGTTGATCTTGTGCTTCCCATGGCCCGGAATCTCCAGCCACGTATCGCGCATGACTGACATGACGTAGATACCATTGCGGTCCGCCGGAACGTGCACGAGCATCATCGTGTCAGAGCGCTGACCGGTACCACCAGTGTCGATGACGTCTTCGGTGACCTGATTTGCGCCACCGTGGTCCGCACCCATCAGTAAGATGTTCATGGATTTATCGCCCGGATCCTTCACAGGCCGAAGCGACTCTTCCGGAAAAGCTGAGCCCAACTCGGGGGTCTGATCATCGAACGTGTTGGCGAGCGTGAATAAGTATCCGCCGGCGACTAGAGCGGCGACCACAATCAGCGCCACCAACGACAGAATGACGGCGCGTACTGGGTGTTTTTTCCGCGGCGACATTCGGCGCGGGGCATACCCAGATTCAGGCTGCGTACTTTTCAAGTCTTCTCCCGTAGGGGACGCCGGCTATGAAATGGCCCAAATTTGGCCGCGACGATGCCCGAATCAAGTGGATGGTCGTTAGCAAGCCAGTCTAGCGTCATTGGAAGACTGGATTCGCTCAGATTAGATTCAGCTGAACCTAGGAATCTAGGTCCGCAACGAACTCCTTGAGCCACGGAATCAGTCGTTCGCCGATATCCGGCCGTTCTGCCGCGAGGCTGATGACAGCTTGGATATAGGAGAGCTTATCTCCCGTATCGTATCTACGACCGCGGAAAATGACGGCATGCACACCACCGCCGGGCTGATGCGAGGCCGCTAGTTCCTGCAGTGCGTCGGTCAACTGGATTTCGTTGCCGCGGCCGGGCTCAGTCCTCTCCAGCACTTCAAAAACAGAAGGATGCAGCACGTAGCGGCCGATGACCGCCAAATTGGACGGCGCTTCTTCAGGGTTTGGCTTCTCGACCAGTCGATTAACCTTGACGTAGCCCTCACCGTCGATGGCGGTGACGTCGGCACATCCATAGGCTCCAATCTGCGCAGGATCAACTTCCATCAACGCAATCACAGACCCGCCGGTATTTTGTTGGACCTTGATCATGTCGCTGAGGAGGTCATCCCGTTCGTCGATGAGGTCGTCTCCTAAGAGAACAGCGAAAGGGTCATCTCCCACGTGGAGTTTGGCACGCAGCACAGCGTGCCCTAACCCCTGTGGATCTCCCTGGCGAATGTAGTGGATCTCTCCGAGGTCAGTCGCCTCTTGGATCAACGCGAGCTTCTCCGTGTCGCCCTTCTCCGTCAAGACCTGCTCAAGATTAGGGACCCGGTCAAAATGATCTTCAAGGGCTCGTTTACTTCGTCCAGTGATCATCAAAACGTCGTCCAAGCCTGCCTTCGCTGCCTCGGCGACGACATATTGGATGGCTGGTTTATCGACAACGGGGAGCATTTCCTTGGGCATCGCCTTGGTAGCCGGCAAGAAACGGGTCCCCAAGCCCGCCGCCGGAATCACTGCCTTGGTGATGCGCTTCGCTTCAGTCATGCTCCGACTTTACAAGACCTCGAGGGTTTCGGGTTGCAGGCTCTAACGACCATTGCGAAAACGGCTAACGACCGAGCGGGGAAGATATTCGTCGACGTCACCGCCTAGGGCTTGGACTTCTTTGATCAGGCTCGAAGACAGATGCGCATATCTGTTGTCCGCGGAGAGGAAAACGGTCTCGACCCCTGTCAGATGCCGATTCATGGCAGCCATCGGGACCTCGTACTGATAATCCACGACGGAGCGCAGGCCCTTGACGATGGCATCGGCCCCCACCTCGCGGCAAAATCCTGCCAGCAGCCCATCCCCCATCGGTACGACGCTGATTCCCGCGAGCCCGGAGACAGTTTCACGCGCCATCGCGATCCGTTCCTCCTCGTCGAAGCGGTACTTTTTGGAGTAGTTCGTTGACACGGCCACCACGACCTCGTCGAAGAGGCTACTGGCACGGGCAATGATTTCCACATGACCCTTATGAATGGGATCAAAAGATCCGGGGCAGACGGCTCGACGCATACGTGCAATCTATCAATTGGAGGCGTCCATGACCTGCAATAGTCGTCATGTCGGCCGCGTCCTTGCCATACTGAGTCCATGTCCCACAGCTTTCCCTGGCAACGTGCCGCCCATGGCGCAAATCTCCTCGGCCAAGACGGCCACCTGGCAGCAACCATTTTCGAAGAGATCACTGTCCTCGCACGAAAACACGATGCCGTTAATCTCGGTCAAGGATTCCCCGACGCGGACGGGCCCGACTTCATGGCCGAAGCAGCCGCACAAAATATTCGATCAGGTCAGAACCAATATGCACCGGGTCCGGGTATTCTGGAGCTCCGCGAAGCTATTGCAGAACACCAGCAACACTTCTACGGGCTTTCGCCCGACCCTGCGGACGGCGTCGTGGTCACCACGGGTGCTACTGAAGCGATTGCTGCGTCGGTCCTCGCCCTGGTCAATCCGGGAGATGAAGTTCTCACCTTCGAGCCCTTCTATGACTCCTACGGGGCGACCATCGCTTTGGCGGGAGGTATTCACCGGACGGTTCCGCTGCGGCTTCCTGATTTCCAGCCAGACCCAACAGATCTTCAACGCGCCATCACCGCTAAAACGCGCATGATTCTGCTCAATAATCCGCATAATCCGACGGGGACGGTCTTCACGCGCGAAGTCCTCGAACAGATCGTCCAGCTCGCTGAACGTCACGACGTGCTGATCGTGTCTGACGAAGTCTACGAGCACCTGACCTTCGGCTGTCAGCACATTCCGGTGGCCTCCATCGATGGTGCTTGGAAGCGGACGATCAGTATTTCCTCGGCTGGCAAGACTTTTTCCTTTACCGGGTGGAAGGTCGGATGGGCGAGTGGACCAGCCGCCTTGATTGCTGCAGTCCGCACGGTGAAGCAGTTCCTTTCCTACAGTTCGGGTCCGGCCTACCAGCCCGCCGTGGCCGAGGCGCTCCGGCTTCCCGACGAATACTTCGCGAATTTTGCGACGGATTTGGCAGAACGCGGCACGTTCCTGGCCGACGGCTTGGAGAACGCTGGCATGGGAGTGTACCGCCCTTCAGGCACGTACTTCGTTGTCGCCGATGTGGCACCCCTGGGAATCGACGACGCCTCGGAGTTGGCGCGGCGGATGCCTGAAATCGTTGGGGTTGCCGGGATTCCCCTGTCGGTCTTCTGTCACCAGGAGGGTGCCGCTGCTACACGTACGTTGATCCGGTTCGCCTTCTGCAAGCGGCCCGATGTCCTCGCCGAGGCGACGAAACGGCTGAGTCGGCTGCGTAAAGTAATCACCCGATGAACGTCCCGCACCACAAGACCCATCGCCGCTGGCTGTCCGGCGTCGGTCAACACGCGGAGCTCATTCCCGACACGTGGATTCCCGGCGCGTGGGTCCTCTCGATCGGCGGCGCCGAGCAATCCCACGTCAATCCTGCGGCTCCCCAGGAAATCTTCTACGAGTACCTCCGCAGAACTGCCAACCATCTAGATCTACTCGGCTCCCCTGGTACACCGTTGAAGGTTCTGCACTTGGGTGCAGGGGCCCTCACCTTGGCTCGCTACCTCGCCGCGACGCGTCCCGGAAGTACCCAGGTTGCCGTGGATTCAGAGCGGGAGCTCTTGGGCTTCGTCACCGAGGTCCTGCCGCTACCCGCCGAGACGAACCTTCAACTGATCATCGCTGATGCACGTGATGTTGTCGCTGGGAAGCTTGTCAGGGAAACCTTCGACGCCGTCATTCTGGATGTTTTTGCCGGAGCCGACGCTCCGGAACACTTGCGTGCGGATGAATTCCATCGAGAAATCCGACGATTACTGGCCCCTGCGGGGATTTCATTGGTCAATGTCGGGGACGATCCGCCCTTTGCCTTCATCCGCCAACAGATCCGCGCCATGGAAGAGACGTACCGGCAGGTCACCGTCGCTGGTCCCCAGGATCTATTCGAGCTCCGAGCCCCGGGAAATTTCATTCTCATGGGGACAGATACCGCGTGGGACGGCTCTCGGCTAGACGACTTGCGTGGCATGGGCCCCCACCCCGGCAGTGTCCTTTCAGGCGTCGATCTTGACGACCTCCGCAAACCATAGGGTCGTCTCCCCGTATTTTTTCGTCGACAGTCCGGCCAGCTCCGCCGGCCACGAAGGTTCAGGGGAACGTGAGGAACGCTCCAGGACCACCAGCGCCCCCTCGTTCAAGACAGGCACCAACGCCAGGAGCGTGGCCGAGAGCTCCGCGTCAGTCAGAGGGTAGGGCGGGTCCATGAAGACCAGGTCCCAGCCACGCCCCGACTCGGTTTCAGCTGCCAAAAACGTCTTGACTGACCCGCGCCGGGCCGCGATAACTTCGCGGCGCAGGTGTTTGTTGACCAACGCGGCATTGGCTTGGCACACCGCCAAAGCCTTGGGAGCTTGCTCAACGAGCACTACTGCTCGAGCTCCCCGACTGGCTGCCTCAACGCCGAGTGCGCCGGAGCCAGCATAGAGGTCCAGAACACGAGCGCCGTCGAGTTCGTCCTGGCTTTCCAACCTCGAGAAGAGTGCTTCCTTCACACGATCGGTTGTCGGTCGAGTAGCGTCACCCGGTACGGAGGTGAGGCCCAGTCCCCCGGCTGCACCGGCAATAACACGTCCCATATGCGGCTAACCTCGTTCCAGAAAAGCTTGCATGTCATCATCCACCCAGCTGTGCACCAGTTGGCGCAGTCCCGGGTGCGCGGCGAGCCCTCCGATGCTTTCAACGATTTTTTCGGCATCGGTTCGGGCTGCCGTGATGATCTTCCGGTCACGGACGACCCGGAGGATCTTCAGGGTGTTCTGTGTTCCCGATTGTCTGGCCCCCAGCACGTCTCCTTCGCGGCGTTCGGCCAAATCAACTTCCGCCAGCTCAAAACCGTCGGTGGTTTTGGCCACGGCTGCGAGTCGTTGCAAGGAAGGGTGCTCCGGGGGCAGCCATGACGCCAAGAGACAGGTCCCTGGCAGGCCGCCACGGCCAACGCGTCCGCGCAGCTGGTGCAACTGCGACACACCGAAGGAGTCGGCATCAAGGATCACCATGGCGGTGGCATTGGGGACATCGACGCCTACTTCGATGACCGTCGTGGAGATCAGGATTCCGGTCTCCCCCGATTCGAATCCTGACATGGCGGCTGCCTTCTCTTCGGTCGTCATCCGACCGTGCAGCGTATCGATGCCTACCCCGTTGAAAAGCGGCATGTTTGCCACACGTTGGTACATCTCCTCAACGGTAGCCTTCGGCGGTGCAGGCAGACCGGGCAGATTAGCGCCTTCAGATCCTGTGTCCGAGCCCATAGCTTCGGAGCCGTTCGGCCCCGGAGCCATGCCGTCTTCCGTCGCCTGTTCGGAGATGCGCGGGCAGACCAAATAGACTTGGTGTCCCTGATCAACCTCTTCTCGCATGAGGGCAAACATTCGGTCGCGGTAGCGTTCGTCATGGAGGTCAACGACATAGGTACTGGTCGGGGCCCGGCCGGCCGGCAATTCCGACAACGTACTGATCTCCAGGTCCCCAAAGACCGTGATCGCGACGGTTCGCGGGATAGGTGTTGCCGTCATGACCAGCATATGGGGTTGAATGCTGTTCTTGGCTCGCAAGGTATCTCGTTGTTCGACGCCAAACCGATGTTGTTCGTCGACAACAACGAATCCCAGTTCGGCAAAGATCACGTTTTCCGATAGCAACGCGTGGGTCCCGATCAGGACTCCGGTCTCCCCGGAGGCAACCCTCAGCAGGACTTCCTTGCGCTGTGCGGCGGGCATGGACCCAGTGAGCAGATCCACGCGTGTCCCGTTCGGCTGGCCGTCTAACTGCCCTGCACGTCCTAGTGGGCCCAGCATCCGGGAGATGGACGCATAGTGCTGCTGCGCCAGGACCTCTGTCGGTGCCATCAACGCCGTTTGGGCACCGGCATCGATCACCTGGAGCATGGCCCGCAACGCCACGACGGTCTTACCTGACCCGACCTCTCCCTGGAGCAGACGGTTCATCGGTCGTTGACGCGCCAGATCCGCTGAAAGTTCCATCCCGGCCCGGATCTGGCCTTCGGTGAGCGTGAACGGCAGAGCTGCTTCGAAGGCATTAAGTATCCCGTCGACTCCCCCGACCCGAGCGGTAGCTGGCTGGCGGAAGCGGTGCGCCCGGCGCTCAGCCAAGGCCAGCTGGAGCACCAATGCCTCGTCGTATCGGAAGCGTTTCTTCGCCGCTTCACCATGGGCGACCGTATCCGGCGCGTGGACCGCGTGTAGGGCTCGTGCGAGCTCGGGAAGGCGGTGTTGCTCGCGGAGTGATTCGGGCACCGGATCTGGGTATGTCGTCGATGAGACGCCAGCCAACACCAGGTCCATCATGCCCCGCAGTGCCTGGCTACTGACCGCAGCGGTCGCCGGGTAGATGGGGATCGGCCGGGGTTCGGCGTCCTCTGCGGTTTCCAAGAGTGCGTACTCGGGTTGGGCTAGTTGAAGTGTCTGCCGGTAGGCACCGACTTTTCCACTGAACATGGCCACGGTTCCGTGGGTCAGTTCCTTGGCAGCCTTGTACCCGTTGAAGAAGGTCATGTTGAGTCGGCCCTGCGTGTCGCCGAGTTCGTCCTCGACAGCTACTTGCAGGAGCATCCCTTTGCGTCGTTGCATTCTGCGTTGTTCCGAGGAGACAACCCGGGCCACCACGGTCACGGTTTCACCGAACGGAAGTTCGTCGATACGCGTCAGTTCACCCACGTCGAGATAACGTCGGGGGAAGTGGTGGAGCAGTTCCCCACAGGTTTCGATATGAAAGGCCTTGGCCACTGCGTCGGCTGCTCGACTTCCAACTGCCGAGCGCAAGGGTGTTTCCGGACCGAAGGACGTTGAGTCAACCACTGTGGGTGCACAAGTCCGTAATAGAAACGTTGACCGGTTCACCGGCCTCACGGATGGCTTCCAGCGCGTCTTCTGCAGCAGGAACATGGACGTGGACACGCCAGCGATAGGCTTCGTTGGGCCCATTGACCGCGCTCATGATGACCGAGTTGCCGAGCGAGTCGAGCCGGGCACGCAGCGTGGCAGCTTCCAAGGCTCCCAACGTGATCGTGCACATCACTTCGACGCCTTCCTCAGTTGAGGACGTGGCATGAATGTGGGGATCCTGGATCCCGTACCCGTGTAACGGGGTATAGCGCGATTCCTCAGGTTCTTCACCCGTCAGCGCTGCACACAGCGTATCGAGGACCAGCAGCATACCCACGGCTCCGGCATCCACCACCTTGGCTTTGGTCAGCGCCCCGAGCTGGTCTTCAGTACTGACCACGGATTGGATCGTTACTTCCTGCACGGCAGTCAGAACCTCGCGCAGGTTTGCTCGACTGGACGGATCGGCAGTCGATTGTGCCACCGCGCTACTTGCCGCCCGAGCCGCGGACTCCGCCACGGAGAGCATGGTCCCCGGAACCGGGTCGCTGAGCGCGGACCATGCCCGGACCCTTCCACGTTCCAGGGCGGCGGCGAGCAAGGGGCCGGTCAATCGTGGCTGTCCCAGCAGCGGTTCTGAAAAACCGATAAGGAATACCGAAAGCAGTGTCCCTGAATTACCGCGCGCCGATTCCATTCCGGCTCGACCTGCCGTCGCCAGATACTCGCCGAGGTCCTCTGATTCCAATACCGACACCGCGTCGTGGGCAGTTCGCGCGGTCAGGTAAAGATTGGAGCCGGTATCCCCGTCAGCTACCGGAAAGATATTGATAGCGTCCAGCCGGTCGCTATGGTTGGCCAGGGCCCCGACCATCGATTCGAGCCAGGTGGCTGCTGCGGGCACCCCTGAAGCGATCTTGGCGGTCATGTTCGTTCCCCTTACGGGTTGCTTAGAGTCCGTGTGACTGGACGAATTCGCCGACTTTGTCATCCTTGAGTGCGGTGGCGAGTTCATCGATCGCCGCGTCGTCAGGGACAACGATTGATTGGCCGTCGTTGGACCAACCGGTGCCCTTATTCGGCAGTGTGAAGAAGTGCATGTCCCCACTTCGCACACGAGCCAGAGAGGCGCCCAATTTACCAACCTCGACCGCGCCGAATTCATCGTCGACGGCGATATATGGCGAGATTTCATCGACCACATCGGTCATCTTGGCCGGGTTGGCCAACGTTTTCGGAGTCAACACCTTCCCCACGACAGCCTTGATAAAGGTCTGTTGGTTCTTCACTCGCTGATAGTCGCCATCCTTGAACGACTTTCGCTCGCGGACAAAGGCCAAGGCCTTATCTCCTTCGAGATGTGTCTGTCCTTGAGTGAAGTCATAGTGTCCGTACCCTGACGTGAAATTCGATGGCACGTTGACATCGACACCACCTATCGCCTCGGTGAGCCCCTTGAAGCCTTCCATATCAATGGAAGCCACATGGTCAATACGCGTATCCAAGAGTGTCTCCAGCGTCTGGACCGCCAGCGGGACTCCACCGTAGGAGAAGGCTGCGTTAATCTTGTGGCTGCCCTTCCCCGGAATCGGCACCCAAGTATCGCGCATAATCGAGGTGACGAAAACGTTCTTTCGGTCTGCCGGTACGTGGATCAGCATGATGGTGTCAGATCTGCCGGCATTGGGGACACCCTTGAGGTTCTCCGAGTCACCGGATCCGCCTCCAGAGTCGCTGCCCAGGAGAAGAATGTTGGAGGCCCCATTGGCCGACTTCTCAGGGCGGACTGAGTCCGAAGGGAAAGCCGACTCGATTTTTGCGCTGTGCGAATCGAAGTTCTTGGCGAGCATGAAGACGTATCCACCGGCGACCAGGGCGGCAATCACGACCAGTGACAAGAGAGTGATGATGGTCGCTCGTACCGGGTGCTTCGTCTTATGTTCGGGTTCACCGAACGCCAAATCCATGTTCTCTTGGGACATGTCAGCCTTTCATCGCCGTGGTTGCCGTCTCATCTTAGCCGTGGCACCACGGGTTAGAGTGGAGGTGTGCGTTTGCCTGTTGATTTATTTGTTCAGCGCCGGGCCCTCCCGGCGGTCGTTGTCCTTCTCGCGGGCCTATCATTGGCAGGATGTGCCAGTCCCGCTACCGTGCAGCCGGCCGATGACGCAGCGAATCCACTCTGCGCTGACATGATGGTAGCGATGCCGGATGAGCTGGCCGGCTACAAACTTCGCCCCACGACCAGTCAAGCAACGGCAGTCTGGGGGGACCCTGCGAAAATCATCCTGCGGTGCGGCGTCAATGTTCCGGGCCCGACGACGGATCAGTGTGCCGGCGTGAACGGTGTGGACTGGGTGGCCAAGGAGGGTGAGGTCGCATGGACGTTGACCACCTACGGCCGGACCCCCGCCACCGAGGTACTCTTCAATCCGGATGAAGTGCCTTCCAGTTCCGTGCTGTCCCAGCTTGGATCCGCCGCCGAGCGTATTCCCGCTCAAGGAGGGTGCAGCACCCAAGACACCTCCGAGGACCTGCCGTAGGTTCCCGAAGGGAACCACCGGGTCCTAGCGGAGACCGGTTTTTCGGTTCACGGCCAACCAGATCAGTTCGTCGACGAGTTCCGCGTAGCCGATTCCGGTCTCCCCCCAAATACGCGGGTACATGCTCACCGGGGTGAAGCCGGGCATGGTGTTGATCTCGTTGATGATCCAGCGGCCATCATCGGTGTAGAAGAAGTCGACCCGGGCCAGGCCTTCACCACCGATCGCGTCGAACGCGATGGAGGCCTGTTCCCTGATGATCGAGATCTGGTCTTCAGGTAGAGCGGCCGGGCAGGTGAGCTCCGCGGCTCCCCCGTCCACGTATTTGGCGTTGAAATCGTAGAAGGTATCGGCCCCGGCCGTGACCTCGATCTCTCCGGGCAATGAGGTCCGCGGCGCGTCGGAGCCGCGTCCTTCGAGCACACCGCATTCGATTTCACGGCCGGCAATGCCCTGTTCGATGATGACCTTCGGATCGTGCTCGCGCGCCGCGTCGATGGCGTGGACGAGTCCGGCTTCGTCGGAGACGCGGCTCACGCCGACCGAGGATCCTGCGCGCGCAGGTTTCACGAAGAGGGGGTATTCAAGACCCGACAGCCGGCCCAGGCAGACTTGCCGGTCCCGCAGCCATTCCTTATCGGTGATGACCTCGTAGGGGCCAACTTCCAACCCAGCTGCCTCGAAGACGAGTTTGGCGAAGTGCTTATCCATCCCGATGGCGCTGGCGGCAACGCCGGAGCCCACATACGAAACGTCGGCCATTTCCAGCAGCCCTTGGACCGTGCCGTCTTCGCCGAAGGATCCGTGCAGCACGGGGAAGACGACGTCGACTCCACCGAGGCTGCGCATGGCCCCGGATTCGCTATGTCCAATGAGTTCGGTCGCCTCATTGGTATGGGAGAACTGCAGGGACTCTCCACTGGGTTTGATTTCCGGAGCGACGCCGGAAGACAGTGACCAAGACTCCGGGTCGGCTTCTTCAATAGTCCACTGTCCCTGACGGGTGATGCCGATAGGAACGACCTCGTACTTCTCAGGGTCCAAAACCCGGAGGATCCCGGCAGCAGTCACGCAGCTCACGGAGTGTTCCGGCGACCTGCCGCCGAAGAGCAGCGCGATCCTTGTTTTTTTGCTGTTGGTCGCACTCATGAGCCTTCTCCTTCGGATTTAAGTTCCCGCCCCAGCAGGCGTTCGGCCATCGCTGACACCGTCAGTTTTCCTTCGAGGACCATGACCACGGCCTCAGTGATCGGCATTTCCACGTGGACGTTTCGGCCCAGGTCCAAGACGGCACGAGCGGATTTGATGCCCTCGGCGGTCTGCGTCATCGTGTCGTTGACATCCTCGAGGGTGAGCCCGTTGCCGAGGTGCCGCCCTGCCGTGCGATTGCGCGAGAGCGGGGAGGAACAGGTAGCTACCAGGTCACCCAGGCCGGCCAGCCCCGACATGGTCTCCAGTTTTCCGCCGATGGCCAGGGCCAACCGTGTGGTTTCGGCCAACCCGCGGGTGATGACCGAGGCTTTGGTGTTGTCCCCCATGCCGCGGCCATCGCAGATGCCCACGGCCAAGGCGATCACGTTCTTCACGATGCCGCCGATTTCGACGCCGATGAGGTCGGTATTGGTGTACGGACGGAAGTAGTCAGGAGAGCAGGCATTGGCGATCCATGCTGCCGTGTCACCATCCGGGCAGGCCACCACCGAGGCGGTTGGTTCTTCACGGGCAATTTCCATGGCCAGGTTCGGGCCGGAAACGACGGCAATTTCGTCCTGGTTTCGGCCGATTTCTTCCGCGATGACTTCCGTCATCCGTGAGTCGGTCCCCCGTTCGAGGCCCTTCATCAAGGACACGATGACCGCACCGGCAGGGATGAGGCCTACGACTTTTCGTAGCTGTTCGCGCAGCTGTTGGGCTGGCACCGCCAGCACCACCATGTCGGCACCGGCTAGGACGGCACCGGCATCCGCAGAGGCAGTGATATTGGACGGAAGGACGGTTTCCTTCAGGTACGTCGAGTTCGTATGCCTCGAGGTGATTTCCTCGGCAACCTCAGCACGGCGGGCCCATAACTGGACCGTGGTTCCGTCGTCGGCGCAGGAGTCTGCCAGGACCTTGGCAAAGGTTGTTCCCCAACTTCCGGCTCCGAGGACGGCAATCTTCTGCGGTGCTGGCCTCATGCTGCCCCTCCTGGTCGGTCGTCTTCGTTGCGGTTTTTGTCTTCGGTGTTCATTCGTCCGGTCGCCGTCTGCCCATGCGCAACCGGGTCCCATGGTTTCTCTGGTGGCTGCTCGCCACGGAGCTCGCCCACCTCCGCCGATAGGGCGGCAATAATGCGCTGTGTCGCCTGGTCCAAAACCGTGCGAGTCATCGGTCGGTCTCGTAGATCGTCGAGGTCCACGGGCTGGCCGGCTCTGACATACACGCGCTTTCTTGGGAAGATGCTCAACGTCTTGCCGTAACGGGGCAGGACCTTTTGCGCGCCCCAATGTGCGACCGGTACCACCGGCGCCCCGGTCTGCAACGCCAGCCGGGCCGCACCCGTGCGTCCACGCATGGGCCATTCCTCGGGATCCCGAGTCAGGGACCCTTCGGGATAGATGATGATCACGTCCCCAGCATCGAGTACTTCCTTCGCAATGGCTAATGATCCGCTGGCACCCGCAGTCGCCCGGGACACCGGCACCTGATGGGAGGCCCGCAGGGCAGCACCCAGAAGCGGAACCTTGAAGAGCGACTCTTTCGTCAGATAACGCGGCAGGCGACCTTGGTTGTAGAAGGCATGGCCCACCACTACCGGGTCGATCTCCGTGATGTGGTTCGGGCAAGCGATAAAGCCCGCTACTGGCAGGTTATCGAAACCGATCCACGTCTTGGCCATCAGCACGTTCATCAGGGGCCTGGCAATTCCGGCCAGGATCCCGAAGACCAGTCGCTGTCCCCGTTCTTCCTTCATCCGGGCCCTAGAGGATTTCGCTGATTTCGACGCGTGCTCCGAGGCCCTGGACCTTTTCCAGGAAACGCTCGTAGCCACGGCTAATCAGCTCGATCCCGGTCACATGGCTGGTGCCGTCGGCGGCCAAGGCTGCAATGAGGTGTGAGAATCCGCCCCGGAGGTCGGGGATGTCGATATCGCGGCCCACCAGCTGCGACGGACCGGTGATGACCGCCGAGTGCTTGAAGTTTCGCTGTCCGAACCGGCAAGGAACCGCACCGAGGCATTCGCGGTGCAATTGGATCGTTGCTCCCATGCGCACGAGGGCTTCGGTGAATCCAAACCGGTTTTCATAGACGGTCTCGTGGACGATCGACACGCCATGTGCCTGCGACAGGGCAACGACCAAGGGCTGCTGCCAGTCGGTCATGAACCCGGGGTGGACGTCGGTTTCAAGAACCAGCGGCTTCAATTCCCCCCCGGGGTGGAAGAAACGGATGCCGTCGTCATGGACCTCAAAGTCACCACCGATCTTGCGGTAGGTGTTCAAGAAGGACGTCAGGTCCTGTTGGTCTGCCCCCTCGACGTAAATGTCTCCGCGCGTCGCCAGTGCGGCCGAGGCCCAAGAGGCACTCTCGTTGCGGTCAGGGATGGCGCGGTGGTTGTAGCCATGGAGCTCGTTGACTCCCTCGATGCGGATGACCCGGTCGGTCTGGACGGTGATGATGGCGCCCATCTTCTGCAAGAGCGCGATCAGGTCCATGATTTCAGGTTCCACCGCTGCGCCGGTGAGTTCGGTTATACCTTCGGCCCGGACAGCTGTCAGCAAGACCTGCTCGGTGGCGCCGACGCTCGGGTAGGGCAGATCCACTTTGGCGCCCTTGAGTCCGTGGGGGGCGCTGATTGAAATGCCATTGGCGCGTTTATCGACCACGGCACCGAAATTGCGGAGGACTTCCAGATGGAAGTCGATCGGCCGGTCACCGATCCGGCAGCCTCCAAGGTCGGGAATGAAGGCTTCCCCGATGCTGTGGATCAACGGGCCGCAAAAGAGGATGGGAATGCGCGAGTCCCCGGCATGGGCGTCAATCTCATTGGATGGGGCCGTTTTGGCACCCTGAGGATCGAGGGTGAGATCACCGGATTTAGGGTCCTTCTCAACCGTGACACCGTGGATCTGCAACAGACTCGTGACGACGTCGACGTCCTTGATCTCAGGGACGTTGCGCAGTACCGAGGGGGTGTTCCCCAAAAGAGAGGCCACCATTGCCTTCGGAACTAGATTCTTGGCCCCCCTGACCTTTACTCTCCCCTGTAGCGGGACACCGCCGTGGATAGTCAGGACCTTGCCCATGTATCAAAACCTCACACTTGTATGGTTCTTCGAGTTCTCCGAAGGTTCTCGGCAAGCATACAGCCACCACCCCTGACGACCCTTGAACGCGCGGCGGTTCGGCGTGCGCGATTCGCTGTCGGCTGAAGCGATGCCGGTCTACGCTCAGGAATACTTTGCTGGCAGCGTTTTCGGCTTCCAGCTGGGCCGGGTCTGCTCATAAGAGGTGATCCCCGGTTCCTGCTGCAGGGTCAGCCCGATATCATCCAGGCCCTCCATGAGCCGCCAGCGGGTGTAGTCATCGATATCAAACGGCGCGACAATCGATCCGCAGCTGACCGTCCGTGATTCCAGGTCAACGGTGACCTGGGACCCCGGGTGGTTGTCGAGCTCCTTCCAGATGAGCTCTATATCGCCTTGGTCGACTTGCGCAGCGACGAGGCCCTGCTTACCTGAGTTGCCGCGGAAGATGTCGCCGAACCGCGATGAGAGGACGGCACGAAATCCGTAGTCTTTCAGCGCCCAGACGGCGTGCTCGCGTGAGGAACCGGTACCGAAGTCCGGACCAGCCACCAGGACCGAACCATGAGAGAAGGGGGCTTGGTTCAGCACGAACTCAGGATCCTTGCGCCAGCGAGCGAAGAGTGCATCGTCGAAGCCCGTGCGGGTGATCCGCTTGAGATAGACGGCGGGGATGATCTGGTCGGTGTCAATATCAGACTGCCGCAGCGGAACGCCGATGCCCGTATGTGTGGTGATCTTTTCCATATCTACTTCCTTAGGCTGCTGAGGCGGCTGCGCCGTCGGCTGGTTCCAGGTCCGAGGGAGAACTCAGGGTTCCCCGGATGGCGGTGGCTGCTGCTACGAGCGGTGAGACCAGGTGGGTGCGCCCGCCTTTGCCCTGACGGCCTTCGAAATTGCGGTTGGACGTCGAGGCACATCGTTCGCCTTCGGCCAACTGGTCGGGGTTCATCCCCAAGCACATAGAACAGCCGGCAAAGCGCCATTCGGCTCCAAACTCCTTGAAAATCTGATCCAGTCCTTCGGCTTCGGCTTCGAGGCGGACGCGTGCAGAGCCAGGGACGACGATCATGCGGATGTCGGGATCCTTTTCCCTGCCGCTGATGATGTTGGCTGCCGAGCGCAGGTCTTCCATGCGGGAGTTGGTGCAGGATCCCAGGAACACGGTGTCGACCCGGATGTCTTTCATCGGTGTGCCGGCCGCCAGGTCCATGTAGGTCAGGGCCCGTTCGCAGGCGGCGCGGGCGTTCTCGTCCTCGAAGTCTTCGGGAGCCGGGACCGATTCGGAGAGGGAAACGCCTTGGCCGGGGTTGGTTCCCCAGGTGACGAAGGGTTCGAGGTCATCGGCGTTGACGTTGACCTCGGCGTCGAACCGGGCGTCATCGTCGGTGCGCAGCGTTCGCCAGTAGTCGACCGCGGCGTCCCAGTCGTCGCCCTGTGGGGCGTGCGGGCGGCCTTCGAGGTAGTCGAAGGTGATCTGGTCGGGGGCGACCATGCCAGCGCGGGCGCCGGCTTCAATCGACATGTTGCAGATTGTCATGCGGGCTTCCATGGACAGCGCACGGATGGCCGAGCCACGGTATTCCAACACGTACCCTTGGCCCCCGCCGGTCCCGATCTTGGCGATGACGGCCAAAATGATGTCCTTGGAGGTCACCCCGGTGCGCAGGGTTCCCTCGACGTTGATGGCCATCGTCTTGAAGGGTTTCAGCGACAGGGTCTGGGTGGCCATCACGTGTTCGACTTCGGAAGTACCGATGCCGAAGGCCAACGCGCCGAAGGCTCCGTGGGTGGAGGTGTGGGAGTCCCCGCACACCACGGTGACGCCGGGCTGGGTCAGGCCCAGCTGCGGTCCAACGACATGGACGATCCCTTGCTCCTGATCCCCGAGCGAATGCAGTCGCACGCCGTACTCGGCGCAGTTCGACCGCAACGTCTCGATCTGGGTCCTGGAGGTCGGATCGGCAATCGGCTTATGGATCTCCAGCGTCGGAGTGTTGTGGTCCTCGGTGGCAATGGTCAGATCAGGCCGGCGCAACGGCCGACCGGCCAGCCGCAGCCCTTCGAAAGCCTGCGGCGACGTCACTTCGTGAATCAGGTGCAGATCAATGTAGATGAGGTCCGGACGGCGTGCCGAGCCTTCTCCGCCACCTTCTTGGACCACATGTGCGTTCCAGACCTTTTCGGCCAGCGTCTTCGGCGTGGTGGTGGCCGTGGACCGTTCCTGTTCAGACATTGGGTTCCTCCTGGATTCTTCCCTTAGATCTAGGACACCACCAGCGGCACTCCACGCGCTAGCAGAATAGCGTGCATCTCAAATGGTGAGACGCTAGTATCAATAGATGGACACTTCTAGCGGGGTCGGCGTCATCGACAAGGCAGCTCTGGTTCTCGATTCACTCGAGGCTGGACCCATCAGTTTGGCTCAATTGGTTGCGGCCACCGGGCTCTCACGCCCCACCGTCCACAGGTTGGCCCAGGCGTTGGTCCACCATCGGCTGGCGGGCAAGGACATCCACGGCCGGTTCATGCTCGGCAGCCGCTTGGTGGAACTGGCATCCGCCGCTGGCGAGGACCGTCTCATCGCCGCTGCCGGCCCACTCCTGGTCCAGCTCCGCGATGCCACCGGTGAAAGTTCACAGGTATTCCGCCGTCAGGGTGAAAACCGGGTCTGTGTTGCCTCAGCCGAACGTCCCGTCGGGTTGCGCGACACCATTCCCGTGGGCACCCAACTGTCCATGAAGGCCGGTTCGGCGGCCCAAGTCCTGCTGGCGTGGGAAGACCACGAGAGGCTGCTGCATGGGCTTAACCAAGCGCGGTTCTCCCCCACCATTCTCGCGGGTGTGCGGCGGCGAGGATGGGCCCAGTCCCTGGGCGAACGCGAACAAGGCGTGGCTTCCGTCTCGGCACCGGTCCGCGGCCCCTCGGGCCGGGTCATCGCCGCCGTGTCGATCTCCGGTCCTATCGAACGTCTCGGCCGTCAACCGGGCAAGGCTCATTCGGAAATCGTGTGCCGGATGGCAGCCCAGCTCAGCGAGGCGCTGAAGAAGCCGACCGCCTAAATCAGCTCGCCTCCTCCTATCCACTGAAATGGTCGAATCCGGGGGAGGACTCCCCCGCGGACCCGGAAGGATACGGCGCGCCATCCAGCGAGATGCATTGCCGTACGTCCTGGTCACCACTTGCGCGGCCCACCCGGCCCACGCGCATGAATCCCGAAGGCAGTGCTGCATCTGGGGGAAACGTTGCCAGCAACCCGTGGTCCTCTCCCCCGGAGAGAACCCAATTCAAGGGTTCCTGTTCCATGAGTTCCGCGGCGGCCCCGAGATCTATGCCTTCGCGTTCCATGGATCCGATGATGGCCCGTAGTGAGGTGGATTCCAAGTCAATGGACACCCCGCTGGCTTCGGCCAGTCGTCCGGCATCACGGGCCAACCCGTCGGAGATATCCATCGCCGCGGTTGCTCCAGCCGCTGCCGCCCGGGGTCCCGCGGATAAGGGAGGGCGTGGCCGGAGCTGTCGTTCAACCAGAGTTGCGCACGACGGATCGAGAGCGGTGAAGTCATGCTCGGACTCCAAAAGGGCCAGCCCGGCGGCAGCGGCGCCCAGAACTCCGGAGACTGCCAGGATGTCTCCAGGACGGGCCCCGCTCCGCAGCAGCGCAGGGCCGGGAATCGAGCCGGTCAAGGCGGCCGTGATCGACAGTTCACTCCCCGAACTCAGGTCGCCTCCAGCTAGTGCGCATTGGTCGGCGCCGAGTTCCCTGACCGCTGCCGAGAAACCGTCGGCGATTCCCTCGACCCACGCCACGGGTGTCTCCGGAGGAAGCGTCAGGGAGATGACTGCGGCCGTCGCTACAGCCCCCATGGCGTTGACGTCTGACAGGTTCTGCGCCGCAGATTTCCATCCGACGTCATATCCGCTGCTCTGGTACCCGTTGCGCCAGTTGAGACGGAAGTCTCGATCCTGGACGAGGGTATCGATGGTAACGACGAAGCGTCCTCCCGGAGCGTCGATAATGGCGGCGTCGTCCCCTGGCCCCAGCAGCATGCTGGCTCCGCGCAGACGTGGCAGGATCCGTTTAAGGACACCGGCTTCACCGAGTCCGGCCACCGTCTGTTCCTGATCCGATGTTTCAGCCACGGGCCCTCCGAACGGCGGAGCTGAAGGAGTTGAAACGCCTGACTTCCTCGCTCACTGGTTCCACAATTGCGTTCTGTGCCACGTGGGCGATGGAGGCCTTGAGCCTCTTACCCGCTGCGCGTGCCCTCCCGGAGGCAGCGGCCCGAGCCAGGAGGCCGGTCGCGAACCCGAGGACAATACCCAGCAGCACTCCCCCGGCCAGCATCAAGGTCGGGACGGGAAGGCCTTCAACCCGGGGGGCTGGCGGAGCGTCGAACTGCAGATATCCCATGACCGCCAACACGGCCAGCCATCCGGCCCCGGCCAGGGCCACGGCCAACGCCGACCACTGCACCACGGAAACAACCGGCCACCACCAGGACCCCCGTCCTGCCGAAATGTCCGTAGAAGCGATCGCCTGATCCAGCGCATCCGGCAGCTCCTCCGAACTGGCACGGGCGGCACGCCGGATCGATCCCCGCCAGGCTTCGGGAGCGCCCTGGCTCGCCCCGTCGGCGAAGGCGCGTACGGCGGAATCCGCCTGGGCACGTTGGGCAGCACCGGGGGACGGGAATGACGTCCTGTTCACTGCAGGATTGACGTCTCGACTGCGCAGATTCAGACGGCGCAAGGGGTCGGGGCGAAGCCGGGACAACCAGCGGGTCACCGGCCATCCGGTCCGGGCGCGAGCCTGGAGACGGTAGGAGGTCCGCGCGGCGGCAACCACGGTGTCCACTCCAGCAGCTTCTGCCAAATGATCAGCCAGACGTCGCTGCTCGGCACTGCCGGGCTCGCTCAGCCCCCTCCCGATAGCCATCGCCGGGTCTCCGCGCCACCCTGCTTTGGGATCCGTTGTTGAAGGTGATTCTCCGATGAGGCCGTCCGCGGCAGCGGCGACGTCTTGAAGCAGCCGGTCCGTTGCCGCTGATCGTGCGACGACGACGTCGGCGATGGCTTCGCGTAGCCCGTCGATGCCTTCACCGGTCTTCGCCGAGACGGCATGGACTCGCGGACGGCGGAGCCCATCGGCCTCGAGGATGCCGTGCAGGGACTCGATCACTGCTGCACGATCCGAAGAATCCAGGAGATCAATCTGATTCAAGACCACGAGCGTGATACCAGCATAGGCGGCCAGCGGGCGGATGAATTCGTGATGGACCGCGGCATCGGCGTATTTCTGTGGATCGAGCACCCACACGAGGACATCTATCTGCCCGGCAAGTCGCTCGGCGGTTTCGCGATGTGTTGCCGTCGTGGAATCAAAGTCCGGAAGGTCCACGAGGATCAATCCGCTGGCTACCCCGCCTCGGCGTCGCATCAGGCCACTCTTACTCGTTCCCAGCGGTTCATCAAGTTGGTGGCGCTCTGGAACCTGCAACCAGTCCAGAAGATCATCACTGCCCGCTGCGTGCCATACCCCGGCCAGAGGCACGCTGGTCGTCGGACGCGTGGCAGCAGTTCGAGCCAGTTCCCTACCAGTCACTGCGTTGAAGAGCGAGGATTTTCCGCTGCCGGTGGCCCCGAAGAATCCAACGACGGTGTGTTCGGCTGACAACGACCTGCGGGTGGAAGCCTGGTCGAGAACGATCCCCGCCCGCTCTATATCCGCCGCGGGGACCCTGCCCGTGCCAAGCTCGGTGGCAGTCTGGAGCGCTTCGAGTCGTTCGATCAACGGCGTGGTGGCTGTGTCCTTCCCCCGGCGGCTCATGACGTCGCCTCCGGAGTGGTCTGCGCCAGCTGATCCAGCCGCATGGACAAGTCCTTCAACCGAGCGATCTCCTCCGTCGTTGGAGTGTCTTCCAGCAAGGTCAGGAATCGTGAGCTTTCCTCGGCGAGCAGTCCTTTGACCCGCCGCTCGAGTCCTTCACGTGCCGTTTTCGCTAGTCGCCGGACGGCGTCTTCCCCGAAAATGGATTCCAGTAGTTTCTGACCGACGACGGCGGTGCCTCCAGCAATACCCACCTCGAGTCCTGTCAGACCGGCGGTGGAAGCGAAGACCACGACCATCAATGCCACGGCGACACCGTTGACGCCGAAGGAAACCATCCGGGCGGTAAAACGCTTTCCGGACCCTTCTGAACGTATCAGGGCCAGTAACTCGTTTTGCCAGTCTCGGATTTCCGCGGCGACACGATCGCTGAAGCCTTCGGAGGTCGACCCGTAGTCGACGGTACCGATGAGCGATCGGGCGGCGGGGTCGGATCGCCAGAAAGCCTCTGATTGCTCGGCTGCCTTGGCCGCTTCGTCCACGATGACGGCATGCAGCCCGGATTCGATGGCTTCCTCGACGGTGCTGACCGGCTGAGGCTTGCCCGTGAAGAAAGCTCCAATGCGGTCACGTACCTTGCCGATGCCCGATTCCAGCGAGCGGAAGAACTCTCCGGTCCCTACGAAATCTTGCCACCGGGCCAGAACTTCGCCGCGCAGCAGCGTCCCTTCGCTGGTGGCATGACCGATGCGTTCTGCGGCGGCCGCATAGGATTCGGTGACGTGACCGGCCAGCTGGCGGCTGGAGTCGTGTTGTTCTTGTTGTGAAACGGCAATTGCCGCGGTGCGGCGGCCAAGGGTCGCGACCACCCCGGTCAGCGTCTTGCGGGCGATGGCTGCCCGGCCGGCGCTGTCTGCGGCGATACCGGCCAACCACTCGCGGAGGGGTGCCACGGCCTCCGCAGCGAGCATGCCGTCCCCGTCGAGCTCGGATTCCTGGACGACGAAGAGCCCAGCGGTGTCCAATCCCTGTCGGTCGAGCATGGCGCGCAGGTCTGCAGCAACCTCGTCTTCCACCCCCGACGGGACACGGTCCAGCACAATGGAGAGGGTGATGTCGCGGGATGCTGCATCTGCCAGGAGCCGCCACGGCACGGCGTCGGCGTACCTATTGGCAGTGGTCACGAAAATCCACAGGTCGGCTGCCGCGAGTAGTTGTCCGGCCAATTGCCGGTTGGCGTCCGACACCGAATCGATGTCAGGTGCGTCCAGCAAGGCAATGCCCTGCGGGATGTTGTTGTGCCCGAGGAGAAGCAGCGATGGCCCGCCCACGGGGCCGACGCTTTCACCTTTGCCCGCCACCGTCGCGGTCGCAGCCCCCTGAATCTGCCCACTAGGCTCGACGGTCCCAGTGATCCGGGGTAGCCCGGGCAGAATCCGGTCACCGTCGAACCACTCCCTCTCATCCGGATGATGAACCAGGATGGGCTGACGTGTCGTCGGACGGATGGCTCCGGCCCGCGTCACCGGATGGCCGACCAACGCGTTGACCAGCGTGGATTTGCCGGCCCCTGTTGACCCACCAACCACCGCCAGAAGTGGAGCGTCGAGGCTGCGGTACCGAGGCAGGATGTAGTCATTGAGTTGGACGGCGGCATCGTGCACGCTGCTGCGCACGCTGTCGGCCCCTGGGAGGTCAAGTGGCAAGGACACCACCTCAAGGGCAGACCGGCACTCTTGGAGGAGTCCGAGGGCCGGTGGTCCCGTTTGGCCGTCGCTGTCGAGGGAAGTCACTACTACATCATGCCAAACCAAGGGGAAGAACAGGGGAAGCGGCGCAGACGGAACACAGCAGAAATCGGCGCCAGGGTTTCAAACGAAAATTCGCGGCACACCATGACGATGTACCGCGAAGTTCCACAGGTGACCCCAGCGGGATTCGAACCCGCGTTACCGCCGTGAGAGGGCGGCGTACTAGGCCGCTATACGATGGGGCCGCATAGCTCGCATCGTTGAGGGCTGATGCCGCCCTGTTCTGGTGAACGTGACCCCAGCGGGATTCGAACCCGCGTTACCGCCGTGAGAGGGCGGCGTACTAGGCCGCTATACGATGGGGCCATAGCTTGTCCTGTTTGTTCATCGGACAATGCCAGCCGGCGCAGAATCTGCCCCGGCTGTAGCGCTGGGATACCAGGACTCGAACCTAGAATGTCGGTACCAGAAACCGATGTGTTGCCAATTACACCATATCCCAATGGTTTGCCGGACTCGGTTGACCTCTCTTTCGAGATGTTCCGTATGCCTCGGCACGAGAAATAACTTTACCCGAGGAATCCGACAAAACCAAAATCGGCTGGCCCTCCCCAGCCGTGGAGCATCAGGCCAGCGTGGCCTTGAAGTTTTGCAGTCGCTTCAGGGACGATTCCTTCCCGAGGATGACCATGGATTCGAATAACGGCGGCGAGACGCGCTTGCCTGACATGGCGGTGCGCAGAGGCCCAAAGGCCAGTCGCGGCTTGATGCCCATGTTCTCGATCAGCGCGGACCGAAGCACTGCCTGGATCGACTCTGCATCCCAAACAGCCAGTTCTGTCAGTTCCGCTAGCGCGGCGTCGAGGACCTCGTCGGCGTTTCCGGGCATGCCCTTGAGCGCTTCCGGCTGGATCACGATCTCGTCATCGCCACGGAAGAGGAATTCAAGCATTTCCGGTGCTTCACCAAGCAAGGTAATGCGTTCCTGGACCAGAGGAGCGGCCTGATCAAGGGTGTGTCCTTCCTTTGCTGTCAGCGTCTCCCCCGTGAGCCCGGCAGTCTGGAGATACGGCACGAGCCGGTCGCGGAAATCTTGCGCTTCGAGCATGCGCACATGGGTGCCGTTAATGGCTTCAGCCTTTTTGACGTCAAATCTGGCTGGGTTGCCGAGGACGTCGTGGATGTCGAAGGCCTCGACCAGTTGCTCGCGCGTGAAGATGTCTTCGTCTGCCGACAAACTCCATCCGAGTAACGCCAGGTAGTTCACCAAACCTTCAGGAATGAAACCTCTGTCGCGGTGGAGGAACAGACTGGACTCAGGGTCACGCTTTGACAGCTTCTTTTTGCCGGCACCCATGACATAGGGCAAGTGCCCGAAGAGGGGCATATGTTGGGCGATTCCCACGTCAATCATCGCCCGGTACAGGGCGATCTGCCGTGGCGTCGAAGAGAGGATGTCCTCGCCACGCAGAACATGGGTGATCCCCATCAGAGCATCGTCGACAGGGTTCACCAACGTGTAGAGCGGCTTTCCGTTCGCACGGACGACGGCATAGTCGGGGACCATACCGGCTTTGAAGGTGATTTCGCCGCGGACCAGATCGGTAAACGTCAGATCATCTTCGGGCATGCGCAACCGCAGAACCGGCTCGCGCCCCTCGGCACGGAAAGCAGCAATCTGCTCGTCACTGAGTGTGCGGTCGAAATTGTCATAGCCGAGCTTCGGGTCCTCCCCCGCCGCGCGGTGACGGGCCTCAACTTCCTCAGGCGTGGAGAACGATTCATAGAGATGGCCAGCATTCCGCAGCTTGGAAATAGCTTCCTGATAGATGTCTGCGCGCTGCGACTGTCGGTAGGGCTCGTGCGGACCGCCCACGTCGACACCTTCATCCCAGGTGATGCCGAGCCAATTGAGAGCATCGAGCAATTGCTCGTAACTTTCCTCGGAATCTCGCTTGGCGTCGGTGTCTTCGATCCGAAACACCATTTTTCCACCGGTGTGCCGGGCATACGCCCAGTTGAACAGTGCGGTGCGGATGAGTCCGACATGTGGCGTCCCAGTCGGGGACGGGCAAAAGCGGACGCGGACAGGGGTCTCGTCAGTGACGACCGGAATCTGGGATGGCTCAATCATGATGAATCCCATCCTAATACGGCTAAGGGAAGTCGGCCCGCGTCATCGTTCTTTGGACTGGCGGTGATTACGTACCGCCGAGGCGATACGGCGGATCAGTAGTGTCACGGCCAAGGCGATGGCGATGCCCAATAACGTGGTGGTCACCGGGACGGGCCAACCCGCCCGATGAGAGATCCGTGAGCAGACGGCCAAAGCCCACGCGGCTCCCCAGAGGGCCGTGCGACGCTTCTGCCAAGCAGGGCGAGCCGCTCGACTGCGTTGAGTCTCCATCATCGATAGGCGAATGGCCCGCCCTACACGACGTTTTCCGTACACCTTTGGCGTCCCTTAGCGACGGAAGGTATTGGTGAGCGTACCGATTCCCTCGATCTCGACATCGAAACGCTGTCCTTCGCGGAGCAGGCCGACTCCGGCAGGCGTCCCGGTGAGCAGGATGTCGCCGGGCAGGAGCGTGAACGCCTGCGAGGCATACGCGACCAGGTCCGGAACGCTCCAGACCATCAAGGTGGTATCGCCATCTTGAACGGTTTCGCCGTCCAAGCGTCCCTGGATCCGCACATCCTCGACGTCCAAATCTGTTTCGATCCATGGCCCGAGGGGGCAGGAGCCATCCCATCCCTTGGCACGGGCCCACTGGTTGTCGGTCCTCTGCACGTCCCTGGCCGTCAGGTCGTTGGCACAGGTGTACCCGAAGATGACATCGCCGGCTTTATCTGCCGGGACATCTTTGCAGATGCGCCCGATGACGACGGCTAGTTCGGCCTCATAGGACACTTCTTCAGAGAAGGCAGGAAGGGTTACCGGGTCACCGGGGCCGGCCACCGACGTGTTCGGCTTGAGGAACATCAACGGTGTGACAGGAACCTCGTTGCCCATCTCCCGGGCATGTTCGGCATAGGTGCGACCGAAGCAGACGACCTTTGATCGCGGGATGATCGGGGCAAGCAGACGTACATCATCGAGCCGGTGGCGGGTACCGGTGGGCTTGATGCCTTGGAAGAAGGGGTCACCGGCAATGACGATGACGTCTTCGCCGTCGACTACGCCGTACATGGGGTCATCGTCTAGTACAAACCGAGCAATACGCATGGACTACAGCCTAGTAGAGGTTCCGGGTTCCGTGCGATCTGCCCCCGCTGGAAGAGGACGATCTTCGGGCACGTCGTCTGCTGGGGAATTCAAACAGTCAGCTGCCACGCTCTTGTCCTCCAACCCCTGTTCTCGATAGCCTTCTGGGTTGGCTGACTGCCAGCGCCAGACATCGGCCACCATGTCCTCGAGCCCACGTTCTGACTTCCACCCGAGCTCTTCGCGAGCCAAGGTTGGATCTGCCCAGTACGCTGGCAAGTCCCCAGGTCGGCGGGCAGTGACTTCGTAAGGGACTTCTTCCCCCGAGACACGTGAGAAAGCCTGGATCACGTCCAAGACGGAAGTCCCTACGCCGCTACCTAAATTCCAAGAATGTAGGCCGCCGTGCTCGACGAGGTATTCCATTGCCTTGAGGTGCCCGGCCGCAAGGTCAACGACGTGGATGTAGTCACGAACACCGGTACCGTCAGCCGTGTCATAGTCATTTCCAAAGACACTCACTTTTTCTCGGCGCCCGACGGCGACCTGCGCGACGAAGGGCATCAAGTTATTGGGCAGTCCCTGAGGGTCCTCGCCGATGCGTCCGGATTCATGGGCACCGACAGGGTTGAAATACCGCAAATTGGCGATCTTCCAGCGTCCATCCGCAGCAGCCAAATCCTTGAGGATTTGTTCAATATGCATCTTTGTTCGCCCATAAGGATTCATGGCGTCCAGGGGAAGGTCCTCCGTGTATTCAACTATTCCTCCGGCTTCGCCGTAGACCGTGGCAGATGAGCTGAAAACGATGGTCCGTACGTCGTGAGCTTCCATCGCCTCGAGCAGATTGAGAGTCCCCACGACGTTGTTGCGGTAATACCAGAGCGGTTTCTGGGCTGACTCACCGACGGCCTTCAACCCGGCAAAGTGGATGACCGCCTCGGGCGCCGCTTCGGTAAAGACCCGATCCAGAGCTGCAGGCTCCAATAAGTCGGCCACGTGCAAGGTAGCCTCTCCTCCGGCCAGTTCGGCAACGCGTCGGAGGGCCTCGCGAGATGAATTCGACAGGTTGTCCAGGACGTGGACGTCGTGGCCTTCTTCTAGGAGCAGCAGAACGGTGTGGGATCCAATGTATCCGGCTCCGCCGGTAACGAGAATGCGCATGGCCCCCAGTCTATGAGGTCTATCCCGCTGTTGGGGAAGATTGCGCTGCTGCGTCCCGTATCCATTCCTCCACAGTTGCTTTCGCTTCAGGCAACATGGTGTAGCCGTGACCGGCGTCAAAGCCCGCGAAGTCCTTCCCGGTTGCTTTAGCGACGTCCTGCAGATCCTGATAGCGGGTCTCGCCGTCGGCATGCGATGTGGTGAGCAGAACCGGCTGATTCGTTCGTTTCAAGTCGTGCTGGAAGGAATCCGCACCGGCCATACCGTAGCCCGACAAGCTGATGATCGAATCAGCACCGGCAGCTGGCCCGAAGTGCACGGCCAGGTATCCGCCTAGGGAAGCTCCGACGATGACAATCACCCGAGCACCGCTGTCTTGCAGTCGATCGATACCCGCCGTGATTTGCTGGCGCTGGTTGGTCTCGGTCCCGGCGCACTGTGCCTGCCCATACCCACAGAGATCAAAGGTCAGGAATCGAGCATCATGGGCGAGATCATTGAAAGCCTGCGAGTGGGCAAGCCACCCGCACATGCCGTCACCATCGCTCTGGTGCAACAGCAGAACGCCGGTCCTACCGTTCCCCCAGCTGGCGGCTGGCGACGTGGTGGAGCCGGCTTTCAGCGTCTCAGGGACGATTTGCGTCCCGGAGGGGCAGCGGGTGTCGTTCGGTATATCCGAGCTTGGATCCGAGGCAGACGATGCCACCACGGCATTCGAGCCTGAGGTTTTTGAAGCGCCCCCGGTGGCTTCCGTGCCTGCTCCGGCTGCGCAACCCGAGAGGACCATCAGCAGGAGTGCGGTCATCCACAACGACCAATGGCAGCTTTCTCGGTTCATGCTCTCAGACACTAAACCCGACATCCTCGCGGAGCAATGCTCAGCGAGGATGTCGAGTTTGATGCCTTCGCCCAGGGACCAGGTAGGCCTACACGAGGCGGGTGAGCCACCCGTGGGTATCTTCGATGGTTCCGGTCTGGATGCCGAGCAATTGTTCACGGATGGCCATGGCCACCGAGTCCTTGCCGGTTTCCGGTGTCACGATCGATTCATCGGTGGTCTTCAGTTCCCCGATGGGAGTGATGACCGCAGCGGTGCCGCAAGCAAAGACCTCGGCGAGGGAACCGTCAGCCGCCGCACTACGCCATTCGTCGATAGTAATCTTGCGCTCTTGGACCGTCAGGCCACGCTCGCGGGCCAGTTCCATCACGGAGGACCGGGTCACGCCGTGCAGGATGTTCCCGTTCAGTTCTGGGGTGACCAGCGTGCCATCGGTAAAGACGAAGAAGACATTCATGCCACCCAGTTCATCGACTGCGAAGTCATTCGTGGGATCCAAGAAGAGGACCTGCTTGCAATCGTTGGCCTCTGCTTCGAGCTGGGCCGCCAAGGAAGCTGCGTAGTTCCCGCCACATTTCGCCTCACCCGTGCCGCCGTGACCGGCCCGGGCGTACTGGGTGGACAGCCAGATGGAGACCGGCTTCAATTCGCCGCCGAAGTAGTTTCCTGCCGGTGAAGCGATGACGCGGTAGGAGACCTCGTGGGAGGGACGCACCCCCAAGAAGGCTTCCGTGGCGATCATGAACGGGCGCAGGTACAGGGCTTCGCCGTCACCTGAGGGCACCCAATCAACATCGACCGATACCAAGCGCTTCAGCGAATCAATGAACACATCGGTCGGGAGTTCTGGCAGGGCCAGCCGGCGGGCTGAGGTGTTGAAGCGCGCCGCGTTGGCTTCCGGCCGGAAGGTCCAGACGCTTCCGTCGGCGTGACGGTAGGCCTTCAGCCCCTCAAAGATCTCTTGCCCATAGTGCAGGACCGATGCCGCCGGGTCCATCATGATCGGCCCATAGGGTTCGATCCGGGCATCGTGCCAGACCCCCTTGCCGGAGGCATCCTGGGTCCAGTCGACGACGGCGGTGTGGTCGGTGAAGTAATCGCCAAATCCGGGATCTGCCAGAATCTTGGCGCGTTCTTCGGCGCTCTTGGGGGTGGTGGAGAGCTGTTGTGAGAATTCCATGGTGCCTACGCACTTCCTCTGCAAAGTTTTCGTGCCGCCCCTCACACGGGACGTTGTTCCGGCACCAGCTTATGACAGCTCCAGCGTGATCGCGTCGCCGACTTCCGCAGTTGATCTCGGATCGGTCAGTTCCGCCCGTGAGTCGAGGTCCTTTTCAACGGCGGCTTCTACCTTGTGGGCAGCATCGGTCAGGCCCACATGTTCCAGCAGGAGCGCCGCGGAGAGGATCGCCGCGGTCGGGTCGGCGATCTGCTGTCCCGCGATATCCGGAGCCGAGCCGTGGACCGGTTCGAACATCGAAGGACCGGTACCGAGCATGTTGATGTTCCCCGAGGCAGCCAGCCCGATTCCGCCGGTCACGGCCCCTGCGAGGTCAGTGAGAATGTCACCAAACAGGTTGTCGGTGACGATGACGTCGAAACGTGAAGGATTCGTGGTCATGAAGATCGTCGCCGCGTCGACGTGCATGTAGTCGTGAGTGACGTCCGGATACTCAGCGGCTACGGTCTCGACGGTCCTGCGCCACAGATGCCCGGCGTAAACAAGGACATTGTGCTTATGGACCAGAGTGACGTGGCGGCGCTGACGTTCGCTGGCACGGCGGAAGGCTTCGCGGACGACGCGTTCGACGCCATAAGCGGTGTTAACGGAGACCTCGGTGGCGATCTCGTGTTCGGTGCCGACTCGCAGTGCACCACCGTTGCCGACGTAAGGGCCCTCGGTTCCCTCACGGACAACAACGAAATCGATGTCTCCGGGGTGCGCCAGCGGGCTAGGGACGCCCGGGTACAGGCGCGACGGCCGCAGGTTGATGTAGTGGTCGAGGCTGAAGCGCAATTTGAGCAGCAGTTCGCGTTCGATCAGCCCCGAAGGAATGCGGGTATCCCCCGGCGCCGCACCGACTGCTCCAAAAAGGATCACTTCGTGGGCGCGGATGGATTCAAGAGTCTCATCGGTGAGGGTTTCGCCCGTTTCCAACCAATGCTGGGCGCCCAGGCTGTAGTCGGTGAACCGCAGTGAACGGTCACCGCCTTCGGTTGCCTTCTTCAGGACCTTGATGGCTTCGGCAATGACCTCGGGGCCAATGCCGTCACCGGAGATGACGGCCACATCAATCGCGTTGCTCATGTATCCAGATTATTGCGGCGTCCGCATCCCGGACAAACTGTCTCGCTATTTGATACTAGGGAAAAGGGCTGCGCACGGATTTGTTCTGTCTCACTCTCGACGTTTATGAAGCCCGCAACACTTGTCTTATCCCTCACCCCATCATGAGATCCTGGGCAGAGTTCAGTCTTTCAAGCCACTTGCAATCTTCTTCTCTGGCGCAGTAATACGCCTGACCCTGAAGGCCGTGTTATATCTGCGAGCCGACACCAGAACCGGTCCCACTGTTCGGCATACGACCAGTGCTACAACACCTGACCCACGATCGAGATCCAGCTAACCTCCGGGTTCGTCATACGAGCAATCTTTAGTCCACCTGAACTCTTTGGTCACTTTTGAGCGAGTTCAGAGCACGCTGTCGGCCGCAATCGAGTCAACAGAGCGAATTGAATCCATGTTGGGACCCACGCTATTTATCAGGTCCTCACTCGCAATACGAAACTGGTTCGAATACTCAGTTTGGTCAAACTCTCCAAGGTAGTAGTTGCGCATTTCAGTCCTCAGAACGGATTTCGAGTCGGCACCTAATAGTTCGTCCAGAACCATCTGAAGATTGGACTGATCTTCTCTAAGAAGATAGCCAGCCGCTGATGCGGGCAATTCAACTTCCAGCTCCGTGGGAGACTTTTTCATTGCGACTACGGCAAAGGGCTTTTCAGACTGCAGGTAATCCGACACCACGGCCGACACATCAGAAATCATCGCATCAGAGGAGTTGAAGCAGTCAACGATACTCATGCGAGTCTCTGCTTTCCGACCCCATTTGTGGGCTCTGCCTGTCTTGGCTGCGTTCTTACGAAGAAGGCGACTAATTCGATTAATCCTTTTTACGTCGTCCGGAAATTGATAGTTCAGAACATGGGCCCGGAATATTACGGTGCAACCACGCTGCAGCAGGGCGGAGACTATCTCTTCACCATGACGCAGCGAATAGACTTCCGTATCCTTATACGGCCCCCTCCACGTCGGCGCATACAGCACGGTCTTGGAACCTTGCTCATTTTGGTAGGAACCTGGACGCAGAACCTCGCGGACTTGGGGGCGCCCTACGATCCTAAATTTCTCGGGTGGGATCGTTACCCCTTGGCGGGCATAGCGGTCCACGCCAGCCTGGCCTGCTGAAAAAATGAAGTCATAGATGTTGTGTACCGGGTTATAGCAGGCTGGCTTCTCGGAATCCCCGTGGTTGAGCCACACATGTTTAAGGTCGCGCCGTTCAATGAAATGGGAATTGTTGCCGGCATTGTTGACGTAAAAGGCGACCTTCAACGACGGCGTAATGACATCTTCCAGGCTGCGGAGCGTTTTCCGGTAGATGACCGGGGCCGTGGTGCGCGGCCAAATTTCACGCATCATGACGATATTTCGAGTCACGATAATGAACGGCTTGTTCATTTCTTCAAAGTATTCCAGCCACATACCCAGCTGGTAATCAATACCGGTTTTTGCCCCGAAGTAGACGACGAACTCCGGAGAGATGGATTCCAAGACGTCGGGCAAGGACGTCTCCAATTTTGCGCTACGCACCCCTCTTTCCAATCCGCTGCAGAAGATAAACACGGCGAACAGGAAAGGAACTGCAGAGACCACGAAAATCACTGCTGGGTGGGAGCCGACGTAGGCGAGCATCCAGCACAGCGCGATCGCAACGCTAGCAATGAGCGTTGCGTATCCCCGAGCAATCGGCTGATAGCCGCGGGTCTCGACCCCGTGGACGTTCCTGCATTCGAGACCACTCACGCGCCAGGCTTTATGGATGCTTGTTTCCATCACGATGGATAGGATAAGGAAGGTTGCTGCACCAGCAAGCCACCAGGTCCAGCCGTACCGGCCTATCAGCGCAATACCCAGCGCCGCTACTCCGAGCGACCGAGCACCATTGACTGCCCTGAGCAGTCGATTCACGGCTATAGAATCCCCGGCTGCCTGCTTGTTTTGAAATAGGTAGGTAGCAGATGCGGCCACGCCAAGAGCCGCCACGAAGAGGGGAGAAGCGCCAAGGATCGCAAACGTAAAGACCGCTACGTTCAGAGTGACCGGTAGAACGGTCCGCCCCGAGTCTCTCTTCCAGATCCTTCCCGCTAGGTGGACTATTAGATTCTCCTTGGGGGCCGCCACGGTGGAGACCACCAACTGCCCCGACTCACTGGCCGCGCCTTCGAAGGTGATCGCCGAGGGGATTCCTGGTCGTAGCCGGGGTCCATCCGGCGTGGGGGATGCACCGATAGGCGCTCCGACGGTGGCCGATGGAGGAAGCGTTTCTGCGTCATGCTTGCTAGGTCGGTTCGCCGCGTGGATTGTCGGACGGCTCTTCTTTGGTTCACCTGCTTTGGAACTCTGCCCAGCCCCCACAGAGTGGACCTTCGTCGTCGCGGCACCAGCGACCGGTGATGCTTCGATTCCCGCCGGCTTTATCAGTGACCGTGCGGCTTCGACGAAATTTGAAGCATAGTTTTCAAGGGGAAAGTCGCCCAAATAGTCGGCTCTCAATCTCCTTCGATCCGACTGGAGCGGATCACTGCCGAGCATGGCATCAAGCGACCCCGAAAGAGAGGTCAGGGATTCATCCACAACGTATGCGGCCGCACCGACCGGATACAGCTCCGAGAACCGGTCGGCTCCAATCCCAATCGACATCATCGCGAACGGTTTTTCGGAATATAGGTAGTCGGATACCACACTGGACACATCCGAAACCATGGCGTCGGACTCGTTGATGCAGTCGGTAATCGACCGCAACGTTTCGGCTGCAACACCGTAAACGTGCTCCCGGCCGGTGATTTTGGAGTCCGATATCAGGCGTTCATGAATCCTGGAGATATGTTCCCTGTCCTCGGGAAACTGATAACTGAACGGGTGTGGCCTGAAGATCACCCGGCATCCACGGTCCAAGAGAGCCGAAACGATCTCGAATCCTGCGGCCAGCGAAGACAAACTCGTCTCTTCGACATGTCCACGCCACGTTGGGGCAAAAAGAACCGTCTGCGGTCCCGCACTGTCGTCTGATCGGACCTTGCGAATAACAGTCTCCAGCTGGGGGCGACCGACGACAACAAACTTCGAGGGTTCAATATGGATGTCGTGCGCAGCGTACCTTCTGATCGCAGCTGGTCCCGCGGCGAAGATCTTGTCATACATGGCATGCAATGGGTTATACGAAGTTGGTTTGTCCGAATCACCATGTCCAAGAAAGACATGTGTGAGATTCCTGTACCGAACCATCGTGCTATTACCGGACGAAGCATTCACGTAAAAGACGGCTCGCATTGATTCCACCATGACCTCCTCGAGCTCTTCGATGGAGCGGCATAGGAGAACAGGATGGGTTGTCACCCCAGCAAGATCGCGAGCCGTACGCTCGGTGCGAGCGACGAGCACAAAGGGCCGCCCGGTTCGCTCCAGGTAGGGAAGCCACATCTTCACCTGATGTGCAGCCGGTTCCGCTAGCGAGGTGTAGATCATAAATTCTGGTGCGAGACGCAGCAGCCCGTCCCCCAGATTTCTTTTGACGAGCGTTGACTGCCGAAACTGAGCAACGGCTTGTAGAAAAACCAGCACATAGAATATATCCAGTACGCCAACAGCTGCGATCCACCACCAGAGCTGTTGTCCAGCGCCATGCAGGACGCCGCCGGCCATGATCACGATTGAACTAGCTGTGAGCAGCTGACGATCGATCGTGATCGGCTGTTTCGTCGTAGGGACTCCCGGCAAATGCGCGACAAACGGCAGGCGGAGAGCGATGGCCCGCCTCAGCGAAGGCTCGAATAGTACGGGCAACCCAATACCAATAAAGCCCAGTACGGCTAGATATGGTGCTTCCGGCCTACTATCTGACAAACCAACACTGGATAGATTGGCGGCGACAGCAGCAGCAGCGAGGATACGAATGACTGGGCGGTACCCGAGTTTTCCGCCTTTTCTCCAGAGCCCGAGCACATGGACCGCCAGGGCGAAAGCCAACAGTCCGATGAAAATACCCTGATGCCCTGGACCGGAGGAGACGAGAATTGCCAGAGTGGCGGCAATGGCACTGACGGCATATGAAACGAGCGGCGTAAAGACACCCTTGATATATCCTCGCGCAATCGACTCCTGCCGATCATTTGCTTTATGCCGCTTGAATTTCACTGCAGTTTCCCCCATGATTTAACGCTTTGACAACTAAACAATGCTAGAGGAGGGCTTGGTCCACGTGAAATTTGCGGCCGTTTATCACGTTTAGTTCTTTGGACTTCGGCCGAATCCTTCTAGCCACATCCTGGGGTCAGTCCCCTCAAATGCCCCCGGGACCATACCGAGGTATGACGCGGGGCGGGGGCGACCAAAAGTAGAGTAGGCCCATGACCCCGCACCGCACCCTGGATGTTTGGATCCGAAACCACCCGGGCAAAGTCGACGGGGCACTAGCCATCGGGCTGTGGCTGCTCCTCACCCTGTCGGCCTTCCTCTTGGGTGGTTTTTCCGGGCAGCACCGCGTCCTCGAGTTCATCATCGGATCGCTGCAGGTCCTGCCGCTGATCTGGCGGCGCTCCCATCTGCTGCTGAGCAGCGCCGTCGTCGTGCTCGGATGCCTGGCCCAAGTCATCCTCCTCCAGACGTTCCTTCCCTCTCAGCTGACCGTCCCCATCGTGGTCTTTTCCTTGGCGAAGTATGGGAAACGTTGGGCCTCCTACGCAGGACTCGGCGCCGGCATGCTCGGGGCCGTCCTGGCCACACTGCGCTTTGGAAATCCGACCGGGCAGGCCATCGGCCTCCACATGCTGCCGAGCCTCGTGGGTCTGGCCCTGATCGTCCTCGTGGCCTGGACCTTCGGAGACCTGGCCCGTACCCGCAGATTAGCCATGCAAGCCTTGTCCGACCGGGCCAGCCGGCTGGAAATCGAACGCCAACAGGAACGCGATCTCGCCGCCTCCGACGAACGCGGCCGGATTGCCCGGGAAATGCACGATATCGTTGCCCATTCGCTCTCGGTCATCATCACCCAGGCCGACGGTGCCCGCTACGCGAGCGAACACGACCCCGAGGTTGCGCGCGAAACCCTGGGCACCATTTCGGAAACCGGCCGAAAATCATTGCGCGAGATGCGCCGGCTGCTCGGTGTCCTGCGTGGCGACGAGCAAGCCTCCACCCGCCCGTTGCCCACGCTGGCCGATATTGACTGGCTCTTGGACGAAACCCGGACCGCCGGATTGGAAGTGACCTCCACCCTCTCGGGGTCCCCGCGACGCGAGCTCCCACCCGGCGCGGAATTGACCGCCTACCGTGCCATCCAGGAAGCGCTGACGAACACCATCAAACACGCCGGCCCGGCCGCTTCCTCCGAGGTCCACCTGGAATGGACCTCCACCGGTCTCGAGGTGGAAGTCACCGACGACGGGCGCGGTGCAGCAGCCACCGAGGAGAACATCGGGGCCCGTCAAGGACTCATCGGCATGGCGGAGCGGGTCGCCCTCTACGATGGACGCATTGAGACCGGGCCACGGAGCACCGGTGGATTCTCCGCCCGCATCTTCATCCCCTACACCGAGGACTAAGTGGACACCCAGCCCAGCACCCCGATCGCCGTCGCACTGGTCGACGACCAGCTCCTGGTCCGCAGCGGATTCCGTATGCTGATCAACTCGCAGCCCGACCTCGAGGTGGTCGCCGAAGCAGCCAACGGCCGGCAGGCCCTCGCCTCCCCCGCACTAGCCCGGGCCGACGTCGTCCTCATGGATGTGCGCATGCCCGAGATGGACGGGATTGAGACGACCGCCAAACTCCTGGCCCCTGGGCCGGGTACCGGACCGCGCATCATCGTGCTGACCACCTTCGATCTGGACGAGTACGCGCTGGCTGCCATCCATGCCGGGGCCAGCGGATTCCTCCTCAAGGACGCCCCTCCGGAAGAGCTCCTCGAGGCCATCCGCACGGTGTACCGCGGGGATGCGGTGATCGCCCCGTCGACCACCCGGCGCCTGCTGGACCACGTCGCCCCGATGCTGCGCCAACCGGCAGCCACCACCTCGGGGCATGAGGCGGCCGTGGCTTCCCTGACGGCACGTGAACGCGAAGTCTTCGAACTCATCGCCTGGGGCAAAGCCAATCCGGAGATCGCCGCCGAACTCTTCCTCTCCGAGGCGACCGTGAAGACGCATGTGGGGCGGATCCTGTCCAAGCTGCAGGCCCGTGACCGGGTCCAGGCAGTGGTCATCGCCTATGCCACCGGGGTCGTCACCCCGTAGCTTTTTGCCGGCATTAGCGGCGGTACTGGGGTTTCGGCTTGGGCTGGCGGACGAACACGAAGAAGTACCAGAGCCCACCCAAAGCCAGCAGGGTGCCCAAACCAATGGCCGGGGCCGAAGGCGACATGACCAGTCCCATCACTGCGGAGGGGCGCCCAGTGGAAGCCTCCGCCTGCTGTGCCGGGTTCGACGGCGGAAGGACGCCCACGGCGTTCGTTGCCCCGTCGCCGGCACCGGCCGAGGAGTCCGGCTCCCCAGGTGCCGAGCTGCCGTCCTGCTGCTGGATGGAGAGCTTCACGCTCTGGGTCGCCTGGTCGTAGACGAAGTCACTGGCCTCCAGCGAACCACGCACCAGCATGCGTCCGGTGCCCGGTTCGATGAGCAGCCCGGTCTTCGGGTGGATGGGATAGCCGCTGGCCGGATCAAGGAGAAAACCAGTCCGGGCGTCGCGGGCACCATACTGTGCTCCCGGACGCGGGCCGTGGGTGTGGGTCGAGGACTGTCCGGGCCGCGGGCTGCGCGTCGAACTGCCGGGCTTCGAGGGATACCGCGGGGGCTTCGGCGGTGCCGGGATGACCCCCGGCGACGTTTTCGACGGCGTGGTCGACGGCGCCGGGGCGGGGGGCTCCGCCGAGGAGCTCGAGGATGGCCCGCCGGATCCCGAGGAGGAGCCCGGCTCCGAGGGCTGCGTCGAGGATGGCGGCGGGGTCGTGGGATCCGTGCTGGGCGGCTCCGTCGTGGGGTCGATCGGCTCCGTCGGTTCCGTTGATTCCGATGGCTCTGGTGTTTCCGTCTGCTGTGAAGATTCACTAGGATCCGTCGTGATCTGCGGATCGGTGGGTTCCGGCGGAGTCACGGACGGCGAGTCAGGGCCGGTCTCGGTGGTGGTGCTCACCGAATCCGCGGCAACTTCGGGGGATGTTTCAGCGGCGGAAGCGGGCAGGATACCGAGGGAGCCCACCAGCATCAGGGTGCCGACGAGGGCGGCCCAGCGCAGGGTGGAGCACTGGTTCGAGCCCGGGGCCGTCGCGCGCATCCGCCTCCTTCGTTAGGTCAGACGCCAAACGACGCCTCACCTATTGTAACGAAAAGGACACGATGGGCGATATTTGTTGTTATTTCGGCAGGTTTCCGTCCGCAAAATCCTTAAACACCTTCCGGGTTGCGCCGGTGGCTTCCAGGATGGATTGGCCATCTGCGCTGCGTCCATAGTCGGCGGTCGGCACCTGATGACCCATCTTCTTCAGGTCGATCTGATAGGCCCAGGCACCGAAGGTCAGGGCCTGTTCGGCGCTCAGGTTGGTGGAGACATGCCGATCGGCGATATCGAGCACCTTCGCCAGGCCTGCCGGGCCCTCGCCCACCGCCTTGGCCCCAATTCCCGCCAGGGCGATCCCCTGGTTGGAGGTCCTGTCGAAGTCACCGTTGGGCAGGGTCTTGCGTTCGCGGGTGAACCAGAAAGCGTCGTACCCGTCGACCTGCTGTTTACCCTTCTCCACAGCCCGCACCTTCATGGGCGCGTTGATGGTGATCCCGCCGAGCTCGTCGATCAACTTCTGGAACCCGGTGAACCCGGTCAGGACGTATCCCTGGATCGGCAGTCCGGTGGCTTTTTCAACGGTCTTCGTCTGTGCCGTGGGCCCACCGGTGGAGAGGGCGCTATTGATCTTGGCGTTCCTGCCGTTGGCCTGGGGCACCCACAGGTCCCGCGGGATGCCCATCACCCCGCCGCCGCCCCGACCGTCAACACCGACGACCTGCAGGGCATCGGCCCGTGCCTCGTCGATCTTTTCGCCTTGCTTTTCCCGGGCGTCCGACCCCATGAGCAGCACATGGCGTTTCCCACCCAGCGCCGCATCCTTGATCCCCAGTGAGGGCCACCAACCGCCCACTGCGGTCCAGGTGCCCTTCTTCTTCACCACCAGGGTGACGTCCTTGCCACTGGTGAGCACGGCGAAGTGTTCCTTCTTCCAGGTTCCGGTCGCAGCTTTGACGGAGGCCGCCCGCTTCGGAGCCTTCACCTGCTTCAGCGCCTGGGTTGCCGGGCCACTGCTGGGCACCGATTTCCCGGTGTAGAGCTTGGTGGTGAACCCTGCCAGGTCTTTTTTCATCCCCGAGGTTTTGACTGCCGGGGCGGAGGGGCTGGGAGCCGGCGTCGAGGACGAAGCCGCAGGGGTCGGGGAGGCCTGGGGTTCGGCAGGTTTGCTGCAGCCGGTGAGCAAGGCCAAGGTCATGAGGGGGGCCAGCACGGCGGCGGCAGTGGAGGAACGCACAGTCATGGGCTTATTCTGCCGTTCCTTCGCTGGACGGTCCGTGATCGCCACACCAGGTGCCGGCACCGATACCCCCAATCCGTCGCTGTCCCGCGCCTGCGTCATACCTCGGTATGACGTGCGCGACCGCGAAGACCCTCCACCGGGTTGATCCGCCGGGAGGGAGGGTCCGCATAAATTATTCAGTATGACGATTACTCACACCTCAACCACCACCCAGGCAGTCTCCGCCCGCGGCCTCACCAAGGTCTACGGCAGCGGCAGCACAGCGGTCCACGCCTTGGCCGGCGTGGACATCGGCTTCGAGGCCGGACGCTTCACCGCCATCATGGGACCTTCGGGGTCGGGAAAGTCCACGTTGATGCATTGCCTGGCCGGCCTCGACTCCGCCACCAGCGGTTCCATCATGATCGCCGGCCAGGACATCACCTCGATGAACGATGACCAGCTGACCCGGTTGCGCCGCGAGAAGATCGGTTTCGTCTTCCAGTCCTTCAACCTGGTTCCCACCTTGAGCGCCGAACAGAACATCCTGCTGCCGCTCCAACTCGCCGGGAAAAAGCACGACGCCGGTTGGCTTGCCACCGTCGTGGACACCCTGGGCATCACAGACCGCCTCTCCCATAAACCGCACGAACTCTCCGGTGGACAGCAACAGCGCGTGGCGGTGGCCCGCGCCCTGCTCACCCGCCCCGCCGTCGTCTTCGGTGACGAGCCGACCGGCAACCTCGATTCACGCACCGGTGCCGAGGTGCTTTCCCTGATGCGTTCGTCGGTCCGGGAAATGGGCCAGACCATCATCATGGTCACCCACGACCCGGCAGCCGCCGGCTATGCGGATGAGGTGGTGCTGATGCGCGACGGGGAACTGGTCGGCCATCTGTCGGATCCGACGCCGGAGCGAGTCACCTCGGCGCTGGCCGGACTGGGGGCCTGAGGTGTTATCACTCGCGCTGGCAAATATTCGAATGTACTCACGGCGTTTCATCGCCGTCACCCTGGCCGTCATGATCGGCACCGCCTTCCTCGCGGCCACCCTCATGGTCAATGCCTCGACCACCGCCTCGCTGGAACGCAGCATCGGTGAGGCCTACCAGAACGCCGATCTGGTTGCCGGCATCAGCCCCGATGAGACCGACGAGGCCGTGGGCCTCGGCCCCGAGCAACTCACCGCGGTCCGCAAGGCCCCCGGGGTCGCCGCCGCGGAGGCCCAAAGCAGCGCCGGAGCCAGGATCGAAACCGGCTCGGGCGACTATAGCGCCATCGTGCAATCCTTTGTCTCCGACGAACAGTTGCGCACCACCGAGCTGGACTCCGGTGCCGTTCCGGCAGACCGCGAGGAAATCACCGTGGACCGCCAGCATGCCGAGAGCTATCACCTGAAGGTCGGCGACGAAGTCGGGATGTCCGGTTCCTCCCCGGACGGCTCCACGGTGGACTTCACGGCCCGGATCAGCGGTATCACGACCTCCAGCAACAGCCCTTTCATGGGGTCGAATCTGCAGGTTGCCGTCTCCCCCCAGCGCTACAGCACCTTGATGGGTTCGGACCCGCAGTACGAATCCCTGCTGGTACGGCTTGATGAAGGAACCGACCCGGCAGAGGCCACCTCGGCCGTAGCGGCCGCACTAAAGTCCGCGGGTGTCCCCCAGACGTCGGTCATGACCGCTCAGGAACGCACCGTCAAAGATCTGGCAGGTTTCACCGGAGGCCAGGATCAGCTCACCGGCGTTCTACTGGTCTTCGCGCTGATCGCCCTGGTGGTCACCGGGCTGGTGGTCATGAACACCTTCGCAGTCCTGGTGGCCCAACGCACCCGCGAACTGGCCCTGCTGCGCACTCTGGGTGCCCTCAGCGCCCAGCTGCGCCGTTCGGTGCTCGTCGAAGCCTTCGTGGTCGGGCTCGTCTCCTCGGTGCTGGGGGTCCTGCTGGCCATCGGGGTGATGGCCGGGCTGGTGGGCTACGTTTCAACGCTGCCCTCCGCTTCCTTCGCCGTGCTGGCCGTGCCACCGAGCGCCGTGATCGCCGGCCTTCTCGCGGGCACCGTGATGACCCTGATCGCCGCTTGGGCTCCGGCCCGCAAGGCGATGAGCGTGGCCCCCTTGGCGGCCCTCCGCCCCGCGGACTCCGCCAGTGTGCATAACCGGGTGGGCAAGGTCCGCCTGATCTTCGGGTCGCTGCTGCTGATCGGCGGCGGAGGGTTGTTGATCGGCGGCGCGGTCCTCGGCCAGCTCCTGCTGGGCTTCGCCGGAGGCCTGTTCTCCTTCATCGGGGTGCTGATGCTCGCCTCGCTGTTCCTGCCCGGTGCCGTCCGCGCGGTCGGCCGGCTCTTCGGCGGTTCGGGAGTTCCGGCGCAGCTGGCTTCGTTGAACTCGGTGCGCAACCCCGGGCGGACCACCGCCACGGCCACGGCGCTGCTCATCGGTGTCACCCTGGTGTCGATGATGATGGTGGGCGCCCAGACCACCAAACAGTCCTTCAACGACGAACTGGCCCGCAACTACCTGGTCGACGTCACCGTGGACTCCCCCGCCAACTACGGGGAGGGCTTCGACGGCGGCGCCCTGCCCGGCCCCGATGTGGCGGCGGGCGCCGGCCAGTTGGGCACCCAGCAGGCGAAGCTCGCGGCGGGCGTCGACGGGATCGAGGATGTCGCACTGCTCAAACCCGTGGGACGAAACGCCGCCGGGGAGCCGGTCTACGCCGCAGCAGCCGAGGAACTGGCCCGGGTCCTGAAGGACCCGTCGCTGGTCCCCGGCACCGGCGAAGTGCTGGTGGGCCAATCGGTCACCAGTGACGACGTCGAGGTCACGGCGTACAAGGGATCCACGGCCAGCTCCTTGGCCGCCCAGCACTCGCGGTCGGAGATCTCCGCCCCGCTGATGACGTTGGAAACGGCGCGGCAGCTCGATGGATACACCACCGGCGCTTCGGCGGCCCGTGCCGCAGCTCAGGCGGGACCCGATCAGCTGGGCGCCTATCCGCTGCTATGGCTCAAAACAGCCAGCGGGCTGAGCACCGATCAGCTCGAGGGTCTGAGCCGTACCCTGGCCACCGAGCTGCACGTCCAGGACTACCAGGTCGCCGGTGGCGCCGTGGAGCGGTCGCTGTTCAATCAGGTCATCGACACGTTGTTGCTCGTGGTCTCCGGTTTGCTGGCCGTCGCCGTGTTCATCGCCCTGATCGGGGTGGCCAACACCTTGAGCTTGTCGGTGCTCGAACGCACCCGCGAATCGGCGTTGCTGCGGGCCCTGGGGCTGACCCGGGGCCAGTTGAAGTCCATGTTGGCCCTGGAGGCGATCCTGATCGCCGGGGTCGCCGCGACGCTGGGGATTGCCTTGGGCACCACCTATGGTGTCTTGGGCGCCCAATCGGCCATCGGTTCCTTTACCGATGTGACGCTGTCCCTGCCCTGGGCACAGCTGGCACTCGTCTTGGGTGTCAGCGTGTTGGCAGCGTTGGCCGCCTCGGTACTCCCGGCTCGCCGGGCCGCCCGCCTCTCCCCCGTGGAGGGACTGGCCACCGAGTAGCCATCCCGGCGGTCAGCACAAAAGGCAGGGCCCCCATCTGGAACTTCTTCCAGATGGGGGCCCTGCTTTGATGGTGCTTGGTCCTCGAGGCGACTTAGAGTCGAGGACGCCTGTCGCGTGGTTTCCACGGGCGAGGAGGGGTCTTGACGTTGGAGGGAAGTGCCGTTTCAATCCGGTCATCCACCTGCTCGCCGAAGCGCTCATCGAAGTTGTCCGTGAGCTCGTCGGTCACGCCTTCACCGACCTCGCGGGCCAGCTCACGCCGACGCTGGCGACGTTCGGCCCGCAACAGCACCTGATGTTCTGCGTGCAGTGCCTTGAAAGTCGCGATACACATGCCGATGATCACGATGCTGACCGGCAGAGCGGTGAGGATGGACGCCGTTTGGAGCGCGCCCAGACCCCCGGCCAGCAGCAGGGCGATGGCGACGAGTCCCTCGAGTGAAGCCCAGAGGACACGGCTCCACTTGGGCGGATCGGTGTCGCCGCCGGAGGCCAGCATGTCGATCACCAGTGAGCCCGAGTCCGAAGAGGTCACGAAGAAGATCGTCACCAACAGCACGGCGATGACCGAAAGGACTCCGCCCAGCGGCAGCTCGGCGAGCATATTGAACAGGACGTTCTCCGAGACGATGCCTTCCTTCTCGTCGAAGAGCCCGCCGTTCATATCGCCCCAGGCCCGCTGGATGGCCGTTCCACCCATGATGGAGAACCAGATGAAGCTGACGATGGTCGGAACGGCAAGGACGCCGAGCACGAATTCGCGCACGGTACGTCCGCGGGAGATCCGGGCGATGAAGACGCCAACGAAGGGTGCCCAGGACATCCACCAGCCCCAGTAGAAGATGGTCCAGCTGCCCAGCCATTCCTGGCCGGCCGTCCCGGTGTAGGTGGCGGTATCGAGGGTCATGCCCAGGATGTTCTGCAGGTAGTAGCCCAGCGAGGAGACCAGATCCCGGAAGATGAACAGGGTCGGGCCCAAGAGCAGGACCGAGATCATGAAGACCCCTGCCAAACCCAGGTTGATGTTCGAGAGCCACTTGATGCCCTTGCCCACGCCACTGACCGCTGAGATCAGGGCGAAGAGGGTGATGATGATGATCAGGATGACCAGCAGGGTGTTGTCTACCGTTCCGACGACACCCATATGGGACAGACCGGCGGAAATCTGCTTGACCCCGAGCCCGAGTGACGTCGCGATTCCGAACAGGGTGCCGACGACGGCGATGACGTCGATCGTATCGCCGAGCCAGCCCTTGACCTTGCTGCCCAGCAGGGGTTCCAGGGTCCAGCGGATGGAGATCGGGAACCCGCGGCGGTGGATGGCATAGGCCATGGCCAGGCCGACGACGGCGTAGATGGCCCAGGCATGCAATCCCCAGTGCATGAAGGTCTGGCCCATGGCGGCCCGGGCAAGATCTGCCTCGTCACCGGTCACCCCGGGTTTGGGGTTCACGAAGAAGGTCAGCGGTTCGGCGGCGCCCCAGAAAACGAGGCCGATGCCCATGCCTGCGGCGAAGAGCATGGCGAACCAGGACAGCAACCCGAATTCGGGTTTCTCATCGTCCTTGCCCAAGGTGATGTTGCCGTAGCGGCTCAGGCCCATCCAGATCGCGAAGACCACGAAGGCTCCGACGACCAGCATGTAGTACGGTGCCAGGCCGTCCACGACCGCTGTCTGCATGTCGCCGAAGACCTTCGAGGTGCCTTCGGGGGCGATCATCGCCACGGCGACCAATGCCACGATCACGATCAATGCGGGCCAGAAGACCCGCGGCGCAGGAATGAACGGCGCCTTCTTCACCTCGGCCGCAGAGGCGAGCCTCTGGTCTTGTTTCTCACCGCTTATATCCGGTGGGGTGCTCATGACAGTCCTCAAATACGGGGTCGGGGATACGAGTAAGTCCGTTGATCCACTTTACTGACAAGGCATCCGCTGTCAATTTGCCGGTCTCTTCCCCCGGCCCCGTCATCGGCGCGATCCCCGCTAGCCGGCGCTCCCTGTCGCCCGGCGACAGGCACCCGCCGTCAGGCCGTTGACTAGCGCCTATTCACTCCGCGGCGGGTTCTTCGTACTTCGGGAAAATCGGCCTCGGGGCGGGCAATTCGGCCCCCGGTTCAATGGCCGAGTCATAGGCGGCGAAAGTGCGTGCCGCTCCCCCCGATTGGCCCAGGACGTCCAGCAGCTGGCTCCCCGCGGTAGGCATCACCGGTTGCACCAGCAAGGCGACCTTCCGCAGGATTTCCAACGTCACATACAGCACGGTTTCCATCCGGGCGGTATCCGTTTTGCGCAGCACCCAGGGGGCATTTTCTGCGAAGTAGGCGTTCGTATCCCCCAGCACATGCCATACGGCCTCGAGCCCCTTGCTGAACTCCTGGCGATCGTAGGCGCCACGGGACAGCTCCAGCAGTGCCTCGGCGTCGTCCAGTAGTTCCCGGTCGGCGTCGGTGAAGTCGCCCGGGGTGGGGACGAGTCCCCCACAGTTCTTGGCGACCATGGACAGGGAGCGTTGGGCCAGGTTGCCCAGGTTATTGGCCAGATCCGAATTCATCCGGGCGACGATCGCGTCATGGCTGTAGTTTCCGTCGGCGCCGAAGGGGACTTCGCGCAGCAGGAAGTACCGCGTCTGGTCCAGACCGTAGTTTTCCACCCAGTCGGCGGGGGCCACGGTATTGCCCAGGGACTTGGACATCTTCACGCCGTTGTTGTGCAGGTGGCCGTGGATCATGATCCGGCGCGGCAATTCCAGCCCGGCCGACATCAGGAAGGCCGGCCAGTAGATGGCGTGGAACCGGGAAATGTCCTTGCCAATGACGTGCAGGTCCGCGGGCCAGTATTTACGGAAGGAGGCCGATGTGGTGTCGGGGAAGCCGACGCCGGTCAGGTAATTGGTCAGCGCGTCCACCCACACGTACATCACGTGGGCCGGGTTTCCGGGTACGGGGATCCCCCAGTCGAAGGAGGTGCGCGAGACCGAGAGGTCGTTCAGTCCGCCCTCGACGAAACGGATGACCTCGTTGAACCGGTAGTGCGGTGCCCCGAAGTCTGGCTGGTCGCGATAGAGTTCCAGCAGTTTGTCCTGGTAGGCGGAGAGCCGGAAGAAATAGGATTCCTCTTCGGTCCAGGTCACCTCGGTATCGGATTCGGTGGCGTACCGGATGCCGTCCTCGCGGACCTCGGTCTCGTCCTGACCGTAGAAGGCTTCGTCGCGCACCGAGTACCAGCCGGCGTACTTATCGAGGTAGATGTCTCCGCGTTCCTCCATGAGCTTCCAGATGGCCTGGGCGGCTTCGAGGTGGTCCACGTCGGTGGTGCGGATGAACCGGTCGTAACTGATCCCCAGTTCGTCCTGCGCCTCCTGGAAGACGTCCGAGTTGCGCTGGGCGAGCTGGCGGGGCGTGATGCCCTCCTTCTCGGCGGTCTGCAACATCTTCTGGCCGTGCTCGTCCGTGCCGGTCAGGAAGAAGACGTCCCCCCCGTCCAGGCGCTTGAAACGCGCCATGGCGTCCGTGGCAATGAACTCGTAGGCATGGCCGATATGCGGGTCGCCATTGGGGTACGAGATGGCCGTGGTGATGTAGAACGGGGTCTGATCCTGAGTTGAAGTCACCCCAGAAATCTACCGCACCCTGGAGCTCCGCCGCCCATCGACGCTGTAGCAACCGGACTCATCGGCCCCGGCGGGCCCATCCGCAGCTTGCGACGCAGGGCGTGGGGTGCACCGACGATGCCGATGCCCCACACGCTCTGCGGCGGGTTGATGCTGCGCGTGAATTACTCGGAGAGGTCTACTTCGCGGGCCGTGGTGGCGCTAATCGAATCCCTGACCTCATCCAGGACCCCGGCCGGCAGGGAGGAATCCACAGCGAGCACTGCCAGGGCCGGGCCGCCTTCCTCATTGCGGGAGACCTGCATGGCGGCGATGTTGACCCCGTGCTGGCCCAAGGTGCTGCCCAAGGTGCCGATGACCCCTGCCCGGTCCTGGTAGATCAGCACGATCATGTGTTCGGCGATCGGAATCTCGAGTTCGTACCCGCCAATTCCGACCAGCTTCTCGATCTGCTTCGGCCCCGTCAGGGTGCCGGTCACCGAAATCTGCTGGCCGTCGGACAGGGCGCCCTTCAGGGTCAACGCGTTACGGTATTCGGGTGATTCGGTGGTGGTGACCAGCCGGGTGGAGATCCCGCGCTGTTCGGCCAGCACGGGGGCGTTCACATAGGAGACCTGGTCGGAGACGATATCCCGGAAGACGCCCTTCAGCGCCGAGAGTTCCAGCACCTTGACATCGAGTTCGGCAATCTCCCCGGCCACCTCGACATCCAGGGAGGTGAGCGAATCCACGGTCAGCGCGGTGAAGATGCGTCCGAGCTTCTCGATCAGCGGGATGCCGGGGCGGACCTGTTCGTCGATGACGCCGCCGGCGACGTTGACCGCGTCGGGGACGAGTTCTCCCGAGAGCGCCTGGCGAACCGATTTGGCGACCGAGACGCCCGCCTTTTCCTGGGCTTCCGCGGTGGAGGCGCCGAGGTGGGGGGTGACGGTGACGTTGTCGAAGTCGAAGAACGGCAGGTCGGTGCTGGGTTCTGAGACGTACACATCCACCCCGGCGCCGGCGATCTGGCCCTCTTTCAGCGCGGTATACAGGGCGTCCTCGTCGATCAGGCCGCCACGGGCGACGTTGACGACGTAGGCGCTGTCCTTCATTTTGCCGAAGGCCTCGGCACCCAGCATGCCCAGGGTTTCGGGGGTTTTGGGCATGTGGATGGTCACGAAGTCCGCGGTGGCCAGCAATTCGTCGAGTTCGAGCAGGCGCACCCCCATCTGCTGGGCGCGGGCGCTGGTGACATAGGGGTCATAGGCGACCACATCCATGCCGAAGCCCTGCAGCCTCGCCGCCACGAGGGCGCCGATGCGGCCCAAACCGATGATGCCCGCGGTCTTCTCATAGAGTTCGACGCCGGTGTAGGCCGAACGCTTCCAGGCACCGGATTTCAGCGAGGCGTTGGCCGCGGGGATCCTGCGGGCCAATGAGACGATATGCCCGACGGTGAGTTCTGCAGCCGAGATGATATTTGAGGTCGGGGCGTTCACGACCATGACACCGGCCTGGGTGGCGGCCTTGATGTCCACGTTATCCAGTCCGACGCCGGCACGGGCGATCACCTTGAGCTTGGTCGCGGCGGCGATGGCCTCGGCGTCGACCTGGGTGGCTGAACGAACCAGGATCGCCTCGGCGTCCACGATGGCCTCCAGCAGCTGGGTTCGATCGGAACCATCGGTGCTGCGGATCTCAAAGTCCGGGCCCAACGCCTGGACGGTGGCGGGCGAGAGTTCTTCGGCCAAGAGGACGACGGGCTTGGTTTCTGACACGGAGGTGGCACCTTTGCGATCGACGGATGCGGATCGGGGCCGGGTCGTTCGGTCCCGAAGGTCCAGATTATCGTCCGGGGCCTCCCCTGCCCGTGTGCAAGTGCGGATATTACGATCAGCGATGCCCGGGCCGGCGAATATGACGTGCTGGTTCCCACACATGACCAGAAAAGGCGATCGCCCGCCCCGTCGGAACGGGACGGGCGATCGCCGTCGTGCTGTGGGTGCCCCGGGGCGCTGTCGATCTAGCGGGCGGTGACGCCGTCGGTGTAGTCGTCGTCGGTCTGGATCCAGGAGAACAACTTGCGCAGGTCCCGGCCGGTGGACTCGATCGGGTGATCCTCGCCCTTCTTGCGCAGCTCAAGGAATTCCTTCCCGCCGGCTGCCTGGTCATCCATGAAGCGCTTGGCGAAGGAGCCGTTCTGGACGTCGGCGAGGACGGCCTTCATGTTTTCCTTCACCTCGGGGGTGATCACCCGCGGGCCGGAAACGTAGTCGCCGTATTCGGCGGTGTCGGAAACGGACCAGCGCTGCTTGGCGATGCCGCCTTCGACCATCAGGTCAACGATGAGCTTGAGCTCGTGGAGGACCTCGAAGTAGGCGATCTCTGGCTTGTAGCCGGCTTCGGTCAGGACCTCGAAGCCGTACTGCACCAGCTGGGAGGCGCCGCCGCAGAGCACTGCCTGCTCGCCGAAGAGGTCGGTTTCGGTTTCTTCGGTGAAGGTGGTCTCAATGACGCCCGCACGGGTTCCGCCGATGCCCTTGGCGTAGGAGAGGGCCAATTCCTTGGCCTGACCCGAAGGGTTCTGTTCCACGGCGATGAGGTCCGGGACGCCACGGCCTGCTTCGAATTCGCGACGGACGATATGGCCCGGTCCCTTGGGGGCGACCATGGCAACGTCGACATCTGCCGGCGGCTGGATGTAGCCGAAGCGGATGTTGAAGCCGTGCCCGAAGAACAGTGCGTCGCCGGCCACCAGGTTCGAAGCGATCTCGTCCTGGTAGACCTTGGACTGGATCTGATCCGGTGCCAGGAGCATGATCACATCTGCTTCGGCTGCCGCCTCGGCGACACCCACGACCCGCAGGCCCTCTGCCTCGGCCTTGGCGCGCGAGGCTGATCCTTCGCGCAGGCCGACGCGGACGTCGACGCCGGAATCGCGCAGGCTCAGCGCGTGGGCGTGGCCCTGCGAGCCGTAGCCGATCACGGCCACCTTGCGGCCCTGGATGATCGAAAGGTCTGCGTCGTCGTCGTAGTACATGTCGGTCACGGTGATAACTCCTTGGTGCTATTCGGTATCTGAGTCTGGAAGTATTTTGTTGGTGTTCAGGCGGAGACCGCACGCAGGGCGCGGTCCGACATCGATTTGGAACCGCGGCCGATGGCCAGGGTGCCGGATTGAACGATTTCGCGGACCCCGAAGGGTTCCAGGACGGCCAACAGCGCATCGAGTTTATCCGGGGTGCCGGTGGCCTCGATGACCACTGAGTCCGTGGCCACGTCCACGATGGAGGCCCGGAAGAGGTCCGCCGCCTGGGTGACCTGCAGCCGGGTGGCTGCGTCGGCACGCACCTTGACCAGGATATGGTCGCGCTGCACCGAGGAATCGGGGGTCAGTTCAACGATCTTGATGACGTTGATCAGCTTATTGAGCTGCTTGGTCACCTGCTCGAGGAGGTCTCCTTCGGCGTCGACCACGACGGTCACCCGAGACATCCCGGGCACTTCGGTGGGGCCGACGGCCAATGAGTTGATGTTGAACGCCCTGCGGGCGAACAGACCGGCCACGCGGGTCAGGACGCCGGGGACGTCCTCCACGAGCACTGAAAGGGTATGGCGTGCCATGGTCCTAGTCCTCCTCTTCCCATTCGGGGGTCATGCCGCGGGCGATCTGGATCGCATCATTGCTCACGCCGGTGGGGACCATCGGCCACACCATGGCGTCGGCACTGACGACGAAGTCGATCACGACCGGACGGTCATTGATTTCCAGCGCCTGCTGGATCGTGGCGTCGATGTCCTCATCGCGTTCGCAGCGCAACCCCACGCAACCGTAGGCGTCGGCGAGTTTGACGAAATCGGGCACCCGCGCCGTTCCGTGACCGGTGTTCAGGTCGGTGCTGGAGTAACGGCCGTCGTAGAACAGGGTCTGCCATTGGCGGACCATGCCCAGGGAGGAGTTGTTGATGACCGCCACCTTGATCGGGATCTTGTTGATCACGCAGGTCGCCAGTTCCTGGTTGGTCATCTGGAAGCAGCCGTCGCCGTCGATGGCCCAGACCACGCGGTCGGGGTTGCCGACCTTCGCGCCCATGGCCGCCGGAACGGCGTAGCCCATCGTTCCCAGGCCACCGGAGTTCAGCCACTGGTGGGGGCGTTCGTACTTCACGAACTGTGCCGCCCACATCTGGTGCTGGCCGACCCCTGCCGCGTAGACGCCTTCGGGCCCGGTCAGGGCACCGATGCGTTCGATGACCCGTTGCGGTGCGGTGAGACCGTCCTCGGTTTCGGTGAAACCGATCGGGTAGGTCTTGCGCAACCGGTCCAGGGTCGACCACCACTGGGTCAGATCCGGGTGGCCGTCGCTGGCGAACCGTGCCCGGCAGGCTTCGGTCAGCTCGGGCAGGATCTCCTTGACCGAGCCGACGATCGGAACATCGGCGGTGCGGTTCTTGGAGATTTCGGCGGGGTCGATATCAGCGTGGATGACCTTGGCATACGGGGCGAAGGTGGACAGCACCCCGGTCACGCGGTCATCGAACCGGGCGCCGAGGGTGATGAGCAGGTCAGACTGCTGCAGGGCCGTGACTGCCGAGACCGAGCCGTGCATGCCGGGCATCCCCACGTGCAGGTCATGCGAGTCGGGGAAGCCGCCGCGGGCCTGCAGGGTGGTGGCCACCGGGGCTCCGACCAGTTCGGCCAGCTCGATGAGCTCGGCCGAGGCATGGCCCTTGATGATGCCGCCACCGACGTAGAAGGCCGGGCGTTTGGAGGCGCCGATCAGCTTGGCGGCCTCGCGGACCTGCTTGGCATGACCACGCACGACGGTGCGGTAGCCCGGCAGGTCAATCTTTGGCGGCCAGGAGAAATCTGCCTTGCCCTGCTGGGCGTCCTTGGTGATGTCCACCAGGACCGGCCCCGGCCGTCCCGTGGCGGCGATATGGAAGGCTTCGGCCATCACCCGCGGGATATCGGCGGCCTTGGTCACCAAGAAGGAGTGCTTGGTGATCGGCATGGTGATGCCGACGATGTCCGCCTCCTGGAAGGCGTCCGTACCGATGAAGGCCGAATGCACCTGTCCGGTAATGGCGACCATGGGGACCGAGTCCATATGGGCGTCGGCAATGGCGGTGACGAGGTTGGTGGCGCCGGGGCCGGAGGTGACGATGCATACCCCGACTTCCCCGGTGACCATGGCGTAGCCCTGTGCCGCGTGGCCTGCGCCCTGTTCATGGCGGACCAGGACATGGTTGAGCCTGGTCGAGTCCATCAGTGGGTCGTAGGTGGGCAGGATAGCCCCTCCCGGCAACCCGAAGACGTCTTTGACGCCCAGTTCTTCCAGCGAGCGGACGATGGCTTGTGAGCCAGTCATCTCAGTGGGTGCCACGGTGTTATTCGGACCCTGGACAGGGTTCGAGGCATCCACGGTGGAAGAGACAGGAGCATGATCCTTGGCACGGCCGGCGGCCTGGGCCACCAGTGACGGGCTGATGGGTGTTCCGTTACTCATCGGATATTCCTTCTCTTCTCTAGTTCTGCGCATAAAAATACCCCGCTGGCCATCATGGCTTCAGAGGGGTTCGCGCGTCACCGTGTCCTACAAACGAGGCTTAGGCTCCGCGCTTGGTAACTAGTAGGACTTCGGTTCGGATCTGCATGTCTTCAGTTTCCCCGGTGCTGCGGGGGCTGTCAACGAAACCCACTGCCTGTCTCAACATGTGGACGCGACGTCCAGTCCGTGGACATGCCCGGTGCCCGGACGTCGCATCCCGTTGCCTTAGTTAGCCACAGTAGGCTCCCGTGCTGGCGGACTTCACGAGCTTGGCGTATTTGCCCAGCACGCCGGTGGTGAACTTGGCCGGCAGCGGCTCCCAGCCTTCACGGCGGGATGCCAGTTCCGCTTCGTCCACCAACAGGTCGAAGGAGCGGGCGGCAATGTCCACGCGGATCCTGTCCCCGTCCTTGACGAAGGCGATCGGGCCGGCGTCCACGGCTTCGGGTGCCACGTGCCCGATGCACAGGCCGGTCGTCCCTCCGGAGAACCGTCCGTCGGTCAGGAGCAGTACGTCCTTGCCCAGCCCGGCCCCCTTGATGGCTCCGGTAATGGCGAGCATCTCGCGCATTCCGGGTCCACCCTTGGGCCCTTCATAGCGGATGACGACGACGTCGCCAGCCTTGATCTCACCCTGATCCAGCGCGTCCAGGGCACCCTGTTCGCGCTCGAAGACGCGGGCGCTGCCCTCGAAGACGTCAGCGTCGAAGCCGGCGCTCTTGACGACCGCACCCTCGGGAGCCATCGACCCCATGAGCACGGTGATCCCGCCGGTGGCGTGGATGGGGTTGTCCAGCGCGCGCAGGACGTGTCCGTCCAGTGCCGGGGGCTCAATATCGGCCAGGTTCTCGGCCACGGTTTTACCGGTAACTGTCAGGCAGTCCCCGTGGATCAGGCCCGCGTCGAGCAGTGCCTTCATGACCACCGGAACGCCGCCGATCTTATCGACGTCGTACATCACGTATTCGCCGAAGGGCTTCAGGTCCCCCAGGTGCGGGATCTTATCGCCGATGCGGTTGAAGTCCTCGAGTTTGAGGTCAACGTTTGCTTCGCGGGCGATGGCGAGCAGGTGGAGCACTGCGTTGGTGGAGCCGCCGAAGGCCATGGTCACGGCGATCGCGTTCTCGAAGGCCTTGCGGGTCATGATGTCGCGGGCGGTGATGCCCTTGCGCAGCATGTTCACCACGGCTTCGCCGGACTTGCGCGCGAACATATCGCGGCGGCGGTCCGCCGAGGGCGGGGCTGCTGAGCCGGGCAGCGACATGCCCAGCGCCTCGCCGATGCAGGCCATCGTGTTGGCGGTGTACATGCCGCCGCAGGCTCCTTCGCCCGGGCAGATGGCCCGTTCGATGGTGTCCAGATCCTTTTCGCTCATCTTGCCTGCAGCACAGGCCCCAACGGCTTCGAAGGCGTCAATGAGAGTGACTTCCTTCTCCGTGCCGTCCTCGAGCTTGGCGGTGCCGGGCATGATCGATCCGGCGTACACGAACACACTGGCCAAATCGAGCCGTGCCGCGGCCATCAACATGCCGGGTAGGGACTTATCGCAGCCGGCCAGCAGGACCGATCCATCGATGCGTTCGGCCATCATGACCGTTTCCACCGAGTCGGCGATGACCTCACGCGAGACGAGAGAGAAATGCATGCCCTCGTGGCCCATGGAGATGCCGTCGGAAACAGAAATGGTGCCGAACTGCATGGGGAAGCCGCCACCTGAGTGGACACCTTCCTTGGAGGCCTGCGCCAACCGGTTCAGGGAGAGGTTGCAGGGAGTAATTTCGTTCCACGAGCTGGCCACGCCAATTTGCGGCTTGGCGAAGTCGTCGTCTCCCATGCCGACCGCGCGGAACATTCCGCGGGCCGGGGCCGCATGGATGCCGTCGGTGACGGCGCGGCTGCGTGGCTTGATGTCTATGGTGCTGTCCTGGCTCATAAACCAGAGTCTAGAACTCCCCGGCAAACGCAACGAACCCGTGACCTGCTTTTGAAACATTTGCCCTGAACTATCAGTCCATTCCCTTTAGGATGGACGGCATGGGGAAAACAGACAGTGACGTCAGCGCGCCCGAGACGACGGAAGACTCGACGCTCAAGGCCCATCTGCACCGCGCCTTCGATCAGCAGATCCCTAATTTCGGTAGCTACAACCTCGTCTACGCGACGGGGCGTGCCGGTGAAGGCGGCAAATATATTGTCGGATACCGACGCGAGCCGATGGAAATCCTTGTTGCCCCCTTGCATGCGGGGACGTTGGCGGCCCTTGAACCAGCCGTGGCGATCAACCTGACCAACCTCAGTCATTTGGCCGAGGATCGTGCCGGTGGCCACGAGGTGGGGACCAGCACCGGTCGCGTCTACCGCTTCGAGGTTGCCCCGGAAACGACAGTTGATCTCCCACCCGCCGCGACCAGTGCCCCGGGCACCCGGGTCAGACTCCGGCAGCACCACGACGCCGAGGACTTCTCGGCGTTTTTCGATGAGTTCCTGACCCTTTTGGACGGTTTCGGTGAGTCAGGAAACCTTGTCGGGGACCAGTAGTCGCAATCAGAATTATTCGTTGATCCACGAAACCCGTTTCGCGTTTGCGTCGGTGGCGTCCAGATATTATCTTTAGACCTTGTTTATCGTGCTGCCAGCAGTCGGAAGGACATGGCAGTGCCGTAGCGCCTTGGCGGATTCCTACCCGAGTTTCCACGACCGCGAGTACAGGCAGGGGCGCCATGCTTCAAGAACACGAAGGCAGAAATCCCCTCGAGGATCTGGGGCAGGGCAGCACTCCCCGAGATACGTCCCTGACCTCCAGTGCCGGCTGCCAGTCTTTGAGCCTTGCCACCACGGCATACTCCCTTGAGCGCATTCTCGGCCTGCTCGAGATGCTCGGGTTCGAAATCGACCAGTACATGAGGCTCCACATTCAGCCTGGCGATGCGGATGACGAAGTCGCCGTGTCGTGGATGCATACGGCGCTGGAGGACGTTTCCGCCACTCTCGTCGGCATCTCCGGCCAGCCCCAGCATCGCTAGGACTCCTGACTCCACCAGCTGCGGAGGCTAGTCGCTGCACCTGGAATAGGCGTCCACCGCATCTTCGCTGGTCACCATTGGCCAGTATTTTCCCTTTCAAGGTTGCCCCCAACACTGAGTTGTGGATAACTATTCAACCGCGTTGATTTCCGGGCTAGGGTGCTTTTACGCCCGTTTCATTGTCGAACCCGGAGGCCTCATGCCGGTCACGATCGCAAGAAAGACGCTCAGCAGATTCGCCGTTGGAGTAGCCATCGCCATCGCCCTCAGCGCCTGCTCGCCCTCGGACGGCGCAGAAACCACGAATTCCAGTGACGCCAAATCGTCCTCATCCCCAGCCTCAGCGTCAACAGGCAATAAGAACAGCAGCACTGCTGCCTCCCCCACAACGAAGTCCGCCTCACCAACTCCGATAGCCGCAAGCTCCGATGGCCCCGCCAAGAATTGGCCCGTGCCAAAAATGCCTGTAAAGGCCAAGAAGCACGACCTTGAGGGCGCAGCCGAATTCACCAAGTACTACTTCGAACTTATCGAATACACCTCGGTGACCAACGAGTCGAAACCCATCAGCAAGGTTTCCTCCTCGGACTGCGAACTATGCGACGAGGCCATTATCGAACCTGCAAAACACAACAAGGAAAAGGGCGGCTGGAACACGGGCGGCGCGTTCGATCTTTCAATCAGCTCTGCTCAAAAGGAGGGACCAGATGAAGTCTGGGTCTCCTTCACATACATGCAAGCAGGAGGCCAAGTTTACGATCCAGACAAAACCGTACGGACGACTCTCGAGGAAACCTCAACGCCCGTCGTCGGTTCCTTCTTTTTGGGATGGAAAGATGGATGGCGCGTCAACTCGGTGGAGTTCCCTGAATCATGAGCGTCCAACAATGAACACCAAAGTCGGTTGTTTTCGCCCCGTTTGGGCCATTATTTTTGCGTTCGCGCTGGCACTAGTATTCGGCGGGAACGCTGCCTTCGGCGCCCCTCAGACAAGACAATCCAATGATGACTCTGGGGCGATAATTGGATTCGAGAATCGGCATGCTACAGCGACAAAAGACGCGTCTATCGCTCCTCGAAAACGCCACCAAAACAAGGTGGGGAGTACGCGTAAGACCGACGTTTCGCCAAATAGACCACCAAAAGGACGTGCTGGTGCAGCTAAGAAATCAACGGCAAAGGCTCCTTCGAACTCTATGAAATACAGAGTCTCGTATTCGACTACCTGCGCCCTACAACTTGGTGGCAACGGAAGCTGCAAGACATTTGATGAAGCTCCATGCTCTGACAATCAACCACTGAAAGTCCGCACTATTCGGACCCCGGCCGGCGCACTCGTATCACGGGACACCTATTGCAAAACGGAGCCTCCACCACAGGCGCCCGAAGGTTCGCCTGCGCAACCAGAAGATCTTCAGCGTGCAGTCCAAGAGCAAAGGACCACCGAAGTCACTCCTGCAGAGTTTCAGAGTTTTCCCATTCATGGTTCTCAGGTTGACAGCCAGCCCTCAGGATTCTCCCTCCGGAATGGTCACGCACACCTGTACGCAACTCCAAACCCTCAGACATTCGACGTCGATATTTATGACGAACCTGTTCGTGTCCGGGCGATCCCCCAGTCCTACCTCTGGAACTACGGCGACGGCCACAGCAGAAAACTGCAAAAACCCGGAAAGCCCATGCCGAATCACACCTTCGATCAATCGACGGACACCAGCCACGTGTATGAGGAGACCGGCGATTTCACCATCCAACTGAACACCGCCTATCGCGGCGAATACTCCGTCGATGGCGGGCCATGGATGCCAATTCCCGGTACGGCTAGCGTCCCGAGTGACCCCATGCCCATGAGCGTTTGGCGCACCAAGAAACTCTTGGTCGACCAGGACTGTGCCAATAACCCCGGTGGCCCGGTCTGTGATTCACCGTTCCTCCGAGAGAAGTCCGCGGCGAAATAGTCATCGGTTCGCTAGCTCAGCGGAACACCACAGGTCTTGCCGCGAGTCATGCGTCGACCTAGAGCAGGTGCTCACCCTGATGCACGAGATTCTTCGGCCGCTCCCCCGCAGCCATGCTGGCCATCTGCTCACGAAGCAGCTGGGCGATCCGGGGTGGGAAGGCTTCAGTATTACCGCCGACATGCGGCGTGATCAACGCGTTCGGGAGCTTCCAAAGCGGGTGATCGCTGGGCAAAGGCTCGGGGTCGGTCACGTCGAGGGCACAGTGCAGTCGCCCTGATGCGACTTCCGCTGTCAGCGCATCGGTATCGACGACCGGGCCACGGGCCACGTTGACGACCACTGAGCCGTCTGGCAATGCGGCCAAGAGTTCCCGACCCAACAGGTGGTGGGTCGAATCGTTGAGCGGAACGATGGCAATAACGGCTTCGAGCCCGGGGGCAAGCTCCATCAACTCGTCCAGACCGTGCACCGGCCCATGTTCGTCGGTTCGAGCGTGGGTGCCGATACGAACCAGGTCAATCTCGAAGGGTTCCAACCGGCGTCGAATTTCCTCGCCGATTCCGCCCACCCCGATCAAACCGACCCGGCGATCGGCCAACCCCTTCCAGCGTGCCGAATCCCAGGTGCCAGTCAGCTGGTTCTGTGCCGCTTGGCCCATTCCACGCAAGGCCGCTATCAGCAGTCCGACGGCCAGTTCCGCGGTGGCAGCTGCGTGGACTCCGTGCGCCGAGGCAATGGCGATGTCTTCGCCTACTGCGTCCATCACGCCGTCGTAGCCCGTGGATTGGGTGTGGACCAAGCGGAGATTGGATGCTTTCCGAACGTTTCCCCACCGTTTCTTTGAGGCCATCGAGTACGGCAAAACCACCGCTCCGATATCTTCCAGCGCAACTCCCTGAGGTTCGCTGTCCAAATCCCACACTCCGCAACGCACGCCCCTAGGCAGCGGCGAGCAGGCATCGAGCAGGTCGTGGTCAGGGACAGTAAAGGTAGAGATGGGTTCCATGCACACAGCTTAGGATTCATCACCGGCACGACCGCCAATTCGGGTCTGAAAATTCCTAGAAATGTGACGCGGAACCCATTCAGGGAAGCGATTTTGCGCGGTCGGAAAAGTGCTGGTAATGTTTCATCTCGTTGCAAAGCGCGGCCTCGCAAGGGATTCGCAGGAAGCAATAATGCACCTCTAGCTCAATTGGCAGAGCAACTGACTCTTAATCAGTAGGTTTCGGGTTCAAGTCCCGAGGGGTGCACAACAGATAAAAGAGGCCGGCCGCGAGGCTGGCCTCTTTTTATATATCCAGACACTTGGAGGAAGCCCATGACCACCCCATCCCAGCGCCTCGCCGTCGGCGAGCCAGCGCCCGCTTTCACCTTGACCGCCGCGGACGGCTCCGAGGTTTCGCTCTCTGACTATGCCGGACGGAAGGTCGTCGTCTACTTCTACCCGGCGGCCATGACCCCCGGCTGCACCAAACAGGCCTGTGACTTCCGCGACTCGCTCTCCTCGCTGGCCGCCGCCGGCTACCAGGTGCTGGGAGTATCACCGGATTCACCGACGAAACTGGCGAAGTTCACCGAGAAGGAAACCTTGACGTTCCCCGTGCTTTCGGATGAGGACCACTCCGTCGCCGCCGCCTTTGGCGCTTGGGGCGAAAAGAAGAACTATGGCCGCGTCTATGAGGGCCTGATCCGCTCGACGATCGTGGTCGGCGAAGACGGAAAGGTCCAGCTCGCCCAGTACAACGTCCGCGCCACCGGCCACGTGGCAAAACTGCACCGAGATTTGGGGCTCGACACCGTTTCTTAAGTGCGGGCGCCAATTCACGGTTCTTGCAAGGGGTTCCGTTACACTGGTTGAGGCCTTCCGCATGTAGAGGGCCTCAGCGAGCGTGGCGGAATTGGTAGACGCGCTGGATTTAGGTTCCAGTGTCTTAGGACGTGGGGGTTCAAGTCCCCCCGCTCGCACTAGGTGATGATGCACGACGACAACGAAGCACCCATCGGCTCGTCGCAGGACCGTCATTGGCCCCGCAAAACACAACGGGATGCGCCCCTAGACAAGGAGCAAGTGAGCGTGGAGTCCACCAACCGCCCCGGCGACGTTCAGGGCCCTGGTACCTCGTTCTCCCGGGGAATTCGCCCCTCGCGCCGCGCGGTGTTGGGCCTCGGCTCCATCGCCATGGCGGGGCTGGTCGGCTGCACGAAGGCCACGACACCCGAAGAACTGCCCACCGCGGCACCTCCCTCGACGTCGATCGTGAAGAACCTGGAAATACGGTTCGGCACCCCTGCGGCACCGGCCATCCTGGATCCGGCCCTCGCCTCGGATAACGAATCCTTCCGGGTCACCCGACAAATCTTCGAATCCCTGATCAGCGTTGACCCGGATACCGGGGCCCCCACCCCGGGGTTGGCCACCGAGTGGAAGATCAGCAAAGACGGACTCACCTACACCTTCACCTTGCGCGACGGGGTTTCCTTCCACGACGGCACGGAGTTCAATGCCGATGCCGTCGTTCACAACTTCGAACGATGGGCCAACCTTCCCCAGGATCTCGGAGGAAAGGTCGGTCAGGCTTTCGAATCGGTCTTCCACCACACCGAGGTGCAGCCGGCCGGCGACACCGGCATTGCGCAGGACTCCCAGGCGGCCACCCAATCCATGCTGCTCTCCCCCAACGTCCTCGGCGGGTTGAAGCTGACCAAGGATTCCAGCAAGGAATCGGCGCCGAAGGACAAGTTCAAGACGGTGACGGCCAGTTACTACGACAGTTGCCGCGCCGTAGACTCCCACACGTTCGTGCTGAAATTGACCAAACCGATCACCGGTTTGATCGACGCCCTGACCCTCCCGGGTTTCGGCATCGCTTCCCCCTCCGCGCTCCGCAAGTACAAGGCCGACGAGGCGAAGAAGGATGCTTCGGGCAGTCTCAGCACCGGTTTCAGCCGGCACCCGGTCGGCACCGGCCCCTACCTCTTTGATGAAGCAGAAGCTGAATCGGTCACCGTGGTCGCCAACGAGGACTACTGGCGACACAGTACCCAGATCGGCAGGGCGACCTTTGCCGTGCTGCGGGATCCCTCCTCGCGTTTGCAGTCCCTGCGGAGGCAGAAGATCGCCGCCTATGACATGGTCACCGTCGGCGAATTGCGTGAGCTCGTTCGTGAGGGCCAGCAGATCCTGCAGCGTGACCCGTTCTCCATCCTGTATCTGGGGATGAACCAGTCCAACCCCTTGCTGGCAGATCGGAAGATCCGTCAAGCAGTGGCGCATGCCGTGAACCGGCAAGAGCTCATCCAAAAGTTCTTCATCTCCGGGACGAAGGAAGCACGGAGTTTCGTACCGCCGAGCCTCGGGGTGCCCGACGGCCAGACCTATCTCGGCTATGACGTCCCCAAGGCCAAATCCTTGCTGAAAAGTTCCTCATACGACGGCGAACCAATCCCCTTCACCTATCCGTTGAATGTCACTCGCGCCTACCTGCCGATGCCCGAGCGGATCTATGCCGAAATCAGCGCCCAGTTGACCGCCGTAGGGTTCAACATCAAGCCGTACCCGATCGATTGGGAAGACGGCTATATGGACAACGTCGTCAACGGACGGCGTCCCGGCTTCCATCTGTTGGGCTGGAACGGCGGCTACCGGGATCCGGACAACTTCATCGGTACCCTCTTTGGCACCACGTCACCGGAATTCGGCTACGACGCCCCGAAGGTGCGCGCAAAGATCGTCAAGGCGCGTTCGATGCCCAACGGGGACCCACGGGCCACGACCTACCAGCAGATCGGCGAACAGCTGGCGAAAGATCTGCCCGCCCTCCCGCTGGCTTACCCGATTTCCGCCGTCGCGGCCGACGATACGGTCATGCATTACCCCACCAGTCCCACCCTGGACGAGCCGTTTGACCGGGTGAGGCTCGCCACCTAGGGCGGCTCAGGGCACCCCCTGATTTCATGGCGGTGATCTGACCGCGCTAACCTTGGCTTAAGCCACCAGAGTCGTCGGATGGAGAATCCTGTGCCGAGCCAAACCACCTCATCGAACGTTGATATTGCCCTGATCGGCGGTGGGGTCATGAGTGCAACGCTGGGAACGCTCATCAAGCAGCTGGAACCCAGCTGGGATATCGCCCTGTTCGAGAACCTTGATCAGGCGGGCCAGGAAGCCTCCGACCCGTGGAATAACGCGGGTACCGGCCACTCGGCACTGTGCGAACTGAACTACTCCCCACTCGGCGCCGATGGCAAGGTCAACCCCGCCAAGGCAGTGGGCATCAACGAACAGTGGCAGGTCTCCCGCCAGTTCTACTCCCATCTGGTGGACCAGAAGCGGATTTCCACTCCCAGCTCCTTCATCAATCCGCTGCCGCATATGAGCTTCGTCCACGGCTCCGACAGCGCCGACTACCTCCAGAAGCGTTACGACTCACTGCGCACCCAGCCGCTCTTTGAGCAGCTGGAGCATACCGAGGACCTCGCCACCATCGCCGAATGGGCTCCGCTCGTGGCCGAAGGGCGCAACCCCGGCGAACGGGTTTCCGCTTCCCGCGTTCTGGGCGGCACCGACGTCGACTTCGGCTCGCTGACCCGCCAGCTGGTTGCCAACTTGGGTGAGGACGGGGTCGATCTGAACTTCGGCCATAAGGTCACCGGGCTGGAACGCAACGGTGCCGGCTGGACGCTGACCGTGAAGAACAGGGCCACCGGGGATCAGCAGACCGTGAACGCGAAGTTCGTGTTCGTCGGTGCCGGTGGCGGCGCCCTGCACCTGCTCCAGGCAGCAGGCATCCCCGAGGCCCATGGCTTCGGTGGTTTCCCGGTCTCCGGACAGTTCCTGCGCAGCACCAACGAAGATGTTATTTCCCGCCATCATGCCAAGGTCTACGGCCAGGCGTCCGTGGGCGCCCCGCCGATGTCTGTCCCGCACCTGGACACGCGCTTCGTCAACGGCAAGCGTTCGCTCATGTTCGGTCCCTACGGCGGATTCTCGCCCAAGTTCTTGAAGTCGGGTTCCTACCTGGACCTGGTCGCCTCGGTTCGTCCCGGTAACCTCATCCCGATGCTCGCCGTCGCCAAGGACAACCTCGGCCTGGTGAAGTATCTGGTCACCGAGGTCCTCAAGAGCCGCGAGGCCAAGAACGAGGCCCTGCGCGAGTACTACCCCAATGCCTCGGGAGACGGCTGGGAACTGATCACCGCCGGCCAGCGCGTACAGGTCATCAAAAAGGATAAGAAGCGTGGCGGTATCCTGCAGTTCGGTACCGAAGTCATCACCAGTGCCGACGGCTCGATCTCGGGGCTGTTGGGCGCCTCCCCGGGCGCTTCGACGGCTGCACCGATCATGATCGAGGTCCTGCGTCGCTGCTTCCCGCAGAACTTCGCCGGCTGGGAATCCAAGCTCACCGAGATCGTCCCCAGCTTCGGGGTCAAGCTCAACGAAAACCCCGACCTGCTCGCCGAGGTCACCGCGGCAACGAATAAGTCGCTCGGGCTCACATAGGTTTTCAGTGTTTTCAACGGTGGGACGGGTGCGACCCGTCCCACCGTTCGTTAACGGCAGCCCCTTTCACCGCGTCGCCACACCATCGGGCCCGTGACTTGGGAATACCCATGAGATGACTGATGTTCTTATATGCAAATGCATATATCTTCTGACATACTGAAAGTCAGATCCACGAAGGAGCACCATGGAAATCGGCGTCTTTTCGGTTAGTGACATCACGGCCGACCCCACCACCGGTCAGCTGCCGACCGAGCATGAACGCATTACCGCGATGGTGGCGATCGCGCGGAAGGTCGAAGAGATCGGGATGGATGTCTTCGCCATCGGCGAGCATCACAACCCACCGTTCTTCTCGTCTTCGCCCACCACCGAGCTGGCCTATATTGCCGCCCACACCGAACACATCACCCTCTCGACGGCCACCACGCTGATCACCACCAACGATCCGGTGAAGATTGCCGAAGATTTCGCGATGCTCCAACACCTTTCCGGGGGCCGCACGGATCTGGTCCTGGGACGAGGGAACACCGCCCCGGTCTATCCCTGGTTCGGGAAGAGCTCGGCGGATGCGGTGGAACTGACCGTGGAGAACTACCACCTGCTGCGCCGGCTCTGGGACGAGGAGAACGTTTCCTGGTCCGGTAAGCACCGCACGGCGCTGCAGAACTTCACCTCCACTCCCCGCCCGTTGAACGGCGTCGCCCCCTTCGTCTGGCACGGTTCGATCCGCACACCCCAGGTTGCCGAAATTGCCGCGTATTACGGTGACGGGTTCTTCGCCAACAACATCTTCTGGCCCAAGGAGCACTACCAGGAACTGATCGGCCTCTACCGTCAGCGCTTCGAACACTATGGTCATGGCCGGGCCGATCAGGCCTATGTGGGCCTCGGCGGTCAGTTCTACCTGGCCGAGAACTCCCAGGACGCCGTGGCACAGTTCCGCCCCTACTTCGACAACGCCCCGGTTTATGGCCATGGGCCCTCCCTGGAGGACTTCACGTCCCAGACCCCGCTGACCGTGGGCAGCCCGCAGCAAATGATCGAGAAGACGCTCACGTTCCAGGAGTACTTCGGGGACTACCACCGTCAGCTCTTCCTCGTCGATCACGCCGGCCTGCCGCTGAAAACCGTGCTGAACCAGTTGGACCTGTTCGGCGAACGGGTGCTGCCCGAGCTGCGTGCCGAATACGCCAAACGCAAACCCGCAGACCACCCCGAACCCCCGACCCACGCCAACCTGCTGGCTGCTCGGCGGGCAGGCATCAAGCCGGCCACCGCCCGCAACGAGGTCCCGGTGCCTGAAAAGACCCCCGAGGAGTCCCATGTCTAGGCCCGCCACCCTCCGTGAGACCACCCAGGCCTGGGAGTCCTTGTTCCGGGCCCAGGTGACCATCATGCGACGGCTCCAACGCCATCCGTCGTTCAAACGGTTGACGATGCGCGAATACGACGTGCTGGTCACCCTCGAACGCTGCCCCGAGGGTGGGATCCGTTTGGGTGAGCTCAACGAGAACGTCCTGCTCAGCCAGCCGAGCCTGAGCCGGATGGTTGACCGGCTCGAGGCCAAGGGTTTCATCACCCGTGCCGCCGACCCGCAGGACCAGCGCGCGATGCGGCTCTGGCTGACCGAGGCCGGCAGCGCCATCCAACGCGAGATCGGCCGCGAACATGTCCGCCATATTCACGAGGTGTTGGGCTCCGCCCTGGACGTGACCGAATTCGCTGAACTGACCCGGCTGACCCGCAAACTCGGCGCTTCGGTCCAGGCCAGGGACTGAGGGCAGGCGGCGACCGGTCGGGACCGGGGGTGCAGCGTCCTTAGAATGGTGGGATGAGCGCCCACCTCGTGGCCAAGGACCTCTCCGGAGGCCATGCCCACCGCACCCTGTTTTCGGATCTGAACTTCACCGTTGCGCCCGGCGACGTCGTGGGGGTGGTCGGCGCCAACGGGGCCGGTAAATCCACGCTGCTGCGTCTGCTCGCCGGCCTCGACACTCCTCAGGGCGGATCGGTGGCCGCATCCCCACAGGGGGCCTTCATTGGCTGGCTGCCCCAGGAGCACGAACGCCTCCGGGGCGAAAGCATCGCCGCCTATCTGGCCCGACGGACCGGTTGTGCTCAGGCCACCGCGGACATGGAATCCACTGCAGAGGCACTCGGTTCCGGCATCCGCGGCGCCGACGACGCGTACTCCGCGGCCTTCGACCATTGGATGGCCTCCGGCGCCGCCGATCTCGAAGACAGAATCGCCCCGGTGCTCGCCGAACTGGGCCTGCTGGTGGACCCCACGGCCTTGATGACGTCGCTCTCCGGCGGTCAGGCGGCACGAGTAGGGCTGGCGGCGCTACTGCTGAGCCGCTTCGACCTGGTCCTCCTCGACGAACCCACCAACGACCTGGACCTGTCCGGGCTGGAACGGTTGGAAGCCTTCGTGCGGGGGCTGCGCACCGGCGTCGTGCTGGTGTCCCACGACCGCGAATTCCTCTCCCGCTGTGTGACCCGGATCGTGGAACTGGATCTGCCGCAGCAGAAGGTCTCGGTCTACGACGGTGGCTATGACGCCTATCTCGCCGAACGCGAGGTCGCCCGCCGTCATGCCCGCGAAGCCTACGACGAGTTCGCCGAGAAGAAGTCGGATCTGGTCTCCCGGGCCAGGACCCAACGCGAATGGTCCTCCCAGGGGGTACGTAACGCGATGCGCAAGGCACCCGATAACGACAAAATTCGTCGTCGGGCCAGCGCCGAGTCGTCGGAGAAGCAGGCGCAGAAGGTCAGACAAATGGAGTCGCGCATCGCCCGGCTGGACGAGGTGGAGGAGCCGCGCAAGGAATGGGTGCTGCAGTTCTCCATCGGCACCGCCCCCCGCTCCTCCTCGGTGGTGGCCACGCTCAACGACGTGGTACTCACCCAGGGGTCCTTCACCTTCGGGCCGGTCTCGCTCCAGGTCAATGCCGGGGACCGGATCGGTATCACCGGGCCCAACGGTGCAGGAAAGTCCACGCTGTTGCGCCTGCTCTTGGGATCCACCGCCCCCGAGTCGGGGACGGCGTCGTTGGGTGCCAGCGTGGCGATCGGCGAAATCGACCAGGCCCGCGGGCAGCTGGACGAGTCCCTGGACTTGGGGGCAGCCTTCGAACAAGTGGTCCCGGAGATGGGGTCCGGGCAGATCAGGACCCTCCTGGCCAAATTCGGCTTAAAGGCCGATCAGACGGCCAGCCTGGTGGGCGACCTCTCCCCCGGCGAACGGACCCGGGCGTCACTGGCACTCTTGCAGGCGCGCGGGGTGAACCTGCTGGTCCTGGACGAACCGACCAACCATCTGGACCTGGCAGCCATCGAACAACTCGAGGAGGCGTTGGAGTCCTACACCGGGGCGCTCCTGCTGGTCACCCACGACCGACGGCTCCTGGAGAACGTGAGTCTGGACCAACGCTGGAGCGTGGAGAACGGGCGGGTCGGCGTCGAAGTCGCCCGCTGAACAGCCTCCACTCAACAGCTCCCACGGCCGGGGCGCTGAAGCCAGGCACCCGGCTTCTCCACGCGCCACCATTCATATGGTCCCTAGCAGACCGCGGACTCCGGTCCCGCCAGCACCGGCCACTCGGTGCCCATCACACCGACCGGGCCTAGGACCAGGCCCAGTCGACCGGGGTCCGGCGTCGCGGGGATGCCTGGTTTAGTAGTGTCCCGGGTGGCGGCGCTTCGTCATCCCGATGACCCCGAAGATCACCATGACGAGGCCGACGATAACTCCGAGCCAGAGCGAGGTATGGGTCTGGTCCACGAAGGGGTTCTGCACCAGCACTGCTGAGATCCCGTAGATCGCCATGATCACGATTCCCAGCACAAACCAGACGATGCCCGTGCGGTCACGGCTCTTCGTTGTCGTATTATTCGTTGCCATGGCAGGCTCCCTTCCACCGGTGGAAGAGGCGGCCGGCTGATCCGGGAGTCTCTTCGTCATGCAATTCGGAGCCGTCGCCGCACCTAGTGTGCGGAAACGGTCGATACTTTTAAACTACGCCTCCGAGGTGGGCGCGGCAATGTGGGGGCCTGTGTCGGTCACTGTTTGCACCGCCGCGATGACGGCGCGGGCCGCTGTGGTCAGTTGCACGTCGGTGGTCTCGGCGGTGAAGCTCAACCGGACAGCGGTGCGGGCCAGATCGGGGTCCAGCCCCAACCCCAGCAGAACCGGTGAGGGTTCGGTGGATCCGGCGGCGCAGGCCGACCCCGAGGAACAGATGATGCCGCGCCGTTCAAGTTCCAGCAGGACCGTTTCCCCGTTGGCCCCGGGGAAGGTGAAGGAGACGATGCCCGGCACCCGCTGCTGGCGGTCTCCGGTGAGCACCGCTGCCTCCTCCCCGGGGCGCCTTCCGGTGTTGAGTCCTTCCAAGACGGTATCGATCAGATAGTTTGCCTTGGTTCGGGAGTCCTCGAAGCCCGCCACCGCCGAGGTGGCCAACCGTAGTGCGGTAGCCGTGGAAACGGCGCCGGCCACGTTTTCGGTTCCCGAACGGCGTCCGCGTTCCTGCCCGCCACCGTGCAGTCCAGGTTCCACGGCCAGTTTCCCGCGGATCATGGCCAGCCCGGCCCCCTTCATCCCGCCGAGCTTATGACCCGAGATGCTGAGGGCGTCCAGGTGCTGGGCCAGTTCGACCAGGGGCAACCAGCTGGCGGCCTGGACGACGTCGCTATGCATCAGCGCTCCGACGGCTCGGGCGGCTGCCGAAATCTCGGCCAGGGGTTGGATGGTCCCGATTTCGTTATTGACCGACATGACCGTGACCAGTGTCGTGTCCTCGCGCAGCAGCCCGGAGAGCACCGCGGGATCCACCAGGCCCTCGGAACCCACGGGGACGACGTCGATGCTGAACCCGTGGTGACGGTGCAGGTAGTCGCAGGCTTCACGAACCGAGGAATGTTCGATGGCGGAACGCACCACGTGCCTGCCGCGCGGGTTGGCCAGGGCCAGACCAATGATCGCCAGGTTGTTCGCCTCGGTGCCGCCCGAGGTGAACACGATGTCCCCGGTGCGCACCCCCAGGGTGCTGGCCGCCGTCGTGCGGGCATAGGTCAGGGCCCGGGCAGCGGTCTCCCCGAGAGAGTGGGTGCTGGAGGGGTTACCGAAATCGCGAGCCATCAGCGGCCAGATCAGTTCGAGGATTTCCTGCTTCACCGGTGTGGTGGCTGCGGCGTCGAGGTAGATCACGCCCGCACCGTTCCCTGCCCTGCCACGGCGTCGGTAGCGGCGGTGGTGGCTGCGGCGCCGCCGATGCGGACATCGAGCCCCAGATCCAGGGACCTGACCGAATGGGTGAGCGCACCGGAGGAGATGACGTCGACCCCGGTGGCTGCCAGTTCGGCGACGGTTTCCAACGTGACGTTCCCCGAGGCCTCCACGTAGGCGGCACCGTTGATGCGGCGGACGCCTTCGATGAGGTCGGCCGGGGTGAAGTTATCGAGCATGATCGTATCCACCCCGGCGTTCAGCACCGCGTCGAGCTGGTCGAGCCCATCAATTTCCACCTCGAAGTGCACGGTATGTCCGAGCCGGGCCCGGGCTGCGGTCAGGGCCGCCGTCAGCTCGGCACCGGTACCCAGCAGAGCCAGATGGTTGTCCTTGGCCATCACTGCCTCGGAGAGCGACCCACGGTGGTTATGCCCCCCGCCGCAGCGCACCGCATAGCGTTCCAGGGCGCGCAGCCCGGGGGTGGTTTTGCGGGTGTCGGCGATCCTCGCCGACGTCCCTACGGCGGCGTCGACGAAGGCTCGGGTGAGGGTGGCGATCCCCGAGAGGCGTTGGAGCAGGTTCAACGCGACGCGTTCACCGGCAAGCACCGAACGGGCCGACCCACTGACGGTGGCCAGAACGTCTCCGGCGGCAAAGGGCTGCCCATCGGCGAGCGCGAGGTCCACGGTGATGGCCGGGTCGGTCAAGACCATGGTGGTGGCGAAGACCCCCAAGCCGCTGGCGATGCCCGGTTCCCTGGCGATCACGTCGGCGGTTGCCGTGGCATCTGCGGGCAGCAGGACATTACCGGTCAGGTCGCCGGTGGGGTTGTCTTCGGCGAGCGCGGCTTCGACGATGTTCTCCACGACGCGTTGCGGCACGGGCATCGGTTCGGTCACGGCGACTGAAGGGGCCGCGGGGGTGGGTCCGTGGTGCACAGTGGTCATTCGTTCCTCAGGAGTTGGGGGTGCCGGTGAGCAGCAGGTGGTTGTCCTCTGCCCCGGTGCCGGTGAAGGGTGGCGGCGGTGTCGGGGCTGCCCGGACGAAGCCGGTCCGCACCCGTGGCCCGTGGGTCACGGCATCGGGGGTATCGGTGCGGTAGTGGGCGCCGATGGAGGTGGTGCGGGCCAGGGCGGCTTCGGCGATGAGGCGCCCCACGGTGATCAGGTTGCGCAGCTCCGCCTCCTCCCGCGTGGCGGCCCCCGACCCGGCCAGGGCACCGGCCAGTGTTGTTGCGGCCTGGGACAAGCCCTCCCCGGTGCGTTCCACGCCCAGCTGGGCGGTGGCCAGGTCCTGGAGCCCTTCCCGGGTCAGCGGAACGGCCGGCGTTTCTCTACACCCCCCATCAAGTTCGAACACATATTCGAATTCGATGGGAGTGGAGGCCTGCCGGGCGTCTGCGGCCCCCAGGGTGGAGGCCGCGGCGAAGCCGTGCACGAGTGCTTCGAGCAGGGAATTGGAGGCGAGCCGGTTGGCTCCATGGGTTCCGGTGCAGGCCGTCTCCCCCGCGACCCGCAGTCCGGGGACGGTGGTGCGCCCCCTGGCGTCGGCGTAGACCCCGCCCATCCAATAGTGCTGGGCCTCGGTGACCGGGACCGGTTGGACGGCCAGGTCCAGGCCCAGGGCGGCCAACCGGGTGGTGATGGAGGGGAACCTCCGGGCCAGGTACCCCCGTCCCTTCGCTGCCTCCACGGCCCGGGCGTCCAGGAACACCTGGCCACCCATGGCGTAGACGTAATGAATGGCCCGGGCAACCACGTCGCGGGGAGCCAGTTCGGCCGCCGGGTGCACCTCTTCCATGAAGCGTCGCCCGTTGCCGTCAATGAGTACCGCACCCTCTCCCCTGACGGCTTCGGAGACCATGAACCTGCCGGCGCGCACCAGGGTGGGGTGGAACTGGACGAACTCGGCATCCACCACCAGGGCTCCTGCCCTCCACGCCAAGGCGGCCCCGTCACCGGTGGCCCCCGCGGGGTTGGTGGTCCATTCATACAGTGAGCCGATCCCCCCGGTCGCCAGGAGCACTACGTCGGCCTGAAGTCGGTGGCATTGCCCGGCCTGGAGGTAGTGCACCCCGGTGATGACACCGTCGTCGTCCACCAGGTCGGTGACGAAGGCGTCCTCGAGGATGCGCAGGCTCCCCTGTCCGGCCAATCGGCGGCAGACACCGATCAGGGTGGAGGCGATCACCTTCCCGGTGGCGTCTCCTCCGGCGTGCAGGATGCGGGGGTGGGTGTGGGCGGCCTCGAGCCCCAGGGCAGGATGGTCCCCCGCGGGGTCGGCGTCGAAAGTGGTTCCCAGCCCGATCAACGCTTCGATATGTTCCCAGGCGGAGGAGCACACGGCCCGGACCGCGGCCGGGTCGTTCAGCCGGGCCCCTGCGGTGAGGGTGTCCTCGATATGGCTGGCCACCTCATCCCCGCGGGATGTCCCCCGGGGCCCGACGGCGGCGACCCCACCCTGGGCGTACCAGCTGTTCGAGTCGGCCAGCGCGTCCTTGGTGAGCAGGGTGACCTGGTGGCCGTGTTCGACGGCGGTGATCGCTGCATAGAGTCCCGCGACCCCAGACCCCACGATCACCAGGTGCAGCGGTTTCTTCACTGCGGGGCTTCTCATGGGCGGGCCGCCAGCATCCGTTCCAGGGCCACCCGGGCGTTGGACGCCACGGTTTCGGGGACGGAAATCTGGTTGACCACGCGTCCGGCAACGAGTTCGTCCAGGACCCAGGCCAGGTAGCCCGGGTGGATCCGGTACATCGTGGAGCAGGGGCAGATCACCGGGTCGAGGCAGAAGATTCTGTGCTGCGGGTACTGGTCGGCAAGCCGGTTGACCATGTTGATCTCGGTGCCGATCGCAAAGGTGGTCGGTTCCGTGGCGGCGGCGATGGCCTTCTGGATGAAGTCGGTGGACCCTGCCGAGTCGGCGGCGTCGACGACCTCCATGGGGCATTCGGGGTGGACGATGACGTTCACTCCCGGGTATTCGGCCCGCGCCTTGTCAATCTGACCGGTGTTGAACCTGCGGTGGACCGAGCAGAAACCATGCCAGAGCAGGACCTTCGCCTCGGCCAGTTCCTCGGCGGTGTTCCCGCCCAGGGGTTTGGCCGGTGACCACAGTGGCATCTGCTCCAGGGGGATGCCCATGGCCTTGGCGGTGTTCCGGCCCAGGTGCTGGTCGGGGAAGAACAGCACGCGCTGGCCGCGTTCGAACGCCCATTCCAACACGGTCGTGGCATTGGATGAGGTGCACACGATCCCGCCGTTCCGGCCGACGAAGGACTTCAGGGCCGCCGAGGAGTTCATATAGGTCACCGGAATCACCGGGACCCGCCCCGCGGCGTCGGGTTCGGTGCCGTAGAGGTCTTCGAGTTGTTCCCAGCACTCCTCCACAGAGGACTCATCGGCCATATCGGCCATCGAGCAGCCGGCGGCCAGGTTGGGCAGGATGACCTGCTGGTGGTCCTGGGAGAGGATGTCGGCGGTCTCGGCCATGAAGTGCACCCCGCAGAACACGATGTATTCGGCCCTCTCGCGGTTCAGCGCCTGGTTGGCCAGCTGGAAGGAGTCACCGATGAAGTCCGCGTACTGGACGACCTCGTCGCGTTGGTAGAAGTGCCCGAGCACCACCAACCGTTCGCCCAGGGTTTCCTTGGCGGCGCGGATGCGTGCGTCGAGTTCGGCGTCGTCCGCATTCCGGTACTTTTCCGGGATCACCCCTTGTTGCGGGGTGTCGGCCGGGGCGACGTCATCCATGGAGGAACCGGGCCCATAGGAGCGCAGCCCGGTATCGAGGTCCCAGGGGGACTTCACCAGGTCGGTGGCGCAGACCCCTGAGTCCGCCCCGTCCCCGACAGGAGTCAGGCTCAGTTGTTGGATGGTGCTGTTGACACTGGTCATGATCTATCCCGCTGTTCTTCCGTGTTGGTGGTCTCTTGAGGTACGACGGCGGCATCCCCCGCGTACCGGTACAGGCGTGGTGGGCGGTGTTTGCCCCCGTGCAGGTATTCATCGGTGGCCTCGATGCCGGAGGCTCCGCGCAGGTGGCGGCGGAAGTTCGCGGCGTCGAGGCGGCGGTCCAGGACGGCCTCGTAGACGTCCTGGACCTGGGCCAGGGTGAAGCGTGGGCCCAGGAAGCGGTGGGCGATCGAAGAGTATTCGACTTTATTCTGCAGTCGCCACAGCGCGTAGCGCACGATCTCGGCATGGTCGAAGGCCAGCGCGTCGATCACGGCCTCGTCGCGGGCGGGGAACCAGGCGACATGGGGGTCCTTCACCAGTTGCGGCGCGTCGGGATGTTCCTCACGGACCAGGGCCCAGTAGACGATCGAGACGACCCGGTGTGCCGGGGACCGGTCAAGCCCGCCGAAGGCGTAGAGCTGTTCGAGGTGGCTAGGGGCCAGGCCGGTGGTGGCCCTGAGGTTGCCGGCGGCGGCATCCTGCAGGGTTTGCCGGGCGCCCAACGGGCCACCCGGCAGCGCCCATTGGCCGCGGAAGGGTTCGCGCGTCCGGCGGATCAGCGGCAGCCAGAGGGTCCGGCGTCCGGTCGGTTCCCCGTCCCGGAGTTCATCACGCAGGGCGAAGATCACCGTCGAGACGGCCAATTCCGGGCTCATGGCTTGGCGTTCGGAAACATTGGCGAACTCCATCCCTGCTCCTTCCCGAGGCGATTAAGAGTTATTGTCGAATTGACAATAAGTCAGCATACGTCGGTGGACGGGCATTTCCAACACCTATGACGCGTATTTTTCCTCGGGACCCACGCCTTTTATTGACCGGCGGTTTCTTCGTCGTCAAGGATGACGTCTTCTAGGCGCACGGCGCGGAACGGGGAGATGCCCAACAGTGCCGTGCCCACTGCAATGAACCCCGCGGCGACCCACAAGGCAGTACCGACGCCTGCGGAGGTGGCGATGAAACCGCCCAGCGGGGCCCCGAGAACGATCATGCCTCGGTTGGCCGAACGCCGGACCGAGGTCATCCGGGCGATCATCCCATCGGGCGTCAGCCCCTGCCAGAAGCCCATCTCCAAGGGACTCTCGACCCCCATGGCCACGCCCCAGAGCAGTTGCGCGGCTCCCAGACACACCAAGAGGGTGACGCGATCTCCCGACGCGGGCCCCAGCTGCGGCAGCAGCGCGGCGATGCTGGCCACCGCGACCACTGAGACGACTTCGAGTCCCCGGGACAGGACGATGATGCGGCCCGTTCCCCACCGCTCGCCGCACCGGGCCGAGGCGCTGGTGCCCACCACTGCTCCGACGCCCGCGCAGCTGAGAACCACCCCCAAATCGAAGGGACCCAGCCCGGCAGTCTGCAGGATGAGCACCGGCAGGACCGTACCCACCATCGCCGATCCGATGAACCAGACATGCGTGCTCCAGGCCAGCGGGCCCAAGTAGTAGTGCCCATAGAGCCAACGCACCGATTCGACCACGCGGGCACGCAGGCTCGGAGTCGCACCGTGATTCGTGGCCGGAGCGGCCTTCCCCGTGGGTCGCCCGGGCAAAGTGGCGACCACGACCCCGGAGAACAAGAAGCTGCCGGCGTCCAGCAGCAGGGCCCAGGGGGCGGTGAGGACGGCGACCAGGCTGCCGGCCACGGCGCCGCCTACGGTCTGGGCCACCGTGTCGCTCTGCTCCAGGCGGACGTTGGCCCGCACCAACAGCTTCCGGGGCACCAGCTGCGGGATGAAGGATTGGTAAGCGGCATCCCCCACCAGCGACAGGGCCCCGAAGCCGAAAACCAACGCAATGACACCGGAAACGGACAGCCACCCGGACACCCCTCCGATACACAGCACCCCCAGCAGGACCGCCCGCCCCAGGTCGGCAACCATGAGGGCACGACGTCGGCTGAAGCGATCCACCCAGATGCCGGCCACGAGCCCAAAGATCAGGTACGGCGCCCATCGTGCGGCACTAACCCACCCCTGATCCTGAGCATTTCCGTCCAGGGTCACCAGGACCAGGACGGCGAGTGCGACGGAGGTGACGTAGGTGCCGAAGTCCGAGACGGTGGAAGCGGCCCAGAAGCGGACGAAGGGCGCGTGCCTGCGCAATCCTCCGGGCCCGCCTGCCGTGCTCATGGTTTCGAGGCTACTGCACGGCTTCGCCGACCCACCCGGGGCCGTTGGCCCGGGACGCAGGCAACATCCCGGCCACCGGTTCCCCTGATCCGCCCCCTGCCTGGGTCGCGGCTTCGGGTGTGCTGCCGGTCGATGGGACTCATCCGGCGGCACCGTACCGGTGGCCCGGGACATCGACGAGGTGCAACATGCCCTCGTCTCGACGCCCGGAGTAGCCTTGAACATGGTGCGAGTTTCATGTTGGTCCCCGCTGGGACACCGGCTGCTGCGATGACATCTGCCCTACCTCAATGTTAAGAACCCTTCATCGCCCGAACCAGCGAAGCTTCCCCCTGTTTTTCGCGGCAGAAACACTTGTTCACTGCCCCTGGGTACTCGAATTCCTCAGCCGCCGAACCCCGGCTCGTATTTCCACGCGTCCTCGAGGCAGTGCCGCTCCCCCACGGGGTGGCCCGGGTGCTTCTCCAGCCAGGCCTGTTGGGCGAGGAGCAGTTCGGCGGTCGCCTCCCAGGTCTCGCTGGTCGAGGGTGGGTGCACTCCTGCAGCCCGGGCGATGGACCGCAGTTCCTGCTCGGTGTACACGGCCAGTTCCTCGGGTCCCAGGTGGCGATCCCAGAGGTAGCGTGCGAGCGTCTTGGCCTTGGTACTGCGGTTATTCACTGCACGGGCAGTGGATCTGAAGGTACTCGGGTCCTGGCTCATGCCGCATTCCTCTCACCGGGGAGCAAGAAAGCAGCCTACCAAGCGAAGACGAGCCTGCTGAGCATGGCCCGAGTCCGGGCTTACCCCCAGAGGGCGGAGTATCCCCTGATCCACCCACCGGCGACACCCAGGCCCAACACCACCGCCAAAACGCTGAGCACACCGGTAGCCATGATCCAGTCCGCTCGTTGGAGTCTGATGGGCTTCCAGATGGTTCGGGGAGTCAGTCCCAGACCGCGGGACTCCATGGACTGGGCCATGCGCTCACCCCGGCGCAGCGAGACCACGAGCAGGGCGAAGGAGGCATGCCCGAACTCCCGGATCGTGGGGCGACGCAGCCCCGGAGCCAGCTCGGGAGCCCGCACCCCATGGGCCTGCCGGATCGTCTGCCAGGTGCCCGGCAGATCTTGGAGCATCTGGTATCCGGCCAGGACGGCATGGGAGAGACGCGGACCCAGTCTGGCCTGTTGATGCAGGCTGTCGGTCAGGGCCACGGCATCGGTGGAGAGGACGAAACCGATCGACAACACCCCCAGAACGAACGTGCGCAGGGCCAGGGAAGTCCCCAGGTTCACCCCCTCGACGCTGACCTGCAGGCCCAGCACCGTGAAGAGTTCCTCCCCCGGCCGGGTGATGGCATTGATCATGAGCATCCCGAGGGCAAAACCCAGGAACGGGATATGGGCCAGCAGCAGCATCCGGGGCGAGGGCCGGCCCCAGATCAGCACGGCGGCCAGCGCCAACGGATAGAGCAGGGCCGGGGTCAGCGGGTCGAAGACGAAGAGCAAGGCGAAGGAGACCACGAAGAGCAGGGCGAGCTTCATGGTGGGGTTGCGACGGCCCAAGGGCGTGGTCGTGACCACCCACGGAAAGGGGGCCGCGCTCACGAGGGCACCTGCATCCGTGCCGCAGGCGCAACTTCGCGATCCAGAGCATCCAGGATGTTCTTGATCTGCTCCGGACTCTTCCCGAGGCCCAGCAGCCAGTCCAGCAGCGGGGGCAGCACGATCCCTGCCCTGGCCAAGACGTCTCGGTCGCCCAGCACGTCAAAAATCGGCCCGTCGGCGATGATGGTGCCCTCGGCGATGACGATTCCCCGGTGGGCCAGGCTCGCGACACTGCGTAGATCGTGGCTGGAAAACAGGATCGACTGTCCGTCGGCCGCCGCGTCCCGGAAGGCTCCCATCATCGAGATGGTGGCTTTCCGGTCCAACCCGTAACCCGGTTCGTCGGCCAACAGGACGTTGCGGGAATGAGCGAGCATGGCCGCAACGCTGAGCCGCCGCTTTTCCCCGCCCGAGAGTCGGAACGGGTTGCTCGCGGCCAGATGCGTCAGCCGGTGTTCGGCCAGCAGGTCATCGATCTTCTCCTGGGCAGGACGACCATTGATGAGCGCCGGCAGGCCATGGCCAACTTCTTCTCGGACCGTGGTGGCCACGAATTGGTGTTCGGGGTTCTGGAACACCAGCCCGGGGCGGTCCCCCGATATCGTGCCGGCAAGTGGTTGCAGCAGCCCGGCGAGCGCGAGCAACAGACTGGTCTTGCCCGTCCCGTTGGCGCCCAACAGGGCGACGATCTCCCCGGAGCGTAGTTCCAGGTCGATGCCTTCAAGTTGGGGGCTGATCACCGCGGGTTCGCGGCGTCGTTTCCGGGCAGGGATTGGCGCCCGGGTGATCGAGAGGCCCCGGGCTGAGAGGACCACGCTGTCGGTGGCCTGCGTCGGCTGCGGAACCGTTGGTTGGCCCTCCGCCCAGTGCAGCAATTCTTCGCGGACGATGGGCGATGCCAAACCGCCTTCGGTGCCGCATGCAGCCTGCAGCTCGGTTTCCAACGGTGTCCAGCACCCGGCGTCCACGAGCTGGCGTGCCGATTGTTTTAACACGGTCCGTGTGGGGCCGTCAGCGATCAGGGCCCCTTCGGCGTCGAGCACGATGGCCCGTCCGGGAAGCCCCGCCACACCGTCGGCTCCCGCATACTCGTCGATGCGGTGTTCCACCAGCACCACGGCGGGGCCACGGTCGTGCACCGCCCGGTCGATGGACCGGCGCACCGAGGAGATGCCTTCGGCGTCAAGCATCGAGGTGGGTTCGTCGAGCAGCAGCACCGGCGGCTCCACGACCAGACTGGCCGCCAAGGCAACCCGTTGACCTTGGCCACCGGAGAGTTGCCGTGTTGACCTGTCCTTGAGGCTGGCTCCGTTGACCTGTTCCAGCACCTCATCGATCAGGCCCTCGATCTGTCGTGGGGGTACCGCATGGTTCTCCAGTGGAAGGGCGATCTCCCGCTGCACATCGGGCATGCACATCGCCGATTCGGGGTCCTGGGCCAGGACGCCGACGGTCCGTGACAATTCGGCGACGCCGGTGTGAGCGGTGTCCTGACCAGCGACGAGGACCCGGCCAGTGAACCGTGCCGCCACCGAATGCGGGATGACCCCGGTCATCAGGTTTAAAAGCGTCGACTTTCCGGCCCCCGAGGGCCCCAGGATGATGACCTGTTCGCCTGCTTCGAGACTCAAGGTCACCCGATCCAGGACCGGCACCTGCCTTCGGGGGTAGGTTACGGTCACGTTCTCAAGCACGACTACCGGCGTGCTTGCCGGTTTCATGCTCCCTCGGCGGTTGGCTGGTCCCGGCCGATGGCGTAGTTGTCCACGACGCCGGTTTTAGCCAGGGCGTTAACGGTCTTGCGGGCCAGGAGACCGCCGAGAATGAGCCCGGAGAGCAGTTGAACGATGAGCCGGATGACAAAGAAATCCTGGCCGTACCACCCGAAACGGAAGGCCGAGACGGCGAAGGCCAATCCTGCTCCGAGTAGTCCGGAGCAAGCGTAGGTGAGCCAGCTGAAAGACCGGTAGCGACGCAGGGCGAAGGGAAGTTCGCTGCCCAGACCTTGGATGGCGGCCACCAGGAAAAGCATGGGTCCTGCCGTCGAGCCGAGGAAAACGACCTCCACCCCACCGGCAATGACCTCCGCGAGGATCCCGGCGAAGGGTCGTCTGATGATGGCGACGGCGATCGGGGCCACGATGAGCCACCCGCCGAAGAGTAGATGCGAGGAGAGGTCCCCGAACGGGCCCATCAGCAGGGTCAGCCCGGCCGATGCCTGGACCAACGCCCAGTAGAGGAATCCGAAGACGACCCCCAGGACCACGATGAGCACCAGGTCCTTGAGGTCGAAGGAAAAGCGTCGTCGCGCCGGTAGTGGCGTGGTGGATGGCGGCGTTATTGAGTGCACTGTCGTGCCCCTTCTGTTGAGTGAACAGGGCACGGGATTTAGAGTTTTGCCTCCCTGCGCTGGCATGACCCAGATCAGGTTCGACGGTCGAAGCTTGATCAGCTTCCTCTCAGCCCGGCTCACCGGACTCCCGTGTTCAGCACAGACTGTACACGTGGACACGAAGTTGTCGAATCGCTGCGTGAAGTGTGTAGGGTGTGGTGCAGTGACACGGGGTGCCATGATTTCTGGCTGAGAGAACACCCGTTGAACCTGATCTAGTTCGAACTAGCGAAGGGATGTTGCAGGTGCTTCTTCACCTAAACCTCCATGTTGGAAGGTCCTGCCGGACCGCCACCCCACGGCCCGATGTCGCCATGCGTTGGTTGCGTCCACCCTGGCGCTCCGCATCCTGCCGTGCCGTCTCTCGGCCAGCGGTTTAGCCTCTGCCCGCCAGCTGCGGCCCAGCTGAAACCTCTCCTGCGCAGCCTGCTCTCCACCGTCGGACACCACAGCACGACCACCGTGCTCCCCGCGTGTCTCACGGGGCCCTCACCTCTCTCCCCCGGGCGATGCTGCCCGCAACGATCCCCTTCATTTCCACCACCACCTGCCCTCGGCAGCCATGAAAGCGAGACCAAATGAACCTCTCAGACCAGATTGTCCTTGTCACCGGGGGCGCCCGCGGTTTGGGCCGTCATATCGTGCAGGCCTTCGCCGCACAAGGCGCCCGCGTCGTCATCAACTACCGGCAGTCCGCCGAAGCCGCCGAGAAACTTGCTGCCGGTCTGGGGCCCGACCGTGCCCTGGCAGTCCAGGCAGATGTCACCGATCCGGCGCAGGTCACCGCCATGCTCGTGGCCTCCCAGGCCCATTTCGGTTCCCCCGTGACCACCGTGGTGAACAACGCGCTGGCCGATTTCTCCTTCAATGGCGAGGCCCGATCCTCGGCCGCAGAGATTGGTTGGGAGGAGTTCACCACCCAGTTCTCCGGTAGTGTTCGCGGCGCACTGAACACCGCCCAGGCGGCGCTGCCGGGGATGCGTAAACAGGGCTTCGGGCGGATCATCAACATCGGCACCAACCTCTTCCAAAACCCCGTGGTCCCGTACCACGACTACACCGCCTCCAAAGCCGCCCTGCTGGCCCTGACCCGAACACTCGCCGCCGACCTGGGCCAACACCAGGTCTCGGTGAACATGGTCTCCGGTGGTCTACTACGCACCACGGACGCCAGCGCCGCGACCCCCGAAGAGGTCTTCGACTTCATCGCCTCCTCCACCCCCTTGCGCAAGGTCACCACACCGGCCGAATTCGCCGACGCCATCCTGTTCTTCGCTTCCCCCTGGGCCCGTGCGGTCACCGGGCAGAATCTGGTGGTCGACGGCGGACTGGTGATGAACTAGAGATGAGCACACACCCCATCAACACAGCCGAAACGGCACCACGCCAACTACATTTCAACGCCTTCCTCAACGCCTGCGGGCACCACCAGGCAGCGTGGCGCCACCCGGACTCTGCGGTTGAGCAACTGGGCAGCATCGAGCATTACGAACGGTTGGCCCAAACCGCCGAGGCCGGCCTCTTCGATGCCGTGTTCTTCGCCGACGGACACTCGGCGGGAAACCCGGCAGCCGGCCCCCGGTGGTTCTTCGAACCGTTGACGGCGCTGGCCGCCATGGCGCGGAGCACCAGCCGCATCGGGCTGATCTCCACCGTCTCCACGACCTTCTACACCCCGTACCACGCTGCCAGGATGCTCGCCTCGCTGGATCACCTCAGCGCCGGGCGCATCGGGTGGAATGTGGTCACCTCGATGTTCGACGCCGAGGCGCGCAACCACTCGATGGATTCCATGCCGGCCAGTCCCGAACGTTATGCCCGGGCCGCCGAATTCATCGACGTCGCGCTGGCCCTCTGGGATTCCTGGGCCGATGACGCGGTGCTCGCCGATCGTTCGGGGTTCTTCGCCGATCCCGAGAAAGTCAGGCCCATCAACCACGACGGCGAGCATTTCGGTGTTGCCGGGCCGCTGAACGTGCCCCGGGGCCCGCAAGGCCGGCCGGTCCTGTTCCAGGCCGGGGCCTCGGAATCCGGTCGCCAGCTAGCGGCACGCCATGCCGAAGGGATCTACGCGGTGGCCTACGATCTGGCCAGCGGGCAGGACTACTACGCGGATCTGAAGCAGCGCATTGCCGCCGAAGGCAGGGACCCGTCGAAGGTCGCGATCATGCCCGGACTGGTCACCTACCTCGGATCCACCGAAGTCGAGGCGTTGGCGCGGCAGGCAGAGGTGGATGCCCTCCTACCGACCGAACAGTCGCTGGCCCAGCTGGGAATGTTCATCGGGCAGGATTGCAGCGAGTGGGACCTCGACGCACCGGTTCCGGCTCTGCCACCGGCGAGCGAATTCACCGGCCCACAGGGCAGGTACGCCACGATCCTGCGCATCGTGGAAGCCGAACGCCCCACGGTCGGACAGCTGCTGGGTCGACTCGCTGCCGGCGGCGGCCATTGCACGATGGTGGGGACCCCGGAGCAGGTCGCCGACTCCATCGAACGCTGGTTCACCTCGGGCGCTGCCGATGGCTTCAACCTGATGCCGCCGATGCTGCCTGATTCCCTAGAGGAGTTCGTGGACCGGGTGGTTCCAGTGTTGCAACGTCGGGGGCTCTACCGCACCGAATACTCGACTCACACGTTGCGGGGTCATCTGGGGCTGGAGCGGCCGGAGGCCTGAACGGCCCAGCGACCCTGAGGGCTCAGCCCCTCTGGGCCGCGGCCCGGGCCAGGGGCAGCATGCGCAAGGGGATCGGTGAGTTCAGCACCACCAACGAGGAACTGCGCAGCACGGTCCGGGTCGCGATGATCGCGTCCAGGACCCGCTGCAGATCGTCGTTCGACGTGGCCACAATGCAGGCCATGAGATCACTTTCACCCGAAACGGTATGCAGTTCGAGCACCTCGGGGACCTGGGACAGGGCGGCGGCCACGCCGTCGTGCCCTGCGTCCTGATCGATCGCCAGGGAACAGTAGGCACGCACCGGATATCCCAGCCCTTCGGCCGAGAGATGCGGCCCCCAACCGGTGATCACGCCCTCCCGCGTGAGCTTGTCCAGCCGCGACTGCACCGTCGCCCGGGCCACCCCCAGAACCCGCGACGCCTCCAACACCGACATCCGCGGGTCCGAGGAGAACTCCCCCAGGATCCGTGCATCCAATGCGTCGATTTTCATGGACGCTCCTTAACTAGACAATATGTATAGATGACTCGGTACCAGCGTAGACACTCTGCGCAGATTGTTGGTCATTGATTGATGCGATTGCGCATGAAACAGGTGGTAACTAGGGTCACAGCAAGCCCACCTCACCGAATCCACTGGGAGTCGAACATGACCGATGCACCCCGGCTTGAGCCGCACGCCGACGAGCTCGGCACCGATGAACTACTTGAGCTGTACCGCCTGATGGTGCGCACCCGGCAGCTTGATGTCGCCGCCATTGCCTGGCAGCGACAAGGCATCCTGCCGGGCTATGCCCCGGAACTAGGCCAGGAGGCAGCCCAGGTGGGCAGCGCCTACGCACTGGACTTCACCCGCGACTTCGCCTTCCCCACTTACCGCGAGATGGGCGTCGCTCTGGCCGCAGGGATCGACATGGTGGATTACATGTCCACCCATAAGGCCTCCTGGCATGGTGGCCTGTGGAATCCCGCCGAAACCCATGTGGCCCCCATTCAGGCCGTCGTGGCCGGTTCGGTGCTGCACGCCGTGGGCTGGGCCCACGGACAAACCGTTGACGGCACCGGCAACGTGGCCCTGACCTATTTCGGTGACGGCGCCAGCTCGCAGGGCGACGTTCACGAGGCCATGAACTTCGCCTCGGTCTTCAAGGCCCCGGTGGTTTTCTTCACGCAGAACAACGGGTGGGCCATCTCGGTTCCCACCGAACGCCAGGTCGCCGGCGGCTCGGTCTCCGCCCGTGGTGCCGGCTACGCGATCCCCTCGATCCAGGTCGACGGCAACGACGTCGTCGCCGTGGTCCGTGCCGTGCGTGCCGCCGTCGAACACGGCAGGGCCGGCAACGGTCCGGCGGTGGTGGAGGCCATGACCTACCGCCGCGGACCGCACTCCACCTCGGATGATCCGGGACGCTACCGCAGCCTCGACGACGAACGGCGTGACGGCGGCGAGGACCCGCTGAACCGTCTCGAAGCCACCCTGCGTGCCGCCGGTGCCCTCGATGACACCTCCGTCGCCGCCATCAGCGAGCAGGCCGGCGAATTCGTCGAGCAGGTCCGTCTCGGCGTCGACGCCCTCGATGCCCGCCCGGGCACCGAGATGTTCGACTTCGTCTTCCAGGAACCCACCGAAGCACTAGCAGCCCAGGCCGCGAACTGGCGAGAGGAATCCGAACATGTCTAACCCGGCCACCGCAACCGTGCAGGAGCGTCCGATGGAAAACACCGTCGTCGAAATGTCCATGCAGAAGGCCCTGAACCGCGGCCTGGACGAACTGTTGACCGAAGACCCGCGTTCGATGATCTTCGGCGAGGACGTCGGCGGCCTCGGCGGTGTCTTCCGCATCACCGACGGACTGCAAGCCAAGCACGGCAGCAGCCGCGTCTATGACACCCCGCTGGCCGAATCCGGCATCCTGGGCATGTCCATCGGGCTGGCCATGGCCGGCTGGCATCCGATCCCCGAAGTACAGTTCGACGGTTTCGCCTACCCGGCGATCAACCAGATCGTCTGCCAGCTGGGCCGGATGAACTACCGTTCGCGCGGCACCCTGCCGATGCCGGTAACCCTGCGCGTGCCCTCCTTCGGCGGCATCCGCGCCCCCGAAATGCACACCGAGTCCCTCGAGTCGCTCTTCGCCCACGTGCCCGGGCTCAAGGTCGTCTCCCCGTCGAACCCGCACCAGGCGTACCACCTGCTGAAGAAGTCGGTCCTCATGCCCGATCCGGTCATGTTCATGGAACCGAAGTCCCGCTACTGGCAGAAGGGCGAGGTCGACACCGAGAATCCCGGAGATCTGGAAGGTTCGGTCATTGCCCGCGAAGGCCGCCACCTGACCCTCATTGCCTGGGGTGCCATGGTGGCTCGCTGCCTGCAGGTCGCCGAACTGGCCGAAGAGGATGGCATCAGCATCGAGGTCCTGGACCTGCGCTGGCTCAAGCCCATCGACGCCGCCGGTCTGGCGGCCTCGGTGTCCAAAACCAAACGCGCCGTCGTCGTTCATGAGGGGCCCCGCACCGCGGGCCTGGGCGCCGAAGTCGCCCAGCTGGTCTCCGAATCCTGCTTCGGTGTCCTCAAGGCACCCGTTGAGCGGGTGACCGGTTTCGACGTACCGTATCCCTCAGGTGATCTCGAGGATGAGTACATCCCCAACATCGACCGCATCCTGTTCGGCATTCAACGAGTATTGGAGTACCGCCGTGGCTGAAATTTCCTTCCCGCTGCCCGATCTGGGAGAAGGCCTCATCGATGCCACCGTGCTCGAGTGGATCGTGGCCGTCGGCGACCAGGTCGAACGCAACCAGCCCCTCGTCGAGGTCGAAACGACCAAGAGCTCACTCGAGCTGCCCTCCCCGCAGGCCGGCAAAGTGCTGCGCATTCACGGAGAACCAGGTGACACGATCAACGTCGGTGAGGAACTCATCGTCTTCGAGGTGGCCGATGACACCGCAGGCATCGTGGGCACCGTGCCGCAGGAGGCCGCCCCGAAGCGCCGGGTGCGCCTGAGCGCGAACCTGGACGAGGACTAATCGTGGCTCCAGCCGAGAACGGCACGGCGGCAGCCACGGCCCACCACGACGCCGAGCACCGGGTCGAGGGCACCGAGAACTCCCTGACCGTGCGGATCTTCTCCGCAGGGGATGATTCCGGAGCCCGCCCGGTCCTGCTCATCCACGGCTTCGCCTCCTCCACCGAGCTGAACTGGGTCGCCACCGGGTGGATCACCGCCCTGAACGACGCCGGCCGCAAGGTCATCGCCGTGGATTTGCCCGGTCACGGGCTCAGCCCGGCACCGGATGATCTGGATGCCTACACCCCCAGCAGGATCCGTGCGGAAATCCTGCAGATCCTGCAGGACCACCACGTGCGCCCGCTGGCCGAGGAGGATCCTGCCTCGGGGGTGGACGTCTTGGGCTACTCGCTGGGTTCACGTCTGGCCTGGGAGTTCGCCGGCACCCAACCACAGCTGGTGCACCGCCTGGTCCTGGGCGGACCGGCGAGCAACGACCCGCTCTCGGACTTCGACCTCGACGCTGCCCGGGAACACCTCTCCGGCGGACCCGAGATCGAGGATCCGACAACGGCGGAACTGGTGCGCATGGCGCAGCTGGTGCCCACGAACAACATGTTCTCCATGCTGTCCCTGATCGAAGCCATCAAGTCAGAGCCGTTCGACCCGTCCGAGGCCGTGCCCTCGATGCCTGTATTGCTCGTCGCCGGCGAGCGCGACGAGCTGGCGGCGACCCTGCCGCAGCTGGTGGAGCTGGCTCGGAAACACCAGGGCGCCGAGGCGGACGTCCGCGAGCTGCTCCTGCCGGTGCGCACCCACGCCAATGCGGTGACCTCGCGGGCCTATAAGCAGAGCGCCGTGGAGTTCGTCGACGGCTAAGGCGCCCCTCCCATGCCGGACAGGAAGGCCGCCCGGATACCGGGCGGCCTTCCGCCGTCTCCAACACGTTCAAACCACACCCCTCCACCTCTTGACGTGATGTGCTCCACAGGGCATGATGAATCGTATACGATTTCGTACATCACAGGAGGAACCGTGGCGTTGGAGCAGAACCCCGTAGCGAACACCGGCGAGCAGGGCGCAGCCGGGACCGTCCCCGTCGACGAGTCCATGATCGACGCGGTCGGCAAGGTGCTGGCCATCCACCTCAGCTATGCCTCCCGGGCCGCCCAGCGCGGGCGCACCCCGGAGCATCCTTCCTACTTCATGAAGGCCGCTTCCTCGCTTTCGGTCTCCGGCACCGGGGTCGAACGCCCCGCCGGCACCGAGGCCCTGGCCTTCGAAGGCGAGATCGCCTTGGTCATCGGCACCACGGCCCGCCGGGTCTCCCCCGATCAGGCCTGGGCCCACGTCGGCGGGGTCACCGCGTCGAACGATCTGGGCGTCTACGACATGAAATACGCGGATAAAGGCTCCAACGTCCGCTCCAAATCCGGCGACGGCTTCACCCCCATCGGCCCGGCCCTTCTGCCGGCGGCCTCCATCGACCCGTCGAACCTGCGCATCCGCACCTGGGTCAACGACGAACTCGTCCAGGACGACACCACCGCGGGACTGATCTTCGACTTCGCCCGCATGGTCGCCGACCTCTCCCAGCTGATGACGCTGGAACCCGGGGACGTCATCCTCACCGGCACCCCCGCCGGCTCCTCGGTCATCGTCCCCGGGGATACCGTCGAGGTCGAGGTCGACGACCCGGCCTCGGGCCTGAGCACCGGCCGGCTGTCCACCCCGGTCACCCAGGGCACCACGGCGATGGGCAGCTTCGGGAATCAGCCCCGGCTCTCCGAAACCGACCTCATCGACGCCTACGGCTCCCGCGAGGCAGCCTCCACCGCCGGAGCCCTTTCCCCCGCAGCCGACGACTCCACCGAGCAGTCTCCTGCCGTCGTCCTCACCGATGAGCTCAAGGCGAAGCTGAACGCCGTGGCCACCGCCACGATCTCCGCCACGCTGCGCAAGCACGGGCTGAACAACGTCTCGATCGATGGCCTGCACCCGACCAAGGCCGGACGCAAGGTCATCGGCACCGCGCGGACCCTGCGCTTCGTCCCCAACCGCGAGGACCTGTTCAAGTCCCACGGTGGTGGCTTCAACGCCCAGAAGCGGGCCATCGACTCGGTGAACGAGGGCGAGATCCTGGTCATGGAGGCCCGCGGCGAAAAGGGCTCCGGCACCCTGGGCGATATCCTGGGCCTGCGCGCCCAGGTCCGCGGCGCGGCGGCCATCATCACCGATGGTGGGGTCCGTGACCTCACGGCAGTCTCCGAACTGGAGATCCCCGCCTATTACAGCGGCGCCCACCCGGCGGTCCTGGGCCGCAAGCATGTGCCGTGGGATACCGACCTCACCATTGCCTGCGGCGGCACCACCGTGCAGCCGGGGGACATCATCGTCGCCGACGACGACGGCATCCTGGTCATCCCGCCGGCACTGGCCGAGCAGGTCGCCGACGAGGCGATGGAGCAGGAACGCAAGGACGAGTTCACCTTCGAACAGGTCCGGCAGGGACACCAGGTCGAGGGACTGTTCCCGATGAACGCCGCCTGGAAATCCATGTACGACGCCTGGATCGCCTCCGGCGGTTCCACCGTCGGCCTCGACCCGAAGTAGGACCGAGTGATTGCCACGAGTAAATCCGAGCAGGCCTACACCCTGCTCAGTGACCGGATCGCCTCCGGCGCCCTGGTACCTGGCTACCGCCTGGTCCTGGGGACCATCGCCGCGGAACTGGGCTGCAGTGTGGTCCCGGTGCGGGAGGCGATCCGCAAACTCGAGGCCGAGGGTCTGGTCCGTTTCGAACGCAATGTCGGGGCCACCGTCGCCTCGCTGGATACCGACCTGTATCTGCACACCATGCAGACCCTCTCGATCATCGAAGGGGCGGCCACCGCCCTGGCCGCCCCGCTGCTGAGCACCGAAGACCTGGCCCGGGCCCGGGAGATCAACGAATCCCTGCGCCGGACACTCACGGACTTTGATCCGCGCCGCTTCACCGAGCTGAACAACCAGTTCCATGCGGTGCTCTACGAAAACTGCCCCAATCCACACATCCTGGACCTCGTCCATCGTGGCTGGGCCCGATTGGCTGCCATGCGTTCGACGTCCTTCGGCCAGATTCCCGGCCGGGCACATCATTCGGTGGCCGAACATGATGCCCTGCTTGATCTCCTCGCCACCGGGGCCCCGGCCGAAGAGATCGAAAAAGCGGCCCGCGCCCACCGCACCAACACCCTCAACGCCTACCTCGCAGCCGCCGGCCAACCGCCGTCGGCCCTCTAAACCATCCGTCCACGGAAGGAACACCCCTTGAGCAAGCATTTCGTCCCCGAAAACCTGCCCACCCACGTGCAGCATTATATTGGCGGGAAGTTCGTCGATTCCGTCGGCGGTGAGACCTTTGAGGTCCTCGACCCGGTCACCAACACCACCTACGCCACTGCCGCTTCCGGTCAGCAGGCAGACATCGACGCAGCTGTCGCCGCCGCCCGTGAAGCCTTCACCCACGGCCCCTGGCCAACCATGAAGCCCCGCGCCCGGGCCAAGGTCCTCTACGCGATCGCCGACGCCGTCGTCGCCCAGGAGGACCGTCTGGCCGAGATGGAGACCTTCGATACCGGTCTGCCGATCACCCAGGCGCGTGGCCAGGCCCAGCGCGCCGCCGAGAACTTCCGGTTCTTCGCCGACCTGATCGTTGCCCAGCACGATAGCGCGCTGAAGGTCCCCGGGGCACAGTTGAACTATGTGAACCGCAAGCCGATCGGCGTCGCAGGGCTCATCACCCCCTGGAACACCCCGTTCATGCTCGAATCCTGGAAGCTGGCCCCCTCCATCGCCTCGGGTTGCACCGTGGTCCTGAAGCCCGCCGAATTCACTCCGCTCTCGGCCTCGCTGTGGGCGAAGATCTTCGAAGAGGCGGGCTTGCCCGAAGGCGTCTTCAACCTGGTCAACGGCTTCGGCGAATCCGCAGGGGACGCACTGGTGAAGCACCCCCAGGTCCCGCTGATCTCCTTCACCGGCGAATCCACCACCGGCCAGACGATCTTCCGCAACTGTGCTGAGGGCCTGAAGGGCATGTCGATGGAACTCGGTGGCAAGTCCCCCGCCATCGTGTTCGACGACGCGGACTTCGATGCGGCCATCGACTCCACCGTCTTCGGGGTCTTCTCGCTGAACGGCGAGCGCTGCACGGCCGGTTCGCGCATCCTGGTCCAGCGCGGGATCTACGACCAGTTCGTCGAGGCCTACGCGGCCCGTGCGAAGAACATCGTGGTGGGCGACCCCCACGATCCCGCCACCGAGGTCGGAGCGCTCGTGCACCCGGAGCACTACGACAAGGTCATGTCCTACGTCGAGATCGGCAAATCCGAGGGCCGGCTCGTGGCCGGCGGTGGCCGCCCCGAAGACCTTCCCGAAGGCCAGGAAAACGGTTCTTACATCGCCCCGACGGTCTTCGTCGACGTGGCCCCCGACGCGCGGATCTTCCAGGAGGAGATCTTCGGGCCCGTCGTGGCGATCACTCCCTTCGATACCGAGGAGGAGGCCCTGGAACTGGCGAACAACACCAAGTACGGGCTGGCCGCCTATGTGTGGACCAACGACCTCAAGCGCAGCCACAACTTCGCTCAGGCGGTCGAGGCCGGCATGGTGTGGCTCAACAGCCATAACGTGCGTGACCTGCGTTCCCCCTTCGGGGGCGTGAAGTCCTCTGGCCTGGGCCATGAGGGCGGCTACCGTTCGATCGATTTCTACACCGATCAGCAGGCTGTGCACATCACGCTCGGCGAGGTCCACACCCCCAAGTTCGGCGCCTGAACGCCGGCAACGACGCCGCCGTTGACCCCACTTCCTAAGGAACCATCATGAGCATCTCAACCGTCACCACCTCAGTTCCCGCACCGGATATCGTGCGCTGTGCCTATATGGAGATCGTGGTCACCGATCTGGCCCGCTCCCGCGAATTCTATGTGGACCTGCTGGGCCTGCACGTGACCTACGAGGACGAGCACGCCATCTACCTGCGTTCCTTCGAGGAGTTCATCCACCACAACCTGGTGCTGACTCTGGGGCCGGTGGCCGCCGTGGCAGCCTTCGCCTACCGGGTGAAGTCACCGGCAGAGGTCGACGCCGCCGAGGCCTACTTCAAGGAACTCGGCTGCCGCACCGAACGCCGCCAGGACGGGTTCGTCCGGGGCATCGGCGACTCGGTCCGGGTGGAGGACCCGCTGGGTTTCCCCTACGAGTTCTTCTACGACGTCGAGCATGTCGAGCGTCTGCACCAGCGCTACGACCTCTACTCCGCCGGTGAGCTGGTTCGTCTGGACCACTTCAACCAGGTCACCCCCGATGTCCCGCGGGGCCGCGACTACCTGGAGGGGCTGGGCTTCCGCGTCTCGGAGGACATCCAAGACGCCGATGGCGTCACTTATGCGGCCTGGATGCACCGCAAGCAGACGGTCCATGACACGGCCCTGACCGGTGGGGATGGACCGCGGATGCACCACGTCGCTTTCGCCACCCACGAGAAGCACAACATCATCCAGATCTGCGACAAGATGGGCGCCCTGCGCATTTCCGACAGGATCGAACGCGGCCCCGGCCGGCATGGGGTGTCCAACGCCTTCTACCTGTACATCCTGGATCCGGACGACCACCGGATCGAGATCTACACGCAGGACTACTACACCGGGGATCCCGATAACCCCACGATCACCTGGGATGTGCACGATAACCAGCGTCGCGACTGGTGGGGCAACGCAGTGGTCCCCTCCTGGTACACCGAGGCCTCCCTGGTCCTGGACCTGGACGGCAACCCGCAGCCGGTCACCATCCGTGAGGACAAGTCCGAGATGGCGGTGACCGTCGGTGCCGATGGTTTCTCTTACACCCGGGTTCCCGGTGTCGGAGCAACCGAGGAGCCGGGCGAGGACGTCGGTTTCAAGATGGGCCACCAGCTCTAGCAGCGGCAGGCCCCACGGCGGCGCGGCAGGCTTAGAGCCTGCTGCGCCGCTTTTCGTCTGCCACGGCGACCGATAGGGTCACCAGCACCACGATCCCGATCACCGAGAATGCCGCGGTGAAGGCCGTCGTCCAGTCCGTGAGCGCCAGGATCGCGAAGAACACGGCAGTAACCAGGGCCAGCCCCACAGCGGTCCCGATGCGCTGGCCGGTTTGCAGCACTCCCCCGGCGCTGCCGGCATATTCCTGCGGGACCTCGGCCAGGGTCAGCGCCTGGTTGGGGGAAATAATTGACCCCTGCCCCAGGCCCACAAAGCACATGGAACCCAACAGCCACCAGATGCTCAGGATGCCTGCCGCTTCCAGTTGGACGACCAGTACCGTGAGCACCAGCCCCACGAAGGCACTGATAATGCCGCCGATCACGATCTTCCGCCCGAAATCCATGACCCGTTTCCCGGCCCAGTTCGAGCTCACCGCTGCCAGCAGTGCCGCGGGAAGCCCCAGCAGGCCCGTCTGGAGGGCGCTGAGCCCCAACCCGTCCTGCACGTAGAGGGCGATCAGCACCCAGACGCTCGTCACCCCCAGGAAGTACAGTCCGGCAATAATGGTCCCCAAGGTGAAGCTGCGGGTCCTGAAGAGTTCCAAATCGACCATGGGGCTACCGCCGCGCTGCTTATAGGACCGCTCCCACATGATCCACAGTCCCAGCAGGGCCATTCCCACCGGGAGGAGCAGCCACGCCCAGGCCGAACCCTCCGATTCGACGAAGGGCAGCAGCAGACCCAACACGCTGAACCCCAACAGCAGAGCACCCACCGGGTCCAAATCGAATTTTTGTTTCGGTTGAACGCTCGAGAGTTCCTTGCCGGTCTTCGGTGCCGCATTGCGACGGATCAGGAGTGGCCGCGGGAACCATTTAAGCGCCAGCACCACCGCGACGATCCCCACCGGAACGTTGACCAGGAAGGTCCAACGCCACCCGGTTTCGGCACCGAAGGTCTCAATGATCAGGCCGCCCATCAACGGCCCGAAGGCCACCGAGACCCCGACCACGCTGCCCAGGGCCCCGAAGGCCCTCCCGCGTTCGCGGCCCCTGAAGTATTGCTGGATCATCCCCACGACCTGGGGGTTCAGCAGCCCGGAGCCGACGCCTTGGACGAACCGGGCAATGTTCAGGCTCGTCGGGTCCGGGGCCAGGCCGGCAGCGACCGCCGAAAGGGTAAAGACCGTGACCCCGGCCAGGAACAACGGCCCCCGGCCCAGGATGTCCCCGGCACGGCCGGCGGCGACCAACACGACACCGAAGGTCAGGGCGTAGCCCGAGAGGACCCACTGAAGATCCGATTGCGAGGCGTCGAGGCCGGATTGGATGGAGGGCAGGGCAACATTGACGATGCTGACGCCGACCAACGACATGAACATCGTGACCAGCAGGACGATGAGGATGCGCCAACGGCGCGGATCCGGAACATAAGGCGTCTCGTCGGGGTCGGCAGGGGAAGGGGTCACAGCACCATTCAAGCACTCACAGGTCCGGTGCGTTGCCCAACTCGATCCACGTTGGTGGACATTACTTGGTGAAAAAGCAGGCTTGGATGATCGACGCGGAACCGGACTAGGGCCGGTAGTCTCCGCGAACGCGAAATGCCCGGGCTGCCGCGAGAGCCTCTCCGGCGACGATCAAGTAGTTTTCTCGTCCTGCTGACCAGGAGATGGATTCTTCGCCGTACTTCTCGTAGGCGAGATCAACGAGCTCCTCGGGAGTGTCTATATCCAGTGCGCTGGCCACGCGTCCGAGGTCCTCGATATCCTTGCTAAGTTCAGCTGCGAGTTTCATGGCGGCCAGCGTTGGCAAGTCAGCCAGCGATACGGCGGCAGGTGTTCCAGGAATGTTCGCGGCCCACTCGGCACCGTCCGGGATGAAAGCCGTGGCATGGGAATTCAACCAACGCGCTGGCAGCACGTCCTCAGCGGCCATTTCTGTGGCGACCTCGTCGATGATCTTGTTGGAGTACCGGGCGTCGATGTCCTCGGTCGAGCGTTCCAATAGACCGTGAAAGATCAGCGCGGCACCGCCAACGATCTGAATGTCCATGGCGACGCCACGCTTCTCGAGCCGGGATTCGAGCTCAACGAGTAGCCCAAGGATTGCTTCTCGGGTGAATCCCGGCATGCTCATGCGCGAGTCAGGTCCCTCTCCCGCATCCAGACGTTCATGGAAGCCAATTCACGAGGTGTCTCCCGTCGGACCAGGTCCTTCATCGCCTCGCCCATGGGGTGGAGTTTCTCTGAGGGGAACATCGGGCTGGATGCCGGCTTCGAGTCCTTGGCCCATCGGGGAGAGCACGAACCAACCTTGGCTGCTGCCCAACGGGTGATGGCGGCAAGCGCGGCACGGTAGGCCTGATCCTTGATCCGCGGCGCCCGGGTGATCATCATGGACGGCCCCTCTTCGACGACCCGTTGGGCGTACTCCCCCAGAAGGCGCAAGGCAAATTCGTAGTCGCCCCGGGACAATGTGGACTCGAAGTCGATCCTGAAGTCGCGCTCGGGAGGGCCTGCAGTGACGTTCAAATCCAGCTTGTTCAGGACAATGAGAGTCAAGCCCAGCGAGGCGCCGGGGTGGCCAGCCTCGAGGTCACCAAGGAATTTCCTGGAAACCCCTGCCTCCCTAGCCAGTTCCAGCTGCGTCCAGCCGCGCCGCTTGCGGGCGGAACGAATGCGTTCACCTACCATCGCGGCATCAATTCCTCTGGTTTCCATGCCTCCATGATGTCACCAATTGGTGACATGACGTAGACCTCGCGTTGACTCTTCCGGGATGTCTCCGAAGGTGGCCATACGTTGCCGCACAGCAAAACCTCCGGATGCTTCAGAGCATTCAGAACCGAATCAGGTCAAACCGCTATGGGTGGGACTGACCGGCTGGCACCGCGATCAGGCCCGGGGCGTTGCCCAGGCTGAGCAGCGCTCCCACGGGAGCCCGGACCATCGGGCAGTCGGTTTCGACGCCACGCCCGAGACTGGTCACCCTAGAACTTCCGGGCGACAATAGGGCATGGGACTCTTTCGATCAGACGCCCGTCCCTTTTCGGACCGGGACTACGCAGGCCGCCATCTGGCCAGCCATCTGGACACCTACCGAGACCAATCTGACTCCGTCGTCGTGCTGGGCCTGGCCCGTGGCGGTGTACCGATTGCGGCGGCCGTGGCCCGCATCCTCGATGCCCCCTTCGACGCGCTGGTTGTGCGCAAGCTCGGCGTCCCCGGCCAGAAGGAACTCGCTTTCGGCGCCTTGGCCGCCCACGGACCGGATCAAGCCGAAGTACTGATGAACGAGGTTCTGGCCACCCTTCCCCCGGAAACACGCAGCAAGGCCGCCCTGGATGAAGTCCGGGACCGCGAATCCAGGGAACTACGACGCCGCCAGCTCTCCTATCTACGCCGGCGCGGCATCGATGTCGGCGAACAAGACGTCATCCTGTGCGATGACGGTCTGGCTACCGGGGCGTCAATGCTCGCGGCCATCAAGGTCATCCGCCAAGGAAACCCCAACCGCGTGATCGTCGCTTCCCCGGTGGGCCCACCCGAGGTGTGCGCACAACTGGCAGCGGTAGCCGACGAACTAGTGTGCCCGCTGCAGCCGGAAGAATTCGGTGCGGTCGGTGAGTTCTATGCCAACTTCGCCCAGGTCAGCGACGAGGACGTGCTGCGCCTACTGGGCGGCTAGGCCACGCACCGTGGCTCGACGCCTTCGCCATCTGACGAGCTCGACGGTCATAGTGCCCACGACTCCGGCAATGAGGAACATCCAGAACAACGCCTCGGGGCCGACCAGCGCGATGGCCACCGCGGTGAAGACGAGGGCCCACCACAGCTGATGGCGCCATTGGGGCCTCCGGATACCTCCGGGCTCGACGGGGCCCGACTCACGGACATCATCCAGCCGCACTTCCCGCATCGGGTCCATTGGAATCCCCCTCTTGGTTGCTCGTGGGTTACATCCTGCCATGGCCGAAATGACACCCCTCCCCCACGAGGACGGCCGCCCCACCCCCGAAGTGAATCCGGAAGGTGGGGCGGCCGTCGTCGTCCTCGGCGTTTCTACTTCTCGACGTAGTCCACGTGGTGTTCAACCATCAGGTCGACCCCGCGGGTTTCCTTCACCATGGAGACGGCGATCAAGGAGATGATCGAGATGACCACCACATAGATCCCGATGCTCCAGGAATGCCCGGTCTTCTCCAGCAGCAGCGCCGCGATCAGCGGGGCGAAGGCACCACCGAGGATCGCACCGAGTGCGTAGCCGATGGAGACCCCTGAGTAGCGAACCCTGGCGGGGAACATCTCGGCATAGAGTGCCGACTGCGGGCCGTAGGACAAGCCCAGTCCGATGGTCAGAACGAACAGCGCCACGAAGTACCAGTAGATGTTGGCTGTATCAATGAGGAACCACATCGGTACCGCCCAGAGAGCCACCAGGATGTAGCCGAGCTGGAAGGTGCGCACCCGGCCGATCTTGTCGGAGAGGATGCCCCCATACATGGTGAAGATCAGCCAACCGAAGGAGGCCAACGCCGTGGCCAGCAACACGGGGCCACGGTCCATCCCCAACGTCTTGGACGCGTAGGTGGCGAAGAAGGCGATGAGCAGGTAGCCGGCGGCGTTGTTGGCGATGAAGATCAGCGCGGTGAGGACCACTTCACGGGTGTTGTGCTTGAACAGCGTCTTCAGCGGTGCCGATGACTCCTTCTTGCGCTCCTGCAAGGCAGCGAAGACCGGGGACTCCTCCACCGAACGGCGGATGACGTAGCCGACGATGATCAGCACGATCGAGAACAGGAACGGAACGCGCCAGCCCCAGGAAAGGAACTCTTGCTCACCAATGAGGGTGGTCAACAGCCAGATGGTGCCGGTCGCCAGGATCATGCCGCAGGGGACACCGATCTGCGGGTAGGCGCCGAAGAACCCGCGGCGGTGATCCGGTGCGTGCTCAACCGACATCAGGGCGGCTCCGCCCCATTCGCCACCTGCCGAGAAGCCCTGCAAGACGCGCAGCAGGATCAGCAGGATGGCGGCCCATCCGCCGATCTGTGCGTGGGTGGGCAGTACGCCGATCAGCGACGTGGCCAGCCCCATCATGATCAGGGTGAAGACCAGCATCTTCTTGCGACCGAGTTTGTCGCCCAGATGGCCTGCGACGATGGCGCCCAGCGGGCGGAACAGGAACGAGATGCCGATGGAGGCCCAGGAGGCCAGCTGTGCACCGGTTTCCCCCAGCGGGGCGAAGAACAACGGACCGAGGACGAGACCGGCGGCCTGTGCGTAGATGAAGAAGTCGTACCATTCGATGGTGGTTCCGACGAGGGTTCCGGCCAGGACCTTGCGTTCCTCGCGCCGGGTGGCTGCAGTGGGTGCTGCTGCTGACAGGGACATGCGAACTCCAGTGTTCTGCGCTCTCTGCGCTAGGTGCATAACCGACCGAACGGACGGTAAGTGTGATCTATCTCATCGTAACCGATATGTTCGTCAATTTCTCGTCAACATTTCCCATATTTCGCCCAGATGACGACGGCACGGCTTAGAGCAGTTCTTCGACCCCGAGTTGGCTTCCCGGAATGGTGGTGAAGGCGCTATTGGCGAAGGCCAACGCATCGCCGGTGCGGTAGTTGAAGTCCTTCACCTCCCCCAGATACAGGGTGTGGTCCCCGCCGCCGTAGGCGGCCCAGGGGTCGCAGGAGAAATGTGCCAGCACGCCGGCGAGGCGTGGCGCTGTTTCGCCTTCGACCCAAACGGGGTCCGGTCCCGGCTTGCCGGCAAAGTGCAGGGCCAAGGCCTGTTGTTCGGCGCCGAGGATGTTCACCGTGAAGGGCCGGTCAGCGAGCTCGTCGTGGGCGCGGGTGCTGCGGGCGATACTCACCAGCACCAGCGCGGGGTCCATGGACACGGAGGTGAAGGAGTTCACCGTGATCCCGTGGCGTTTAGTGGATCCATCGAAGGTCACGATGGTCACGCCGGTGGCAAAGCGCCCCAGGCTGCCCCTGAAGTGCCGCGGGTCGGTGGTCTCGATCCGGTGCGGTAGGCCGCCTTCGGCTACTTCGCCCTGCGGGTCCACGTCCATGTCCGAGCCTCCGTCGTCAGCGATCAGGACCTTGCCTTCACGACCACAGGTGTTCTATATTCGAACTTCCAGTTCTATGAGAGAACTACTTCAAACGTATCCCGGGCCCCTGCGGCGCACAAGAGGTCGCGCCCCGCCCCTCAGAAAAGGCGGTACCCGTGTCAGAGAGTTCCACGGCCGGTTCCCCGGCGCAAACCCTGTCGCGGGGGCTCCGCGCCCTGGAAATCATCACCGATCGTTCCGAGCCTCCCACGATCGCCGAACTCGCTGACGAGTTGGGCGTCCACCGCTCCATCGCCTACCGGATCCTGCGCACCCTGGAAGATCATGCCCTGGTCCGTCGAGATAGCACCGGCCGCCTCGAGGGGGCTCCGGGGCTGGCGTCCTTGGCCCGTGGAGTCCAGCGCGATCTGCAAAGCGCCGCCCTGCCGGAACTGACCTCACTGGCCAACGAATTGGGGATGACGGCATTTTTGGCCGTCTGGGACCACGAGGACTGCATCACCTTGGTCTCCGTGGAACCACGACACAGCACGGCCACCGTCATGCAGCGTCCCGGTTCGAGGCATCCGTTAACCCATGGCGCCCCGGGCATCGCGATCCAGTCGGCGCATTCGCGCGCCGAATGGGAGGCGGTGGCACCGAAACATCCGTGGCGTGCGGCCGCCGACGACGCCCGGAGGGCAGGATATGCCACGAGCCTGGATGAGGTCATCCCTGGAGTTTCCTCCATCGCTGCGGCCCTTCACGTTCCCGGCCAGACCCCTGCCGCGTTAGCTGTCGTCTATGCCACGGCGGCCCATGAGGTGGACGCCGATACGGTGGGCCACCGCGTGGCCACCGCCGCGGCCACGGTCCAACTGGCGCTGGGCTGATCGTCGTTGCCCGGTCCGGCAGCTAAACGCTGTCGGTGCGCCGCACCCGTCCCAGCGCGTAGGTTCCTGCACCCGAGCCAAAGAGGACGACGGCGGCAGCCGCCGCGACCAGGAACGCCCCCTGCGGCCCCACCACATCGGCCAGTACCCCGGCGAAACCGTTGCCGATCGCGGTGCCGACGACAATCCCGCTGGCGAGCATCGTCATCACGGTGCCCATTCTGCCGATGGGTGCCACGTCTCCTCCGACGGTAAAGATCGTGACCAGAATCGGTCCGATCGGTAGGCCGATCAGCAGCAGGAACACGACCATGGTGCCCATCGTGTCAGGAACCTGCAGCAGCAGGGCCAGCGGAATCAGCAGCAAGGCACAGGCCGCCCAGCGCACCGGTTGCGCCCAGCCACGTGGCCACAGCGAGACGGACAGGGCGGCGATGGCCGAGGTCAGTCCCAAGGCGGCATACAGCAGTCCGCCGGCGCTGGCATGACCGAAAAGTCCCGCATAGGACACGGCCCCGGCAGAGACTGAACCGAAGAGGGTCCCCATCCCCGTCATCCCCAGTACACACAGACCCACGCGCACCACGCGGGCCGGGATCCATCCGGATCCAGGGACTGGTTCGGCGCCGGAATCCTGCAGTTCGATGGCGTGGGAGGTCGGGTGGACCGCGAAGGCCGGAACCAGAACCGCGGTCAAGACGGCGGCCAAGGCCAGCGGTAACCAGGGCGCCGCGAGTGAGGCCAGCACGCCGACGAGCGCCGGTCCCATCACGAAGGTCAGTTCATCGACGGTGCTTTCGTAGCTCAGTGCTGTTTCGAGTTCCCGTCGGCCCCGGGAGCGCCCCTGGGTCAGGGCCATCCAACGCACGCGGGCCAGCGGGCCGACTTGCGGACAACTGGCCCCGGCAGCGAAGGAGATCACGATGACCAGGAGCAGGGATTCGGAGTCGATGATTCCGATGCCGGCCAGGATGAGCACCGCAACGACGAGTGCGTGGAGCAAGGCCACCGGGAGCAGGACGGGCCGTTGGCCCCACCGGTCCGCAGCGTAACCGATCAGCGGCGCACCGATGGCCGAACCAACTCCTACCGCCCCTGCAGCGATCCCACCGCTGGCATAGGATCCGGTCGCGGTGCTGATCAGTGTCAGGGTGCCGATGGTGAGCATGGCCAGAGGCAGTCGGGCGAAGAAAGCCAGCGGGAAGAATCCCGGACCGGCCAGTTCCAGCAGGCTGCGGAAACTACCACGAGAGCGGGGGGTGGTTTCAGTGGCGGGGTGCGCGCCCGTGGTGGGCGCCGAGGGATCGGTGTTCATGTATTTCACGGGTCCTCCAAGGTGCGCCCGTCCCAGCCACCCGGAGCGCCCTACCCTTTGCGCTCCCTATTCTACCGTGTCGGCCAAAACCACTTCGGTGGTGGAACCCGTGCGTTCCTTACTGACCCTCAACTGGGCAGGGATACGTTGTTTCATCTCGGCGACGTGGCTCACGAGGCCGACGACCCGGCCACCGCGACGCAGCCCGTCGAGGGCATCCATCACCGTCTCCAGTGCCCCCTCGTCGAGGGAACCGAACCCTTCGTCAACGAAAAGGGTCTCGATGTCGATGCCTCCCGACTGCTGTTGGATGACATCGGCCAAACCCAGGGCCAACGCCAACGAGGCCATGAAGGACTCCCCACCGGAAAGCGTCTGGGTGTCGCGGCGCTGGCCGGTCCAGGCGTCGAGCACATGCAGTCCCAGACCGGATTTTGCGTTGCCCTTGGGGCTGTCGTCGTGGACCAGCGAATAGCGTTCGGCGCTCATGACCAGGAGGCGTTCGGTCGCGGCGGCCGCCACGGCTTCCAGCCGGGCAGCCAAAACGTAGGTGGACAAGGTCATCTTGAACCGGTTCTCCCCCAACCCCCGGGCGATATCGGCCATCGACTTCACCCGCGCATAGCGTTCCAGCACGGCGCCTTGGCTGGTCTCGAGTTCACGGAGGCGTTCGCTGCGCCGTCCGAAGCGTGAGGCATAGGAGCGCAGGACGGCGTCGCGTTCGAGCACCGTGTCACGTGCCGTGGCCGTTTCGGCGGCCGTGGCCTGGGCTTCGGCCAGTTCCTCCTGGCCAGGGACCGAGAACCCCTCTTCCACCTCGGTTTTGGCCCGGGCTACGGCTTCGGTTCCCGCCAGGGTGTCGATCCGTACGCCCTCGGCCGTGTGTTCGGCGATCTGGGCCTGTGCGCCGGCCCGTGCCTCCGGGTCCAGAAGTGCCGCGGCCCAGGCGGCGTCGTCGTGGAACCCGGCAGCATGGCGTTCGGTTTCCCAGGTAGCGGTGGCCGTGTCGGCGGCACGGCGGGCACTGTCGAGCGCACGGGCTGCCCGGGCTAGTTCCTCGAGCAGTCCCCTGGCACCCACCAGCAGTTCGTGGCGGGACCGTAAGGATCCTTCCTCGCCTCGCAGCCGTTTCAGCCGGGATTCGAGGGTGGTGATTCGTATGCCGAGCTGTTCGATACTTCCGGCCAAGACGGTCAGTGCCGTGGCTTCGGCGGTGTTGTTCGTGCGCAGGCGCTCAAACTTTTCGCTGGCCTCTTCAACCGCCGTTCGGGCGCGTTGGGCCTGCGCCGCGGACTCGGTAGCCTCCGCCAATGCTTGGTTGGCATCGGCGAGGGCTTGGTCGGCCTGTTCGGCGGTGGACTCCCCCGCCTGCCCCGCGGCCCGGGAGGCTGCCTCGCGGGCTGCATGGAGCCGGGAGGCCGCCTCGGTTTCGGCAGCATCGGCAGCGGCAGCCAGCTGACGGGCGCTCTCCTCGTCCTCTTCTTCGACGAGTTCACCGTCCGCTACCCTGGCCGGAGCCGGGTGCTCGGCCGAGCCACAGACCAGGCAGGCCTGCCCCGGAACCAGTTCCCGGGCCAAGGCCGCAGCCGCCTGGGCCAGCCGGGTCCGTCCCAGGTCCAGCAGCCGTTCACGGCCTGCCAGTTGTTCGTCCTTGGCCTGGGCCCACACAGTATGGGCTTGGGTTGCCGCGGTTTCGGCGGCCTGGCGGGCCGCGACGGCTGCCACCCGGTGCGCCGCGTCGTCCCGTGTGGCGGTGAGCGTCGGCAGCGTGCCGGCCGTCCCGGAGAGGGCTTCGGCTGCCTCCCGCAGTCGCGGCAGTGAGTCCCCGAGCGCCTCTTGTTCACGCAGTTTCTCGGCCTGTGCCGTCCTCCGCAGTTCAAGGTCAGCCTGGGATTTGTCCAGTTCAGTGTTGTGTTCGCTCAGTTCGCGCTCTTCGGGCAGGGCAGCCTCCAGCACGGCAGCGTCGCCGGTGATGCGCGAAGCGGCCTCGGCGGCGCGTTGCGACAGTTCTGCAGCTTCGGTCTCCGCCGGCCCAGCATCGGTTGCGGCGTCCGTTTCGGTGAGCACGCCCGGTTCCGCTGCCGCGGCCAGGTAGTCGGCGGCCAGCCCACGGCCTGCGGCCTCGCGGACGGATTCCAGCGCCTGGTCGGCGTCCTGGACAGCTTGTGTTGCCCGGCGTCGTGCCTTGTCGCTGGGCTGAAGAGCCGCTGCCTGCTCATCCAAGGACACTTTGGCGGCCACGGCAGCCATCCGCTCGCCGCTCTCGGCATGGGTGGCGCGCAGCCGGTCCAGTTCGGCCAACGCCCGGTGGCGTTCGGCGGCTGCAGCGAGTTCGCTGGCGGCGGTTCGGGCCTGCGTCGCGGCGGCATCTGCCGCCGTCCGTTCGGTGCTCGAACGTGCCGTGCTTTCCTGCAACCGTGTCTCCAGTAGCGTCAGCAGTTCCTTGCTGGAGAGCTCTTCCGGCGTCATGTCGGGCGCCGTACCCTCTTCGCTATCGACCGTATCGGCGGCAAACGGGGAGACTCCGTCGTCGTTGGAAAGGGATGCGGTGGCGTCTTCGATCAACTGGTCGACGGCTTCACTGCGGGCGCGGTCGGCCTCTTCGGCTGCCGTTCTAGCCATCGCGAGTTCCTCGGCGAGCAGCGCTTCGACGCTGTCGTAGAGACCGGTGTCGAAGAGTTTCTTGAGGAGCTCTTCGCGTTCCTTGTCCTTGGCGCGCAGGAAGGCGGCGAAAGCGCCCTGGGGCAACATGGCGACGCGGGTGAATTCGTCCTTGCCCAAGCCGATGACTCCCCGTAATTCGGCGGAGACCTCGTCGTTGCGGGTGGAAATTTCCTTCCACTGGCCCTCCACGAGTTCGCGGAGCCGGCTCTGGGCCTGGGCCGTGGTGGTCTTCCCTGTCCCGCGTTTGGAAGGGCGCTGCCAGGCCGGTGATCGACGAACCTCGAAGCGGCGTCCGCCGGTACTGAATTCCAGGACGACTTCCGGCTCATCGGCTGGTCCCGCATGATCGCTGCGCAGCGATTTGGTGCCTTCCCGTGCCCCCGGGAGCCCGGCATACAGTGCGTAGCAAATCGCGTCGAGGATACTGGTTTTGCCGGCACCTGTTTCACCGTTGAGCAGGAATAAGCCAGCCGCGGAGAGTTCGTCGAAGTCGATATCCTGCCGCGCGGCGAACGGCCCGAATGCGGCGATCTGCAGGTGGTGGACTCTCATCGTTCCACCTTCCCGCTGGTGGCCTGCTGAAGGATCCGGCCCAGCAATTCGGCCTCCGCCTCCGAGGGCGGGCGCTGGCGGACATGGTCGATGAATCCGGTGCAGACCTCCAACGGGCTCTCCGCCGCAGCCAGCCGGTCGCGGTAGCTGCGGGTGACCTCTGCCGGGCGGCCCTCGGGTTCGAAGTTCAGGACCAGGGTGTTCGGGAAGCGGGTTCGCAGCCGTTCCATCGCCTGGGAGGGACGATCACGGTCCGTCAGCGTCACCTGGCACCAGGCTTCTTCGGCACCTGCCAGGCCCGGGTCGGCCAGGAGTTCCTCCAGGGGGCCCCGCAGAATGCGCAGCTCGGTGGCGGCGGGCCAGTCCACGGCGTCGATGGAGGTGATGCCTTCGGCGGTGACCTCCAGCAACCAGGCCCCCTTGCGGTGGTTTGCTTCGGAGAAGGAGTAGGCGATCGGTGAACCCGAATAGCGGACCGTTTCGGCGAGGCGTTGGCGACCATGCAGGTGTCCCAAGGCGGCGTAGTCCAAGCCGTCGAACTCTTCGATCGGAACGATGTCCAGCCCGCCGATGCTCAATTCGCGTTCCGAATCACTCGAGAGGCCCGTGGCTGCAAAAACGTGGGCCATGACGATGGAGCGGATGGGCGTCCCGGTTCCTTCCCTCCGCGTAGCCAGATCGGCACGAACCCGGCCCATCGCCGCCCGGACCACCGGCTGATGTCCGGGGGCCTCAACGCCCAACTGCTCGGCGACCATCCGCGGTTCAAGGTAGGGCAACCCGTAGATGGCCAAGGTGAAATCCTCGCCCTCCACCAGGGCCGGGGTGTCGAGGTCCGCGAGGCGGGTGCGCAGGTGCAGTCCGGCGCGTTCGAGCAGGCGCGAGCCGAAGCCCAGTCGCAGGGCCGAATCGTGGTTGCCGCTGGTGGCCACGACGGTGGCCCCCGCATCGCGTAACCGCACAATGGCGTCGTCGAACACGGTGACCGCATCGACGGAGGGCAGGGCGCGATCGTAGACGTCCCCGGCGATCAGGACCACGTCAACCCGTTCGTCCTTCACCGTTGTGAGCAGGGCATCAACGAAACCACGTTGGGCGTCCAGGAGTCCGGCGCCGTGGAAGGACCGGCCCAGATGCCAGTCGGAGGTGTGCAGAATCCGCATGAACCTAGACTATCGAGCACCACCGACGGGTTGGACCACGAAGACCCGGGTGGTGGAGCCAGTCCCCCGAGGGGCGGCTCCAGCTGCGGGTTTCACCGCCCGCGATGGTCTTTCCCTCACCTTTGCTGGCCAGTCACGACGGGTGAGGGCACACTGGGGGTATGAGCGAACCTCAGGGCACCGGCGTTTCCCAGGATGCTTCCGAGCATCTTGACTCGGCCGGGACGCGAATTCCCACCACGGCCGCCGACATTATGAGCACTCCCGTGTTCACGGTTTCCCGTGACACGCCCGTCGAAGAAATCGCCGCCCTGCTGGGTCGGCACCGGATCAGTGCTCTGCCCGTCGTGGAAGATCCCGGGCATGTGCTGGGGCTGGTCAGCGAATACGATGTGCTCGCCAAACCCGGGCGGACCGCCGCCGAGGTGATGAGCCCCGGGGTCATCAGCGTTTCCGTCGACACACCGATCTCCGATATCCGGGCCCTGCTGGTGGATCAGCGGCTGCGCCGTCTTCCCGTGCTGGACACCGGACGGCTGGCAGGAATCGTCAGCCGCCGCGACATCGTGGCCCTGCTGACCACCGAATGGGTGTGTGGAACCTGCGGCGAGCCGGCCCGTGGGATGGAAGCCCCCGAAACCTGCCCCACCTGCGGGGGATCCGGCAGCTTCAGACTTCAGGAACAGCCTCCCGGCCCCTAACCACAAAAGTGACGACGGCATGGAGGCAGGCCAGCAACGGAGGAACATGATGGTTGATCGGACGCAACAGCGCACCGCCGGGGAGGAAGACCCGCAGACGCTGATCGGGTATTACCGGCAGATGGCACTGATCCGCAGATTCGAGCTGACGGCCGACCAGATGTATAAGCGGGCGAAGATCGGCGGGTACTGCCACCTCAACCTGGGTGAGGAAGCCAGCGTGGTGGGCCTGATGACCGCGCTCCAACCCCGTGACTACCTGTTTACCAACTATCGCGACCACGGTTATGCCCTGGCGCGCGGAATGAGTACCGGCGCGGTGATGGCCGAGCTGTTCGGCAAAAGCACCGGGGTTTCCAAGGGCCGCGGCGGTTCCATGCACATGTTCGACACCGAAACCCGCATGCTGGGCGGTTACGGCATTGTGGGTGGACAGCTTCCTCCCGCCACCGGGGCCGCCTTGGCGTTGACCTATCGCAGCGCACCGGGCCCGGACGCTGAAGTCGTCATGTGCCAGATGGGCGATGGAACCACCAATATCGGTGCCTTCCACGAATCGTTGAACCTGGCCTCCGTCTGGAACCTGCCGATCGTCTACGTGATCATCAACAACGGATTGGGCATGGCCACCACGGTCGATGCCGCCGCCGGTGAACCCGAACTATATAAACGCGGCTGCTCCTACCGCATCCCCGGTGAACGGGTGGACGGCAATGACGTGGTCGCCGTCAGGGATGCGGCCAACAGGGCCCTGGAGCGGGCCCGCCACGAACGCCAACCGTTCCTGTTGGAGCTGATGAGTTCACGGTTGCGTGGTCACTCGGTGGTCGACCCAGCACAATACCGCTCCCGCGAGGATGTCGAGGAAGCCCAGGCAGCTGACCCGGTCCCCGCCTTCCGTCAGCAGCTGGTGGCATCGGGGGTGCTGGAGGAATCCGTGGCACAACAAATCGACACCGAAGCCCGCGAGGAGGTCGAGGCAGCGGTGGCCTTCGCCGATGCCAGCCCCGATCCAACCCCCGATCAGCTCTTCGACTACGCCTATGCCACCCCCGTCGCCAATGCACCGGACACCCTGCCCGGACAACCAGTGATCGGCATGCCATGACCGGCGAAGAAGGAGTCCAGATGACCGTCACCACCTACCGGCAGGCCCTGAACGACGCCTTGCGTTCCGAGTTGACCCGCGACGAGAACGTCCTGCTGATCGGCGAGGAGATCGGCCTCTTCGAGGGTTCCTATAAGATCACCGCCGGGCTCTTGACCGAGTTTGGTCCCCGCCGAGTTCTGGACACCCCCATTGCCGAAGAGGGGTTCGTGGGCGCCGCCGTCGGTGCCGCGATGCTCGGAATGCGTCCGGTGGTGGAGATCATGACCTTGAACTTCTCCCTGATAGCCATCGACCAGATCGTGAACCACGCGGCGAAGATCCACGGCATGTTCGGCGGCCAGAGCGCCGTCCCCCTGGTGATTCGGATGCCCGGCGGTGGTGGCCAACAGTTGGCCGCCACCCACTCCCAAAACCTGGAGGTCTGGTACGCCCATATCCCCGGGCTCAAGGTCGTGGCTCCTTCCACACCCGCGGACGCCAAGGCCCTGCTGGTCGCATCGATCCGCGATAACGACCCGGTGATCTTCCTGGAGAACTTGGCGCTCTACAACACTCGCGGTGAGGTTCCCGACGGGGACAACGTCGCCGAAATCGGCAAGGCTGCCATCGCCAAAGCCGGCAGCGACCTCACCGTCATCACCTACTCCCGGGCCACCACCGTGGCTCTCGAGGTGGCCCGGCAGCTGGAGGAGGAAGGCATTTCGCTCGAAGTGGTGGATCTGCGCAGCCTGCGCCCCCTGGACCGGGAAACCGTCTGTGCCTCGGTGCGCAAGACCAGCCGGGCCGTCGTGCTCGAGGACGACTGCCTCAGTTATGGCATCGGCGCCGAAATCTCGGCAACCCTCATGGAGGGGGCCTTCGACTACCTCGACGCCCCGGTGAGACGGGTGGCGGCGGCCGAAATCCCGCTTCCCTACGCGAAGCCCCTGGAAAGTGCCGCACTGCCGACCGCGAAGGACCTGATCCGGGTCGTCCGCGAACTTCTCGCCGCCACCAGCTTCACAGGATAGGAGACCGCGATGCCCGAGGTGAACATGCCCCGACTGTCCGACACCATGCAAGAAGGTGTCCTCAGCCGTTGGGTCAAAAAAGTGGGCGATACGGTGCGTGAAGGCGACGTGATCGCCGAAATCGACACCGATAAGGCCACCATGGATCTCGAGGCCTTCGACGAGGGCATTTTGGAGAAACTCCTCGTCGAAGAGGGGACGATGGTGCCCATCGGGGAACCTGTCGCCTTCATCGGTGCCGGTGCCGCCGGCGACAGCGGTGGCGGAACCACCGGCGCACAGGCCGCCGCGTCCTCGAGCAGCCCGCCCCCCACGGAACCCAGCCCGGCCTCCGAGCACGTTCCTGCCGCACCGCCGGCGCAGCCCCGCACGCCGGCGGGCTCGACGGACCGGCAGTCCCCTGCCGGTTCCAGCAGCGGGCGTCTTCTTGCCTCCCCGCTGGCCCGCCGTGTTGCCGAACAACACGGCATCGACCCGGCGGAAATCACGGGAACCGGCCCGGGTGGGCGGATTGTCAGGGCGGACGTCGAGGCTGCGGTCGCCGCCCAGGCCTCCGCTGCCCCCCATCAGCGGCAGCCAGCGGACTCCACGCCGGTGAGTGCAACCGGCACGCAGCCGTCTGAATCGGTGGAGGTTCCCCTGACGATGATGCGCAAGGTGATGGCCCAACGGCTCACCGAAAGCGCCAGCGCCCCACACTTCTACCTGACTCACGTGGTGGCCATGGATCGACTCATGACCCTGCGCGCGGAGATCAATGAACGCTTCGCCGATTCAGGAGTCAAGATCAGTGTGACCGACCTGCTGGTCAAGGCGTGCGCACTCACCTTGGAGGACCACCCGCAGGTCAACGCCTCCTGGGCCGGGGATAAGATTCTGCAGCACCCCCGCGCACATATCGGGGTGGCGGTGGCCCTGGATGACGGGCTGATCGTTCCCGTGATCCGCGACGCAGCGACCAAGGGCCTGGAGGTGATTTCCAGCGAAACCCGTGCGCTGGCGATGAAGGCCAGGGACGGCAAGCTGACCCCCGCGGAATTCAGTGGCGGGACCTTCTCGATCAGCAACCTGGGCATGTTCGGGGTCGACAATTTCACCGCGGTGATCAACCCTCCCGAGGCAGCGATCCTGGCGGTGGGTGCCACCACCGAGGAGCCCTTCGTGCAGGACGGCCAGCTCTCCACCCGCCAGATCATGAAGATCACGCTCACCTCAGATCACCGGGTCTTGGATGGAGCCGTCTCGGCGGCCTTCCTCCGAGATCTCAAACGCACCCTCGAAGAACCGTTGCGCATCATCATCTGACCGGCCCACCGGCCAGCGGTTCTCCCCGCACCAGATGAGCTCTGGACTTTGGCACGGGGAAGTTGGTTAATGGGTTAAGAGCCGTCGCCCTGCAGAACACGGTTCTCGTGGTGGACCCACACGTTCGACGTGTTCTCCACGACGCCGGGGCGTCAGCGGGCTCCGCCACTCGCCACGAGGAGGACCGGCCATGCATGAATATAAAGTCATCACCGACAAGATCAAGGACTACCCCGACTTCAAACCCTCGGATCTTGAAGCCAGTCTCAACGAGCATGCCCTGTCCGGGTGGAAGGTCGTCACCTGTTTCACGGACTCCACGGTGTGGCACGAAACCACGGTGACCACCATTCTGGAACGCCAAAGCAACTACACCACCAAGTCCTAGGGTGGTGTCAGGTCACCCGACGGTCCTCTGGACTAGTCGGGTGACTCAGACACCGCAAGACCCCGAACGACGCCGCAAATTTTCCTGCCGGGTCGAGGCGATTCCGCGGATCAGGGCCTTGGGCACCTTGGAGTCGGCTACCAGATTTTAGGAATCAAGACTGGGGTCCTGGCCTTATAGGCCTCGTAGTCAGCTTGGCCACCCCATTTGGCATCGGATTTCTTTTCCAACAGCGGGACCCCGCTGACTTTGGTCAGGAGCAGAATGACAAGGACCGGGGAGATCAAGGCCACCAGCTGCCACCCTTGAAGCACGGGGAAAGCGACGATGGCGACGCCGATCCACAGCAAGATCTCACCGAAGTAGTTGGGGTGACGCGAGGTGGACCACAAACCGGTGGAAATGAATCCACCCTTTTTCGATGGGTTGCCGTTGAACCGTGATTTCTGCTGATCGGCCACCACTTCCAGACCGAATCCGAGCATCCACACCAGGACGCCAACGAGTGCGAACCCGTCCACGGCAACTCTATTTTCGGAGGTCATGGCAACCCACGCCGCCGCCGCGGTGAAGGTGACCCACAGCCCCTGGAGCGTCCACGTGCTCAAGAACCTGACGAAGGAGGGCTTGATCTCATCAAACCGATCATCCTTGCCAGCCCGGCTAATGCGACGGAACAAGAAGAGTCCGAGCCTCAGCGTCCAGATGAGAACCATGGTGGCCAAGATCAGCGAACGCGCGTCGATATCTGGAAGGGCCAGGAGAATCATGACCGTAATGGTGACATAGCTCAACATGCCGGTGAGGTCGTAGTACTTTTCCGTCTGGGCCAGAAAAGCAGGAATAAAAGCTATCCACTGAATCACGATGGCCATGCCCACGGCCAGGGCAAAGACGGGGATTACTCCCAGAGTGACACCGCCACTGCTGCCAGCAGCAGCAAGCAAGGCTGCGATGATCAGCACGATGGGCAACGTGATCAGCGCCTTGCGCTCAGATTTATTCACTGGACGGTTCCTCTCTGACATGCGGAGCTTGCGCGGAGACGGTTTCCCCGGAGACTATGCTGCATATAAAATTTCATTCAATCTTTTGATGATCAAAGAATATTGACTATACTCGAGGCTTGCCCTTAAGGAATGGAAGTCGTCATGTTGTCTTATCCTTCCGTCGCCACGACCTTGCAGGAAATGTTGATCCTGGCCCGCGAGAGCGAGAGGGAAATGGCTCTGGGATTGGGCCTGAATCTCAACGATTTTCGTGCGCTTTCGGTGCTGACCCAATCAGGACCGATGACGTCGGGAGATCTCGCACGGGAGCTGGGTTCCACCGCGGCTACCACTACGGCCATCACCAACCGTCTGGAGCTCAATGGTTACCTCACCCGTAACCGCGGCGCGGCAGATAGGCGACACGTCATGTTAACGGCGACCAACGAGGCCTTCCACGAAATCCGGAACCTGACCCATCCACTGGCGACCGCCATCTACGAACAGCTCCGGGCCCTCCCCGTTGAGCACGGCACCATCGTCAGCAATTTTCTTGACGCTACCCAGGACCTGATGCGTCACCACCTGCAAACACTGTCGAATGGGAACACCCCGTGAAAGAGTTCACCACGCCATCCTTGGTGGTTCCGGCCGTCTATCGAAATGCGACAGAGCTTTTGATGCAGCGGCTCAGGAGTTCGCCCCACCACATGGCTTTCGAAGTTCGTTCCGGCGGCTCGGCGATCGCCGATCCCTGGGTCCCAGTGAGCACCAGCGCGTTCGTCGGGCAGGTGCAAGCTCTGGCCAAGGGCTTCATGGCCGCGGGCCTCCAGCCCGGTCAATCCATAGCCATCATCTCACCCACCCGCTATGAATGGGCCCTGGCGGACATGGCCGCCTGGTTCGCTGGCGCTGTTGTCGTGCCGCTCTACGAAACCGCCGCAGTCAACCAGATCTCGGCTATCGTCACCGACGCTGACGTGCGCTTCGGTGTTGCCGGTACGACAGAACACGCCCGCCTGCTTAAACAGGGATTCGAGCAAGCCGGTGTCCTCGACGGGCGCATCTGGACGATGGACCGCCAGACGGAGTCATCCCTGGACGACCTGGTGCAGATCGGCGAACACCTGACCGACGAGGCCTTGGAGCAACGACGGCTACTGGCCACACTGGATTCGGTGGCAACCATCGTCTACACATCGGGAACCACGGCTGACCCGAAGGGCGCGCTCATCACCCATGGAAACTTCGTCAACCAGGTACTGAATGTGGCCGGATCCTACTCCGAGGTGGTCAAGGAATCCGGAAACACGGTCATCTTCCTCCCGATGGCCCACGTACTGGCTCGCGGGCTACAACTGATCTGCCTGGCCAACGGCATGCGCATTGCCCACTTGGACGATACGCGTGAGGTGGTACCGGCTTTGGGCGCGCTGAAACCCACCTTCTTGGTGGTGGTCCCGCGTGTTCTGCAAAAAATACAGACATCCGCTGCGGCAGCCGCAGAAGCAAAACATCTCGGCCCCCTCTGGAAGGTGGCACAGGAAACCGCTGTGCAGTGGGGCCGGCTGGCAGAGCGTCGCGCTACACATCCGGCAGCACGAGCCGGGCTCGGGCTCCGGATCAAACACGCGATCTTTGATGGATTGTTCTATGGCCGCATCAGAAAACTCGTCGGTGGGCGCCTGGACTATCTCCTTTCCGGCGCCGCGCTGGACGCTGAACTCTCGCTGTTCTTCCGCGGTCTGGGATTGCCCGTCATCGAAGGATACGGACTCACCGAAACCACGGCTCCGCTGACCGGTAACCTTCCAGGAGCCATCAAGGCAGGCTCCGTGGGAGTGCCCATGCCGGGAACCACCGTCCGCATCTCGGATCAGGGTGAGGTCCTGGCTCGCGGGGCCGGAGTATTTTCCGGATACAACAGGCCCGCGGATAACACCAATGCCTTCATCGATGGTTTCTTCCGGACCGGTGACCTCGGCGAACTCGATGACCTCGGGCAGCTGACCCTCAAGGGGCGCATCAAGGATGTCCTCGTCACAGCAGGCGGCAAAACCGTTTCCCCCACCATCTGGGAAGGCTACGTCGAAAACGATCCCCTCATCGCCCATGCCGTGATGGTGGGAGAAGGCCGCCCGTTTCTCGGCGGCCTGTTGCTCCTTGACTTCGAAGCCGTCGTCGATTGGGCACATCAACACGGGTTCGCCCGTCTGGCGGGCCTTCGAATCCCCGAGGCCGGCGGTGCGGTATCCATCGAGGACCACGGACTTCTCGAAGCGCTCAATCAGACGGTCAGCAGCGCGAATTCGAAAGTGTCCCGTCCCGAGCAGGTACGCAAGTTCCTCCCGCTACTGACCGATCTCAGCGAAGCAAGCGGAATCATGACTCCCACCCTGAAGCTCAAGCGCGGGATCTTCACCCAACGTTCGCGTTCGTTCGTCGAGAAGATCTACGCGCACCCACCGGAGCAAGGCTAGATTTCCCGGGCCATCTCCTAGACTGTTCGGGTGACTCAGACACCGCAAAACCTCGAACCGCGCCCCGAATTTTCCGACAGGGTCCTCGCCGTCCTGCGGGCCACCGCGGCCGGCGCCGCCGCAGCCCGGGCCGGCCAGGTCCCGGGTGAGACGGAGACGCTGCAGCTCTTCCTGTTCGATGGGCTCCTGGAAGCCGTTGAATGGGCCAACGACGGGGTGGCCTCCGATGAGGCTGCCTGCCTGTGGTTGGCCGGGCTGCGCTGGAACCGCGCGGTCACCGGCTCCTTCCCCGACGGTGCCCCGGAACCGCTCCCCCGGTGGATCGACGCAGCTTTCTCAGCCACCGACGAGCTCGCTGCCCCCTCCCTGGCTCCTGCCGATCCGCAAAACCGCAGGGCCCTGGCCGACCCGGATATGGCCAGCACCGGCAGACCGGCCCACCCCACGGCGGATGGTCCGGGGGTCTTGCCGCGGGCAGCGGTCATGGCCCTGTTGCCGCGCGTCGATGAGGGAACGACGGCACGGCTCGCCTCCGACGCCGCCGCCCTGACCCACGGCGCCCCCGGAGCACACCGGGCTGCCTCCTATGCCGCCCGTGCGGTGCGCGCCGGCCTGGACCTCGGAGCCCAGGCCCCGCAGCGGTGGAAGGAAATACTGCAGGAGACAGCTGATGACGACGGTGCCGCCTGCGCCGCCTTACGCGCAGCACTGCAGGCGGCCATCGATGAACTAGCGACCCGGCAGGCAGCTACCGATGAGACCGGGGATGCCTCCGCCGTCGTACGGCGTCTGGGGACGACGCCGGATCCCGATACGGCAGGATACGCTGCGGCATTGGTCGCCTCGGCCACCGGGTATCGCCAGGCAGCCGAACTACCGACCAGCACCGTGGATTCGGTGATCTCCCAGATGCACCACCGGTGGGTTGAGGCCGTGCTCGGCACTGCCCCCGATCAGGCCGGCTGATCAGGGAAGCCGGAACCCGCCGACGAGCTGCAGGAATTCGCCCTCCGAGAGCAGCGAGACCTCCCGTCCTGCCTCGCGCAGCCGCAGGACATGTTTGACCTTGGAGGTCAGACGCGTGGTGTGCAGGTCACCGGGAACGAAGCCGTCACCGACGATCAGGACCGTGGTGGCCCGGGTGACCCGGCTGGCACAGGTGGCCCCGTTCTCGGCCGCCCGGTTCTTGGCTTCCTGCCGGGTGATGCCCAGGTTGCCTGAAAAGACCACCGTTTCCCCATAGAGCGGGTTGGACGGGTCGGCCTCGGGATTCGGAGGCGGGTCCTCCCCCTCGGAGGGCCAGCCTCCGGCCCAGGTCGGTTGGGCGGGGACCAGCATTCCTGCTGCCAGCCGTTCCTGGGCCGATACCGTGGCCTTGGACAGTCCGTCCCCGGGCGCGTAGGCCGCTGCATGGCCCATCGCCACGCGTACCGCCGTCGCGGCGTTGGACACCGAATCGACGACATGACGGTGCCCGATGTCGATCATGATGGAGGCGCAGGCCCGCGCGTCCGCCAGGGCATCGTGATGGTTCTCCATCGGGGATCCCGCTGCTTCGGCTACGAAGGGCAGCGAATAGGACTGCAGCGAATACGTTTTGCGCGCCAATTTCACCGTGCAGGCGAAATCGTAGGCGGGACCCGCCAGCTCGGAGACCTCCAGTGCGGAGCGGATGACGCCGAGGTCGAAGGCCGCATTATGGGCCACGACAGTATCCGAGCCGATGAAGGAGGCCAGTTCCCCGAAGACCTCGCCAAAGCGGGGCGCGGTGGCCACCATTTCGGCGGTGATCCCGTGGATCTGCACGTTGCGCGGGTCGAAATGGTCGAATCCCTCGGGTGGGCGCATCAGCCAATAGGCCTCATCGACGATCCCCCCGTCGCGGACGCGGGTGACGCCAACGGAGCAGGCCGACCCGCGAAATCCATTGGCTGTCTCGAAATCGATCGCCGTAAAGTCCAAAGCCACCCCACTACCTTAGCGGGGCCCGGCTGGGAGTCTGCCCACACTTTGGTCCGGCGGACCGTTTCGGAGCAGCCGGCGGCCCGGCCGCCGGTAAGCTGGGGCACGTGATGATTGACGCCCTGAGCCCGGCCCTGGACGCCGCAGTGACCCTCCAGCCTCAGATGGCCGGCTTGCTGCCGGACTTCCTGAACCCCGATGTCTTCCTGCGTGACCCGCGGTTGGCCCCCTGGATCGTGCTGCTGGTCTGCGGCATCGTCTTCGCAGAAACCGGCCTGCTGGTTGGTTTTTTCCTGCCCGGTGACTCCATGCTCTTCACCGCCGGCCTCCTCGTCGCCACCGGGGCCATCGACGTGAACCTGTGGGTCTTCGCCGGCTGCGTGTTCCTCGCCGCCTTCGCCGGGGACCAGACCGGCTATCTCATTGGTCATAAGGCGGGGCCAGCGGTCTTCAATAAACCCGATTCCCGTTTCTTCCGGAAAGAATATGTGGACAAGGCCCACGAATTCTTCGAACGCTTCGGCGGCCGTGCGGTCATCCTGGCCCGCTTCGTGCCGATCGTGCGGACCTTCGTTCCCGTGATCGCCGGTGTCGCGAAGATGCACTACCGCACCTTCATCGCCTTCAACCTCGTCGGGGCACTGCTCTGGGGGGTCGGGGTGACCCTGCTGGGCCACTGGCTCGGGCAATACGCCTGGGTCGGAAACAACATCGACATCATCTTCGTGGCCATTGTGCTGCTCTCGGTGGTCCCGATCGCCGTGGAACTGATCAAGGCACGCCGGAAACCAGCCCAGAAGTAGTTCACCGCAAGAATCCCCCTGATCCGAGGTGAATCAGGGGGATTCCTTTTTCTGACGGGGTGCCTCCACCCGGGAGACGAGTCGCCGGCTCAGCCGGCCTGCAGCACCTCGACCAGGTGGGGCATCAGGGCCCTGAAGGCCTGCCCGCGGTGGCTGATGGCGTTCTTCTCGCCACTATCCAGCTCGGCGCAGCTCCGGTCCTGACCGACGGGTTGCAGGATCGGGTCGTAGCCGAAGCCTCCCTCCCCGCGGGGCACTTCCAAGACGGTGCCCTCCAAGCGGCCCAGTTCCACCGTTTCGCTCCCGTCGGGCAAGGCCAGGGCGGCGGCGCAGATAAAGGCGCCACCGCGGTGCTCGGCGGGAACATCCGAGAGCTGGGCCAGCAAAAGCGCCAGATTCGCTGCATCGTCACCATGGCTTCCCGACCAGCGGGCCGAGAAGATGCCGGGCGCCCCACCCAGGACGTCCACCGACAGACCCGAATCATCGGCGATGGCCGGCAACCCGGTGGCCTCGGCAACCGCGTGGGCCTTGAGCAGGGCGTTGGCCTCGAAGGTCACCCCGGTTTCACGGACATCCGGGGCGTCCACGGCACCGGCATCGACCACCTGGGTGTCCACATCGAGTCCGGGGACCTGCCCGCGCAGCAACTCACGGAGTTCACGCAGCTTGCCCTGGTTATGGGTGGCCAGGACCAGCCGGGGGGACGGCGCCGTCACTGCTCGAGGGTTTCGCGCTGGATGACGGCCAGCTCGGCGGTCCCCGACAGGGCCAGGTCGAGCAGGGCGTCGAGTTCATCACGTTTGAACGGCGCGCCTTCGGCGGTGCCCTGAACCTCCACAAAGTCGCCGGAGCCGGTGACCACGACATTCATATCGGTTTCGGCTCGCACGTCTTCCTCATAGGGAAGGTCGAGCATCGGGGTGCCATCGATGATGCCCACGGAAATCGCCGACACACTGTCGGTGAGCACATTGGCCTTGGCGGCGATGAGCTTCTGGCCGCGGGCCCAGGTGATGGCGTCGGCCAGGGCAACGTAGGCTCCGGTGATCGCCGCGGTGCGGGTTCCACCGTCGGCCTGGAGCACGTCGCAGTCCAACACGATCGTGTTCTCGCCCAGGGCCTTGGTGTCGATGACCGAACGCAGCGAACGGCCGATCAGCCGAGAAATCTCATGGGTGCGCCCACCGATCTTGCCCTTGACCGATTCACGGCCGTTGCGGGTGTTCGTCGCCCGGGGCAGCATCGCGTATTCGCCGGTGACCCAACCAGTGCCTTCGCCCTTGAGCCAGCGCGGGACGCCCGAGGTAAAGGAGGCGGTGCACAGCACCTTGGTGTTGCCGAACTCGATCAGGGCCGAACCTTCGGCTTGGAGGGACCAGCCGCGGGTGATGGTGACCTTCCGCAGATCGGCGGTTCCGCGCCCGTCGGCGCGCTGGATGGTGGAAGTATTGGAGCCTGTAGTCATGGTCCCCAGTCTAATGGTGCCGACCGGGGCCCGTGTCAGGGGTTCAGGGGCGGAAGGGGTCCCGCGGGGCGGGCCTGTCCTTCGGTTCCCCGAGCCGGTCCCCCGACCAGACCCCATAGGTGACCCCGGAAACGGCAATGGCCAAACCCCCGTCGTACGTGGTCTTGGCCTCGTCGACGACGGTGTTCACATCGGTCCACACCGGGATATGGGTGAGCAGGAGGCGTTTGGCCCCGGCGGCAGTCGCCATTTCTCCGGCCCGTTTGCCGGTGAGGTGTACCCCGTCGATCCCGTCGTCCCGCCCTTCTTCGAAGGCCGCCTCACAGAGGAACATATCCGCATCATGGGCTGCCTCCACCAGGCCGTCGCAGGAGTCGGTATCCCCGGAATAAGCCAGCACCGAGGTCCGGGTCGTCCCGTCCTGCAGCGGTTCGGTCGCCTCGACACGGATGGCATAGGCTTCCTCGACCGGGTGGCGGACCGGAACCGCCGAGACGGTGAAGGGGCCGAGCTTGACCTCTTGGCGGGGCACCCAGTGGTTGAAGTCGAAGTCCTCGTGCATGCCCGGGTCCAGTTCCAGGCCATAGGCGGTGGCCATCCGGTCGGCGGTGGCCTCGGGCCCCCAGACGGTGATCCGATCCCGGTTCCAGCCGTTCGGGTTCCAATGCACTGCCACATGGAGTCCACAAATATCCATACAGTGATCGGGGTGCAGATGGGACAGGAAGATCGCGTCAATATCTTCCAAATCCATATAGCGCTGCAGCACGCCCAAGGCGCCGCTGCCCAAATCCAGCAGGATCCGCCAGGTGCGTTCGCCGTCGAACGCGGTGACCAGATAGCAGGAGGCCGGGGAGCCCGGGCCGGGGAAGGAGCCGCTGCAGCCGATGATGGTCATTTTCATGGCTGCTCCCCCACGGTGAGTCGTTCGGGTAAGACGCCGGCGTCGACCGCATGCACTTGCGGGATCTCCCCGGTGGGGTGGACGGTTCCGCCATGGCTCATATGCTGCACGGATTGGACTTCGGGGCCCAGGAACCTGCGGGCCAGCACCTCGAAGTAGCCGGAGTCGCCGGTGGACATGAAGTCATGTGCCCCGTTCTGGCCGGCTTCGCTGGAGAGCCCGTGGCGCATCAGGGCTGCGTAGACATCCTTGGCGGTTTCTTCGGCACTGGAAACCAGGGTGACGCTGTCGCCCATCACGTAGGAGATCACACCGGTCAGCAGCGGATAGTGGGTGCAGCCCAACACCAGGGTGTCCACGCTGGCATCCTTCAGGGGGGCCAGATACTGTTCGGCGGTGCGCAGGAGTTCGGAGCCTGCGGTGACCCCGCTTTCGACGAATTCCACGAAACGCGGGCAGGCCGCTGCGGTGATCTCCAGTTGCGGGGCCGCGGCGAAGGCGTCTTCGTAGGCGCGGGATCCGATGGTTGCTTCGGTGCCGATGACGCCGATGCGGCCATTGCGGGTCGCGGCGACGGCGCGGCGGACCGCGGGCTGGATGACCTCGACCACGGGGATCCCGTAGCGGGCCGTATAGCGTTCGCGGGCGTCACGCAGCACTGCCGCCGAGGCGGAGTTGCACGCAATGACCAGCAGTTTCACCCCGGCGTCGACTAGTTCGTCCATGACGCCTAGGGCGTTGGCCCGCACCTGGGCGATGGGCAGCGGCCCGTAGGGGCTGTTGGCCGTATCCCCGACGTAGAGCGTGGATTCATGGGGCAGCTGGTCGATGATGGCGCGGGACACGGTCAGGCCGCCGACGCCGGAGTCAAAGATCCCCAACGGTGCGGAGCGGTCACGGGCCGTCCGGCGATCCTGCGAGGCATCGCCGGGGGGCTGCGCGGAGGCGTGGCTGTTCATGATCTACCGACCATACTGCCTGCGTCGGCGACGTGGGAGTAATAAAACGCTGATGTAGCCCACGTCACAAAGAACCGAGCAGTGCCTGCATCAACGTTTCCTGCAGCCAGGTGACGAAGTTATAGACCAGAGCCAGATACTCGTCCACGTCGTCGACCTTGGCGGCGTCGTTCACCGAGGAGATCCGTTCGGCGTCCTCCTCAGAGCGCAGATCCAGCCGTTCGGCCAGCACCAGGCGAACATCGTTCAGGGCCTGGGCGAACTGGTTGGCCGCCGCAGCATCAAAAACCAGGGTGCCCGATTCCATCGCCAACGCGGCGGCTTTCAGCGCGCCGACCTTCCGTTCACGCAGCGCCGTCTCGGTCAGCCGCCGGTATTCCAGCGAGGCGTCCTGGTCCCCTTGCACCGCATCGGGCAATAACCGCAGCTCGGCGGGGTCCGTGGGGGCTGCGAAATCTGCGGCATGGGTGCGTGGATCCATCCCCACCATCGCCCACAGCGGATCGGGTTCCTGCCCGGGAGTAGCGCCGTCGTCCGCTGGAGCCAAGAGGGTGGCGACGTCTTCGAACAGACCCCTCAGCAGCTCGCGTTCGGTGGAATCCAGCCGGGCAGTGAAGCCGCGGGGCGTGGACTTGAAGGCACGAGCCACCGGTTCAGCCCTGGTCCGCGCGTTGGAAGGTCGCCCACAGCCCGTAGCCGTGCATCGCCGCAACGTCGGCTTCGATTTGTTCCAGAGCGCCGGTGGAGACGACCGAGCGCCCCTGCTGATGGACTTCGAGCATCAGTTGATCGGCTGTGGCCTCGGAGTAGCCGAAGTGGCTGCGGAACACATAGCTGACGTAACTCATCAGGTTCACGGGGTCGTTCCAAACCAGCAGGACGTACGGGGTATCCAGTTCCTGCTGCTCGGACGTCTCACTGCGTGGCAGGACGTCGGTGGGTGCGGTCAAGACAGGCATACCCTCCATTCTACGACGTCAGGGCCGCGGCAGCCGATAGAGTGTGGGTGGGATCGCGGCAGCGCGGTCCTGAATCGAACGATCCGAGGAGTCCTCCGACCGATGTGGCAGCAGCCGACCTCGCTCTTCACCGACCACTATGAGCTCACGATGCTCCAGGCGTCCCTGCACTCGGGGGCCGCGCACCGTCGCTCCGTGTTCGAGGCCTTCGCCCGCCGGCTCCCCGAAGGCCGCCGCTATGGCGTGGTCGCCGGCACCGGACGCATCCTCGAGGGGCTGGAACATTTCAGGTTCGGTACCGAACAACTGGATTTCCTCTCCGATCGCGGGGTCGTCGATGACACGACGCTGCAATATCTCAGCGATTTCCGATTCAGCGGAGATATCTATGGGTATGCCGAGGGCGACCTCTACTTCCCCAACTCCCCCCTGCTGACCGTCGAGTCGACTTTTGCCGAGGCTTGCGTCCTGGAGACCTACATCCTCTCGGTCCTCAACCATGATTCGGCGATCGCCTCGGCCGCCTCCCGCATGATGGCCGCCGCCGGGGACCGCCCGTGCATTGAAATGGGTTCACGCCGAACCCAGGAGCATTCGGCGGTCGCCGCGGCCCGCGCCGCGGTGATCGCCGGCTTCCACAGCACCTCCAACCTGGAGGCCGGGCTGCACTACGGCGTCCCCACCGTGGGCACCGCAGCCCATTCCTTCACCCTGCTGCACGATTCGGAGCGCGCCGCCTTCGAGGCCCAGGTCGCTTCCATGGGGGCCGGGACCTCACTGCTGGTGGACACCTACGACGTCGAACAGGGGGTCAGGACCGCAGTGGAGGTGGCAGGGCCCGAACTCGGTACCGTCCGACTGGACTCCGGCGATCTGGTCGAACAGGCCCGCTGGGTGCGCCGCCTGCTCGACGATCTCGGCAACCACAACACCCGCATCATGGTCACCTCGGATCTGGACGAATACGCCATCGCCGCCCTGGCTTCGGCCCCCGTGGACGCCTACGGGGTCGGCACGGCCTTGGTCACCGGGTCCGGGGCCCCCACGGCCTCGATGGTCTACAAGCTGGTGTCACGACAGAACGACGACGGCGATTTCGTCGCTGTGGCCAAGGCAGCCAAGAACAAGGTCAGCGTCGGCGGACGCAAATATGCGTTACGTCGGCTCAACGAACGTGGCCGGGCCACCGCAGAGGTCGTGGGCATCGGCGAGCCGCCGGTTTCCGACGGGAACGACCGCGAACTGCTGGTGCCGCTGGTGACCGATGGGGTGGTCGCCGCGGAATATACCGGCGCCGAAGGCCTGCGGCGTGCCACCCAACGTCATCGCGACAGCGTCAAGGAAATGCCAGGACTTTCCAAACGCCTGCAGCGCGGTGAACCAGTGATCCCCACCGAATTCGTGGATCATCTATAGGTACCCGACCACCGGGTGCCCAAGAAGGAGAGCAAGAGATGGAAACGGCCCTGATCATCGTCGACGTGCAGAACGACTTCTGTGAAGGTGGTTCGCTCGGGGTGACCGGAGGTGGCGCCACCGCTGCCGCCATTACCTCCTACCTCAGTGATAACGGCTGGAAGTATGCTGCCGTCCTCGCCACCCAGGACTGGCATATCGATCCGGGGACCCACTTTTCCGCCGAGCCGGACTATATCGACTCCTGGCCCGTGCACTGCGTGGCCGGCACCCACGGGGCCGAACTCCATGCCGGGCTCGCCCCGATCCTGAAGGCCGGCGCCTTGACCGCCACGTTCCGCAAGGGACGTTATGAGGCCGCCTATTCCGGTTTCGAATCCACGCTGGTGGACCCCAACGATCCGGCGGCGACCTCCGAGGAAGCCGACGTCGAATCCCTGGAGAGCACCCCTGGCGAATCACTCGGGGAATGGCTGAGCTCGCGACACATCCACAAGGTGGACATCGTGGGTATTGCCACCGACTTCTGTGTGCGGGAAACCGCTCTGGACGCGGTCCGGGCCCGGTTCGACACCACGGTGTTGGCCCGTCTGACAGCCGCCGTCCACCAGGTGACGGTGCCCACCGTGCTCGGTGAGCTGGCCCGTGCCGGCGTCACGATCGACCGGGACGCCTGATATAAGTCGTAGGTCTTCCCCAAACACCTCCGGAGGTGCCAGAAGGGATATCTCAGATCCCTCATCGAGGATCAGGCGTTGACGCGCCGGTCCTTCTGGCTGCCCCCGGAGGTGGGTCATGTCATTCCATCAAGCAACACAGACCGTAGTCGTGGCTGTGGACGTCGGCAAGAACACCCTGGCCCTCTCGGCCACCGACTCTGAACATCAGGTTCTACTGGATCCATTCGACGCCGCAATGACCCGAACGGGTCTGAACGCTGCGCTGGAGAAGATCCAAATCGTCATACCACCGGATATCCCGGCCCTGGTCGGGATCGAAGCCGCAGGGCACTACCACCGTCCGCTGATGTCCTCGGTGTCTTGGCCCCCCGGGGTGGGACCTTCTCCAGCTGAATCCGGCCCACGTGGCCGAACAACGCCGGATCCAGGGCCGGCGCCGGGTGAAGACAGACGCGATCGATCTCGAAGCAATCACCGAACTGGTCCTGGCCGGCCGGGGCCAACCAATGACCGAACGCTCCGTGGTCATCGGATCCATCACCGCGCTGGCCGCGCACCGGTATCGCCGCATCGAGGCCCGGAACCCGCGAGCCGGAAAGCGATCTCGGCTCCGTCGATCTTCATGAACTCCATGACCCAGACGGTATTGGACTTCCCCGTCTCCGCCAATGCCCGGAGGACCTCTGGGCGATAACATCGACCAGCCCGACGCATCCTCAGCGTAGCGACGCATTAGACTCGCCGAATGCTCTCTGCTGAAATCCTTGAAGCCGCCACGGCCTGGGCCTCACCGCGCATCGTGGAATGGTCTCCGCCCCTCCAGCGCAACCTCAGCGAATGGCTTGAACCCAGTATGGCCCTGGTGGGTGACGCAGCATGGGGAGCACGGATCCGCGATCTGGTCCAGTTGCCCATTGACGATCCGCTCGAATGGGCCAATCGCCGCATCACCCTTCCCGGCGGAGACTGGGCGATCGCCGGCATCCGCTTCAGGGACCGCGACATCAGCAAGCCGTTCGTCGACATCATCGCCACCTCGCTCGCCCCGGAACCATCGCAGTTGGCAGTACTCACCGACGTGCTTCCGCACTTTGCCGGCTTCTCGCCGCTCTGCCTTCGAATCCACTGCCCCGATCCCGAGCAGACCCGCTCCGAGTTGGCACGGTCCGGCGCCTATGGCGGACACGCGACCACTGACTTGCTCGTTGTCGCCGGACTGTTGGAAACCCTTAAACGGCGCGCAATGCCGAGCACCTCCGAGAGCGTCGATCTTCGCCCCGGCGATCCTGAAGCAGTGGCCGACCGTGTGGCCGCGATGTACGACGAGCTGGAACATTCGCGCCCCGGTATCAGGTCCTGGGCGCGCCCGGCCGACGTCGACGTTCTTTCCAGCGCAGCCGAAGAAAATCTGCTGTTCGAGGTGTGTTTCGATTCCGAGCCGATCGGTGTCGTCGCCGCTGCTCGCGAGGACGCCTACGGCATGTCGGGGTACAGCGTCCAGGAGCTGTGCATCGACGCGGAACACCGGGGACGGCAACTGGGCAGCGCGGTGCTGCTCCAGCTCTGCGGCCGGTTGCCGATCACCTCGGTCGGCGACGTGCTCTGGGGCCACATCCACCCCGAAAACAAGCCGTCTCTGCGCAACTCCATCTCCATGGGCCGACAGGTCGTCGGCGGACATCTTTGGCTGACCCCTGCCGGCTACCCCGGGATGCCGGCATGAGCCTCGAACCGAAAGTGGAACCTTCGCCTCCTGCCCCGGTGATCCACCGTGCAACCGACGACGACATCGGCTCACTCGTGGGGCTTCGGGCAGCCATGTTCGCAACCATGGGCCACGAGGCCGATCCGGAAGCTCCTTGGCTCGACGAAGCGTCGAGATGGTTCTCCGAACATCTGGGCGTGGATGCCTGTGCGTACATCGCCTATTCCTCGGGAACGGCCGTGGCGGCCGCCCTTGGCTATGTCCACACCACGCCACCGTCGCCTGCAAGCTGCGCAACGGTGACCGGGCATCTTTCCAATGTCGTCACCCTCGAGAGCCACCGCCGCCGCGGATACGCTCGAGCCTGCGTCCAGGAACTCCTCGACTGGTTCCGCCACGAAACATCGGCGGCCAGGGTCGATCTGGCAGCCAGCGAGGAGGGTCTGGCGCTCTACGAATCCCTGGGGTGGGTGCGCCGGCAGCAACCGACCCTGCGTTTATCCCTCCACCGCGACTGAGCCCGCACTTCGACTCGACAGAGGTCCGCGGACGTCAGGGAACGACGGCAAACCGCTCCAGGACGACCAGGGTGTCGTCGTCGGGCTCGAATTCCGCTCCGAGCTCCGCTCGAATTTCGGCTGAGGTCCAGAAATCCATGTGCCCGGCCCGCCACTGGGCCACCGAGGTATCGCCTTCTCCCTCCGCCAAGGCATGGTCCAGGGTGACATCTGCCAGCCGCACGACGTCGACGCCCGTCGTCTGCAGCGCGAAAAGCCTTTCTCCGTCGGAGCCGACGACACAGCCAGTGTCGCCGACAGCCGGCAACGCCTCAGCCCCGACCTCGTATTGGCGCAGCAAGGTGCTGGTTGAGGTTTTGGCGCCCGTTTCGATGGCAGCAATCAGGCTGTCGCGTAGCGGCCCCGGGAAGGCAAATTCAATGATCGGCAGTTTGTCATTCATCTCCACAGCTAACCAGAACCCCACGTCATCTACGCTATTCGACGACCCGTCCGGCCCCGGCCAACAGCGCCGCGAGTTCTTCCAAGGCTTCCTCGCCCGTCAGGTCCCGGGCCAGCAGTGGCAGTTCGGTCATCGGTACCGTAGCGAGTTTCTGGCGGAGCACCTGCAGTGACGTCTCCTCAAGTTCCCTGCGCTCCGTTAGGAAGGAACCGGCATCCGCGGGTGATCTGCGGTTGACCACCAGGGAAGCGACATCGATTCCTAAATCACGTAATTGCCTCACAATGTCCAGGGACTCTGCCACGGGCATTTTCTCGGCCAGACTCACGATCACGAAACCGGTGGCGGTCTCGTCGGTGATCGTTTCTCGCATGCGGGCGAATCGGTCACGGCGGGCAATCAGGTTCCGCCTCAGTTCCGAGTCTGCTTCCGCCTGAGGGTCTTCACCGCCGACGATTCCGCGGGCGGCGGCGGCGAATCGCTCGGATCTGGAGCGACTGGCGAGCAAGGATTCCGTCCACCCCGTCAACTTCTCCGGCAGGGTCAGCAGGTGCAGGGTATGCCCCGAGGGTGCCGTGTCGAAAAGGACCAGGTCATAGGCGGCGGCACCGTGATCGATCAGCTCGGCGATCCGCTCCAGGACTGCCGATTCGTGGCTGCCCGGCGCAGTCTTCGCGAGGTCGAGATGCTGTTGCGCGGAGCGGTGCAGCTGCTCGGGAAGAAGTTTCATCATCGTCGCGCTCACCGATGTGAAGTGACGCTCGATGGTGGCCTGCGGGTCGATTTCGACGGCATCGACATACCCGGCCGGTGCCGTAAACACCCGGGCAGCGGTATCCGAGAGCTGCAGGTCCCAGATATGTCCCAGGTTATGTGCCGGATCTGTGGAGACCAGCAGTACCCGTCCACCGCTGCGGGCACGGGCCAGCGCCAAGGCCGACGCCACGGAGGTCTTACCGACACCACCCTTGCCCCCGACGAAGAGTACTTTGCGTTCACTAGCGAGTTTCAGCAACATCCAATATGGTCCAATGGCGATCGTGGGATCCCGACGCGGCGGTGCCAGGCATGGAAATTTTCCCACACGGCGGGCATGAGTTCGGCGGTGTAATAGGCGGCCGGGTCGGGTACCCCAAGGGCTTCACCCAAGACGGCGATCATGAACAGATCGTCCTCTTGTTGCTGCTCCCGTTTGAACATCTGGCGGTACGGTCCCACATAGAACTCGTACATCCCTTCCCGGAGAGCCGACCAGCGCCGGAAGAATCTCTCCCGGCGCCGGTTGGTCGATGCTGGTTCCATCGGGTTAGAGGTCTTCCCTCGTCGCCGCCATCTCAGCATCGGCGCCCTCGTGTTCGGGCACCATCGTCCTGGCGTTGCGCATGGCCAGGATCGCTTCGACGGCGACCCACACACTGGCCACGATGATGATGACGTCCAGCGCGAAGAGCATCCAGTCGGGGTTGGCCGGATCGGTGAAGCTACCCAGCTGTTCGATCGCGGCCCAGAAGGCCATGACGAAGATGATCACCAGCGGAATCAGTGCCGTGATGGGGTTGCGCCCCTTACGGATCAGAATGACCGCGATGATCGACAGACTGAGCGAGGCCATCAGCTGGTTCGTGGTGCCGAACAGTGGCCAGATGCGCAGTCCGCCTTCGCCTCCCAGACCCTGTGAGAACGTCAGTCCCAGACCGAGGACCACGACGATCAAGGTTGCCGGGATCTTGCCGATTTTCAGCTTGAATGCCTCACCTGCCTCTTGGACCACGAAGCGCAGTAGCCGCATTCCGGTATCCATGGTGGTCGCAGCGAAGAGCACTGCCATGGTCGCCAACACCGTGGCACTGAGCGAAGCCGGAAGGCCGATGCCGTTCTGCATCAGCGTTGCGCCACCTTCGACGAAGGCGTTGACCCCTGCCGCACCGAACTCGCTGTAGATCTCGTTCCATTCGGCAACGGACTTGAAGCCACCGATGACCGCGAGGATCGTACCCAGTGAGAGCAGCCCCTCACCGACGGCACCGAAATACCCGACGAAACGGGCGTCCGTTTCCTTATCGAGCTGCTTCGAGGTCGTCCCGGAGGCGACCATGCCGTGGAAGCCCGAGATGGCGCCACAGGCGATGGTGACGAACAGCAACGGAATCATGCTCGGCGTTCCGTCGGGAACGTTCATGTTGATGGCTGGCGCCACAATGTCCGGGGGTGATGCGGAGAATAGCGTGGCAAGCAGGACCGAGCCGAACAGGAGGATCAAACCGACAAAGAGCTGGACGCCATTGATGTAGTCGCGCGGCTGCAGCAGAACCCATACCGGCAGCAGTGAAGCGATCGCCCCGTACACAAAGAGCGCCAGGATCCAGAAGGTGGCCGGGGACATGCCGAGCATGGATTCCGGCAGAACCACTGGCATCTTGTCCCCCACCACGATCAGTGCGTACAGGACGACGACGCCGACGACGGTGACGGGTAGCAGCGGCCAGCGCAGCCGGTAGACGGCCACGCCCACCAGCAGGGCAACGACGATGGCGCCCCAGACGGGGATGACAGCTCCCGGCGTGCTGATGAGCAGGTTCTTGATGACGACGGCGAAGGCCGCGATCACCATCAGCAGCACCAGGAAGATGACCACGAGGAACAGATTGGCTCCACGTTTGCCAATGTAGCGGGCGGACAAAGCCCCGATGGACCGCCCCTTATTGCGCGTCGAAGCCCATAGGGTGCCTAAATCGTGCATCCCCGCGAAGAAGACGGTGCCCAGAGTGACCCAGAGCAAGGCGGGAAGCCAGCCCCAAATCACAGCAATCGCTGGCCCGACGATGGGTGCGGCACCGGCGACCGAGGTGAAGTGGTGGCCCCACAGAATGAACTTATTGGTGGGCATGTAGTCCACGCCGTCTTTGAGTTCATGGGCGGGCGTCACGAAACTGCTGTCGAGTTTATAGACCCTCTGCGCGAGGAACTTGGAATAGACCAGATAGCCGGCCGCCATGACGGCCAAACCAATGATCATGAGTATCAGGGAACCCATGAAGTTCTCCCCTCCTTGGTGAGCTATCTCGGACATCTGGCCTTGAACAACCCGGCAGTGTCCGGTAATGCGAGTGAACCGAGGCTGGTTTGCCACGGCGACCGACGTGACATCAGTCATATACCTGTCGACAATATCAGGGCCCCCGAGCGGCGCGTCATGTTCTGAGGTGGCACCGTAATGATCAACTTCGCGCAGCCGGGCCGTCGATCACCCAACCCGTAAGACACTCGGACCAGCTCCAGCTGACGGTGATCTCGCGCTTCTTCATGTGCAGTATCTTCACGACGGGGACCCCTACGAGATCGATCAGGACGTATTGTCGATTTTCCATCCAAGCGCCACAAAGATCCGGGCCCCCTCCAGGCCATCTGACCATCACCGTCGATCGGGGCTTCGGCCCAGGCCACACGGCTTGGTCTGGCCAATATTTCCTGCCCGCGGTCGGCGCCGGGCCCCTCCACGATTGCGAACCCTTGGAAACCAATTCCACTGTTCATGACCACTAAATGCCCCACCATCACCTGGTCGATAGCGGTTCGGACCTGCATTTCCGGCAGCATCACCGAAACCGTAGTCTCCAGGGAGAGCAGGCCCGCGTCGATATCCATGCCGATGACAAGGGCAACACGTCCTTGGAGACCGGGTCGATGTTCTCTCGATCGATGCTGCGCCCCGTCCTGCCCGTTGAGTACGTACACCCCATAAGCGCCGAGCCATTCTGCCTCGACCGAGGAGGCTATGCGTTACGAGACAGCCGAAGCAAGCCTCATGAGCCTAGTCTTCCAGCCTTGTACCGAGCTCCTGCGGCTAGCGTCTTTGCTCAGCCACTGAACATGTCCAGCGAACGCGTTCAATGCGGTGGTTCCCAACGTCAAATACCTCAACGGAAAATCATGACGGCAGCGGAAGCACTCTTTCTCGAAAGCAGCTTCACGACAACCTCCGTGCGCAAAGTTGCCGAGCAGACAGGTTCTCCGGGATCCAGCGCCCAGACCTCGCAGCTCTTATGCACTTTGGAAGAACATGGCATGTCTACTTCCCCGGCGACCGAGTCCGCCGCAGCCATCTACTTCGCCTATCTGGGGGCACTCCTCGCATGGTCCGACGGCGCCTTGGTGGCCCACGGCCCTGCTCGCCCTGGTTCTGCCGTTGATGCAGCCATTTACCTCCGGCCACCGAAGTTCATTCGAAACTACCTGGACGGTGTCCGCTTCCCCCGGGACCGGCGGTGGGCGCTGGTTTTCATCAAGTTCCTCTCCGTGGCCGGCCTGATGGCGGAGATCCTCGTCCAGGGCATCACCTTCGCCGCGAACCTGGCCGTGGACCCTACTCCCTAGCTGTGGCCTCTGCACAACTTCGAGTCCGCTTGCTCAAACAGGAATTCTGGCTGAACCCCCTGGGCATCCTGGTCTTCACCCTGGCAGTCCCCCTCCTCTCCTCCAGGAGTTAGGCGGACGATCCCCCAGGTATCTCACCATGGTTGATTCGAAATAGAGCGTGTACGCTCGGTTCAACGGCACCCGACTTCCACGTGCCGTTTGGAGGTGACGCGCAATGTTTGGATCAATAGGCCAACCTGTTTCCGGCGCGAAGAACGATCAGACCGCCCATATCTTCCTGAAGTACCTACGGGACCAAAACCCCGACCACGTATCGACCCAACGTCGCAGAAAGCGGCAGCGGCAGCGCTTCTACAGCATGGTCAAGGGTTGGTTCACCGCTCACTGAGTTTTTACCGGAATCGGCTGAAAACTGCTTCCCTGCTCAGTGGTTCGGGTGGTTCAGCAGGCTCCGGCCAAAGCCCTGACCTGACCTGACCATTCGTTGCGCAGTCCGCAATCGCTGCTTCTCATACGTTTTGAGGACTTCGACGCCCCGTCGCCCCACCACATCGTGGTCAGTGAGCTCGCCCAGCGTCTCGGCATCACCCAGCCCGGTATCGAATCCGGCGCCGGTCATGGGTGAGGGCACATGCGCTGCGTCGCCGATGATCGCGATCCGTCCACGCGTCAGACGTCGGGGTACGTATTCGGCGATCGGTGTGGCGATAACCTGTCGCCGATGGACACTATGACGGACAATCTGGTCCCAGGGCGCCGGCCAATGCCCGGCACGGCGGTGGATGTCCTCGTATTTCGAGGCCGCGATTCCCTCGTTGACCAAGGAGTGCTGGGAGACGTTTTCCACCAGTGCACCGGATTCATGCAAGTAGTCGTCGCTGGTGGGGTCGTACCACTGCCAGAAATATCTCCGCGGTTCGCCGTTGGTCCTCGTTTCCCCCACGATCATCGCCCCGTCCCCGTGGGGCAGGGTGATCATATCCATGTGATTGTGGCCCTCGGCCCAGCCGGGCGCCGCTTCGTAGGGGGCTTTTCCGGTCCAGATCGTATAGCCAGCGTAGGTGGCGTCTGGATGGGACGGGTCCACGCTGCGCCGCACCATGCTGCGGTGCCCGTCAGCGCCCAAGAGAATATCTGCTCCGTGGACCTTGCCGCTGGCATCCTTGATCCATGCGGTTTCTGCGTCTTGCCCGATCTCCACTACTTCGCTCTCATAGTGGATCGATATCCCGGGTTCCGTGGCAGCGGCATCGGCCAGTCTGCGACGGACCGTTGCCCACCCCTCGGGCCCTGGGACACCTGACGAAGCGATAGAGGCAATCGTCGGCGCCGAAAACCCAGAACCGTCCCTCCGACGTATGGTTTCACCCATCCCAGCCCAGAGCCGGAGGCCAGTCCCACCGTTGCGTTCCTCCGCTGCCCGTTCAAAGACGTTCACTGCCAGTCCAGATCTGGCCAATGAAATGGATAGCGCCAAACCAGCCAGCGAGGCGCCGACAACGATGGCTGTCCCCCGCTCAGGAATCGGCCCAGAGAAAGTCTCTGCTCGAACCATGTTCCTCCCTCTACCGCCAGGGATGTCATCGAGCTGTCTAACGACAGCGATACGGCGAGAACGTCTGCTACGCCGCTGCGGGTTCAGTCATGAGGCCCACTACCCCGGACGGGCCATCCTATTACCTCCTCCGGTAGGGGCTTGGGCGAGTTCGCGACGGGCGTACCCGGGGCACGTTCGGCTGGACAATTCATATGTCCTGCCCTGAACCGCCCCAGTCGGCCAAGGCCTGTAACCTGTCTTCGATGGTGAAGTTTCGGCGAACCAACCCCGGTCCTCTCTCAGAATGTTCGATTCCTGGATATTGCGTTCTTCTTCTGTCCTCAGTGTGGATGCCAAGGCATCGAATGCGGCGGCTGCACGGGGATTGGCCACTGACCCCACGGCGCGGAATCTGAGGATAGGAACGTTGAACTCATGGGAAGTAAACTCGATTGAATTCCCGTCGCCGAATTCATCCCCGAGCCGCTGGCCCGAAACGGTGCCTGCCCGAGCGATGTGTCGGGCGAGGTCAGTACATATCCAGTCGAGATGCGAAGTCAGTGAGTCGTCTTAAGACTGCTCACAACCCTGAGACCGCTGATGCCTTCAGGCAGCATTTCGGCGGGTTCGCCGCCAACGGGCTCACAGATCCACAGCACGGTGTCCGCGTTGTCAGGAAACATGCGCACCATCTGGAGCTGTCCGGCCCGCTGGTTACTCGTGCCAAAAGGCTTTCGCGCTCCTCAGTAGGGGTGGGGCTTTTTCTTGCCCTTGCCGAGGCTTCATGCCTCGAAACCTCCAGCGGTGAGAACCTACTGGGTCTTATTGGTCGACTCCGCTTCGTCGCCTGCCCCGGGGTCCACCATATGGGTGCGCTCGACGTTGTCGACGACTTCTTGTGGTGACAAACGCCGCGTCACGGCCACCCAGAACACGATCGCCGTCAGAACCAGGGCTCCGAGCTCACCCCAGCCGAAGGTCAAGAGATCCAGCGACCCATCGCCGTAGTGACCGATCCAACTCAACAAGGCCAAGCCACCCATCCACAGGAGCATCCACCACCCGGACTTCATCTGCAGTGGCGGGATCTTGCTCCGGTCGCTAAAAGCGTAGTGCAGGCTCAGGACGATGTAGCCGATCGCCACCGCCAGGAACAGCTTCCAGTTCGTATCCCAGCCGGTCCAGTACACGATGAGGTTCGCACACAGGAACCCGAGGAACGGAAGCACATCTCCTCCGGGGAGCCGGTAGGGGCGGTCCTGATCCGGTAGTTGACGGCGCAAGGCCGCCACGGTGACCGGTCCACTGCCGAAGGACAGCACGGTGCCGGTGGTGATGAAGCCGACGAGCTTCGCCCAGGAAGGGAACGGGAGGAACATGAAGCAGGCGACCACGAACATCACCAAGAGCCCGACCCAAGGGACTCCCCGCTTACTCAGTTTTTGCAAAGCCGACGGGGCATTGCCGACCCGGGCTTGAGAATAGGAAAGACGGGGCGACAGGGCCGTGTAGATCAGGCCCGTATCGGCAGGAGAGACCACCGCATCAACATAGAGGATGATGCCGAGCCACATCGCACCCAGCACTATCGCAATCTCTGCCCAGGGGCCGGCATCGTTGGTGAACGAGAGACCCGCCCATCCGTTGGAAAGCATGCTGTCCGGCACGGCACCGATGAAGGCGATCTGCAGCAGCACGTAGATGATCCCGGTGATCACGATCGATCCGATCAAGGCAAAGGGCACGTTCTTTTGCGGATTCGTCGTCTCACCGGCGAACTCGACCCCCTGACGAAACCCCAGGTAGGAGAACACGATGCCGGCGGCAGGAAGCGCCGCGAAGATCGGGCCTACTCCTTGGGGCATGAAACCACCGAACCGCGCTTCGTGGAAGTGTCCCGGATGGAAGGCCAGGATGCCGAGCACGACGATAACCAGCAGAATGACGCCGAGTTTCCACCAGACCAAAACATTGTTGAACCGGGCGAAGAGTTTGACGCCAAACATGTTGATGACACAGAACACCGCCACCAAGACAACGCTCACGGCGATGCCCCCACCGGTCAGCACGAGGGTGCCATCCACGGTGTGCATCAGCCATGGCAGATAGCTGGAGGCATATTGCACCGCGGCCAAGACCTCGATCGGCACCGTTGCCACCACCGCCAGCCACGTGATCCAACCGCTGGTGTAGCTGGCGAAGGATCCGAATGAGTAGTGCGGGAACCGGATGACGCCCCCGGCGACCGGGAACATGACACCGAGCTCGGCGTAGTTCAGGGCGACGATGATGATCATGACGGCCCCGAGGATCCACGAGATAATCGCAGCCGGGCCGACCAAGGACGCCGCCTCAAAAGCTCCGAACAACCATCCGGAGCCGATGATGGAGCCGACGCCGGTAAAGAGCAGCCCGATCTTGCCGATATCTGGTTTCAAACCCCGGTCCAGTTCGACCTTGACCTTGGTGGGGGGTGACGTTGGTGAAGACATCTTCGGCTTCTTCTGTAGAGCACAATAATCATCATGCGGCCACGTGGCTCGGTGATGCGGGTCACTTTTGCAGTATCTGCCTGTGAATTCCGGGTGTCAACAACAGCAATGCGGATCTTTCGGCTTTTTTGTGTTGCTCTTTCCTGGGTGGTTGCCGCGGTGCGTGTAGCGTCGGATGATGGACCCTCTCCCCTGCTCCACGGCCCCCGAACGCACCGATCCGCCCTTCGATGACAACGAGCGGCGGGCCCTTGAAGCGTGGCTGGAGTTCCATCGAGCGACCTTGCTGACCAAGTGCGTTGGTCTGAGCGCGGAACAGTTGGGCCAGCGAGCAGTACCGCCCTCGACTTTGAGCCTGCGTGGTCTGCTCCGCCACCTCACGGAGGTCGAGCGCTATTGGTTCGCCGACGTCTTCGCCGGCCGCGATCCATCAGATCTCTACTGCACGGCAGAAAACCCGGATGGTGACCATCATGGGTTCGATCCGCTGGCGGCGACGGCGTCGGAGGAAGTCCGCCACGAAGTCTCCGTCTTGGACGAGGCCATCACGACCAGCCGCGAGATCGCGCGGGCCCATGAGTCCCTGGATGAGGTCTCGGTTCGTCGCCGGGATGGCGAAGCCGTGACGCTGCGCTGGATCTTCCTGCACCTCATCGAGGAATACGCCCGACATAACGGACACGCCGACCTGCTCCGCGAGTGCCTCGACGGGACCACCGGGGAATAGCAGCATCCGCCGCGTCGTCTCAAACCGTGTCGAAGCCGAACGTCGTCAGACTCGGCAGGCCCGCTGCTAGACGTTCCAGGACGTAGCGTTCGTGCGGAACCGTTGCATGAGGTAGGCCATCCAGCAGGAACCAGCCCAGATCGGCAGCTTTATCAGGTTCCATGAGCCGCGGTTCTCCGTGCCACAACTCGCAGCTGAAGAAGAAATCCACCCGTTGCCCGTCCAGAGCTGTTGCCCCGTTGGAGCGGTGCATCGTGGTCAGCGGGACCAGTTGCTCTGGATCAATAGTGATCCCCAGTTCCTCCTGGGCTTCGCGCACTGCCGCCAGGACGGCGGACTCCCCCGCTTCGAGATGACCGGCAGCGGCCGCCGCCCAGCAGCCGTCCATGTATCCGGTGCCTTGTCTCAATTGCAGCAAGACCTGATCGGCACGACGAAAAACGACATAGCTGGCGGGAACTAAACGAGGACGTTCAGACATCGATGCTGTTCTCCTGACCGTCGTGTCCGTGAAACCCTGGCGAGTCTCAGCGCTTGCCGACGAACCAGCCCTGCAGCTTATCCAGGCGCCGGGTGAGCTGATCCGCATTGGCTTGGGCGACAGCTGGTCCGCCACACACTTCGCGCAGTTTGTTATGCACTACCCCGTGTGGCGTCCCGGTGCGGGCGGCCCACGCGGAGACGTTCTTGGAGAGTTGGCTGCGTAGTTCGGTGAGTCGGCGGTGGTCGGTGACTGACTGTTCCTCAGCCGGGGCGGCGGGCGCCCCGTTATTGCGACCACGGCGGGTGACTTGTTCCTGCTGGCGTTGACGCAACAGTGCCCCCACCTGATCGGCGTCGAGCAAACCGGGGATGCCCAGGAAGTCCTGTTCATCTTCGGAACCGAGCATGGCCCCTGTTCCGAATTCACCGCCGTCGTAAAGGACCCGGTCAAAGGATGCGCGGGAGTCCAGGGCCTCGAACTTCTGCTTATTCAGTTCATCGGAGGCCTTCTCCTCGCGGTTGGCCTCGTCCATGAGATCTTCCTCGGGGATGAAATCCGGGTCGTCCACATGCTTCTCGGGCCGATCGAGTGCATGGTCCCGCTCAAGTTCCATTTGGTTCGCCAACGCCATCAGGATCGGCACGGACGGCAGGAACATCGAGGCGACTTCACCGCGTTTACGCGAACGCACATAACGTCCAACGGCCTGGGCGAAGAACAGCGGCGTCGAGGTCGAGGTGGCGTAGACGCCGACGGCCAAGCGTGGAACGTCAACCCCCTCGGAGACCATCCGCACCGCCACCATCCAGCGGTCGTTGCTTTCGGTGAAGGCCTCGATCTTGGAGGACGCCTTCGCATCGTCGGAGAGGATCGTGGTGACCTTCTCTCCGGTGATCTTCTTCAGTTGGGCAGCATAGGCCTTGGCGTCGGCATGGTCCGTGGCAATGACGAGGCCGCCTGCATCGGGAACGGTATGCCTCACTTCGGTCAACCGGCGGTCCGCGGCAGCGAGGACCGAAGGAATCCATTCGCCGTCGGGGTTCAATGCCGTCCGCCACGCGTGGGCAGTGATGTCCTTGGTGAAGCCCTCCCCGAGTTGGGCTTCCATTTCCTCCCCCGCCGAAGTGCGCCAGCGCATCTGGCCGGAATAGGCCATGAAAATGACGGGTCGCACGACGTGGTCCTTCAACGCGTCGCCATAGCCGTAGGTGTAGTCGGCCTTGGAACGACGGATGCCCTCGGCGTCCTCGATGTATTCCACGAAGGGGATGGCCGCTGTATCGGAGCGGAAGGGAGTCCCGGTCAGGGCCAGGCGACGGGTCGCCGGTTCGAAGGCTTCACGAATACCGTCGCCCCAGCTCAGGGCGTCACCGCCATGGTGGATCTCATCGAGGATGACCAGGGTGCGGGCGGCTTCGGTCTTGGCCCGGTGCAGCAACGGCTTGCTGGCCACCTGGGCGTACGTGACGGCCACGCCGATGAAATCGGCTCCGTGGCGCCCGTCTGCGTTCTTGAAGTTCGGGTCCAGCGCCAAGCCGATTCGTGCTGCGGCATCGGCCCACTGGCTCTTGAGGTGCTCGGTCGGGGCGACGACGGTGATCCGGTTGATGGTTCCCGCCTCGACCAGCATCGCGGCAACACGAAGGGCAAAGGTCGTCTTGCCGGCGCCGGGGGTCGCCACGGCGAGGAAGTCCTGACGTTTGCTTTCGAAGTACTTCTCCAACGCTTCGGCCTGCCACTGACGTAGCTTCGTTGCCGTTCCCCACGCCGCACGTTCCGGATATGCCGGTGGCATGGACTCGCCCAGACTGAACAGGGCATCGCCCACAGCCAACCTCCTCAAATACTCGGTGGCAGGAAAAATCGGCCGCGAACGGCCGGAAAGAAAAAACAATCTTATGGCGGTCGGCACACGGCCCGTTCCACCGACACGGGACGACACCTGATCGGTACGTCACCTTGCCCTGCCGCCGCCCGCCCTGGAGCAGGAGCGGCCCTCTACCAGCGGAGGCCTATTTCTTGTCGTCCTTGCCGCCGCCATCCTTCGGGGAACGGATGCCTTCGTAGACTTCCTTGCACTCCGGGCAGACAGGAAATTTATTCGGGTCCCGTCCCGGAACCCAGACCTTGCCGCACAACGCGATCACTGGTTCGCCGGTCAACGCCGACTCCATGATCTTTTCCTTACGCACATAGTGAGCAAAACGCTCACTATCACCGGGCTCGATGTGTTCGCGCAGCTCTTCACGCTCAATGGTCGCGGTGCCGCCGCCCTGGCCAGGGTCGTTGGGGTCGTTTTCAAACGGATCTGCAGGCATCGTCATGCCCCCAGTCTACCAACTCCCCACGTCCCTAACGGTTCAGTACGGTGGCCTGCATCAGTTCCGGGGTCCTGGAATCGAACCAGCGTCCGCCGATCCGCAGTCCCGCAACCAGCATCAGGGCCCCGAGAACGACGCCGGCGATCAGCACGAGCCAGGCGTAGAGCTCCTGCCCGGTGACCAGGAAGACGATATGCAGAATGATTTCGGGCAGCATCAGGACGATCGTGGACCCGAACGTCGCCAGCTGAGTGACGGCCATGCGGGCCCCGGTACCCGGGGGCGTCTTCATCGGGTTGTCCCCGGGCAGCGGGACCGCATAGGTGTAGCGGGCCGAGGCGATGCTCGAGACCGCCCAGCCGGTTCCCAGGGCCCCGATCGAGAGCCCGAGGATGGCAGGCAGCAGTGCCGTTTCCCCCAGCAACGCCGCCGGCAGGATCGCGGCCAGCAGAACGATCGGCACGGCGAAGACCGCCGAGGCGGCCACCCGTCCCAGCCGATCGTCGAATCCGCGCAGTCCGGTGAGCACGTGCAGCGAGAACGCGGTGTTGTCATAGGAGATATCCGCCGAGATGCTGAAGGCCAGCAGCACGGCGATGATGGGGGCCAAGTACAGCATGGCCGTGTAATTGCCACCCTGTGAGGACCAGAACCAGATCAGTATCGGGACCAGCGGAACGAAGATAATGCTCATCGCGTAGCGGGGGTCCTTCATCCAGTAGGTCAGGCACCGTGAGGCCACCGCACCCCATGGGGTGGCCGGGAACAACCGGAAGGCGACGCCCAGGCCGGAAACGGCGCGGCTCCCGCCCGACTGCTGGGGCGGGGTTTCCAGGGCCCGGGCGAGCACCGTCTTCCACGCCCAGATGATCGCCACCAGATAGGCCAGCGAAAGCACCAGCCTGGCGGCCGCCAGACCCCAGGCCCCGATGGCCACGTCCCCCGGGACGGCGGCGAAGGCGCCCAGCGGCGTCCAGGCCAGTACCGCCGAGATATCGGGCAGCCAGCCCAGGCCCGCTTCGAGCCCTTCTGTCGCCGTCTGGAGGATGGGCCCGAGCATGATCAGCGGCACGAACAGCAGGATCATCCCCAGTTCACGGAACCGCCGGTTCGACGTCAGCGCCGTGGCTGCGGTGACGGCCAGCCGGGAGACGGCCAAGGCATTGAGCGCCGCCAGGATGCCGCAGAGGATGCCGACCAGCGCCAGTCCTGCATTGGCCCGCCAGGCCAGTCCCTGACCGGCGAAGAGCAGCAGCATCACCAGCCCTGGGACACCGATGAAACCGCTCAGCAGCAGGCCGATCACCAGTTGCCGCGGCGGGATGGGGTAGACCGAGAACCGTGAGGGATCCAGCGTCAGATCCACTCCCGAGAGCAGTACCGGGATGATTGCCCAGCCCAGGGTGATCAGCGAGACGGCCAGCACGACGACGGTGGTGATCAATTCGGCGGGTTGGTCGCCCAGGGCGAACATCCCCACGCAGAGCAGCACCGCCAGCCCGAGGCCGTAGATCCCCCCGATGATGACGCCCACGAGCTGCCACGGGCTGCGTTTGAAACCGTTGCGCAGCAGCGCCAGCTTCAGCTTCAGGAGGTGTGCAACCACGAGAGCCCTCCTCCTTCGGCGCGGCCACCGACCATGTTCACGAAGGTGTCCTCGAGGCTTCCCTCACCGCGGACCTCGTCCACGGTTCCGGCGGCGAGCAGGTTGCCGTCGGAAATGATCGCGACATGGGAGCACATGCGCTGGACCAGGTCCATCACATGGCTGGAGACCACAACGGTTCCTCCGTGGCCCACATAGTCGGCGAGGATGTCCCGAATATTCGCCGCCGATACCGGATCGACGGCTTCGAAGGGTTCGTCAAGGACCAGCACTCGGGGGGAATGAATCAGGGCGGTGGCCAGGGCAATCTTTTTGGTCATGCCCGCGGAGTAGTCCACGACAAGTTTCCCACCGGCGTCGGACAGGTCCAGGACCCGCAACAGGTCATCGGTTCGTTCGTCCACCGTGGCGGCATCCATACCGCGCAGCAGACCGGCATAGGTCACCAGCTGGCGTCCGCTGAGCCGGTCAAAGAGCCGAACCCCGTCAGCCAGAACACCGAGCAGTGATTTGGCACGGCGCGTATCCTTCCAGACGTCCACCCCATGGACCCATGCCTGTCCGGCATCGGGGCGCAGCATCCCGGTGGCCATGGAGAGCGCGGTCGTCTTCCCGGCGCCGTTGGGGCCGACGAGCCCATAGAAGGAGCCTGAGGGCACATCAAGGCTGATCCCGTTGACGGCGATCTTCTGGCCGTAACGCTTGCCCAGGCCACGCAGGCTGATGGCGGGGGCCGTCGACGGGTCGAGTTCGGAGTTCATGCTCCGAACCTAACAGTGGGCCCCTGCCGCGGGCATCATCCTCATGGCTGAATCACCCCGTCAGCCTTCAGGGGTAGATCCCGCCGAGCCGCGGGAGACCAGTGCTAGAACAGGACGCGCGCCAGCTTTTGTCGTGACTTCACGACACGCTCGTCCTGGGCTCCGACCACTGCATACAGCGAAACCAGCCGGGCACGGACTCGCTCACGGTCTTCCCCTGCTGTGCGCCCCACCAAGGAAACGAGCCGGGCGAAAGCATCTTCGACATGGCCTCCCAGGACATCCAGATCGGCGACTGCCAGCTGTTCGTCGATGCCTTCGGGGTTGTCAGCTGCTGCTTTGCGGGCCGAATCGAGGTCGGAGAAGGCTGTGCGCTGGAGTAGCTCGACATGCTGCAGTCCGGTCTGGGCATCGTCGTCGTTGGGTTTCTCGGCCAATGCCTTACGGTAGGCGGCAATGGCCCCGGCATAGTCTCCGGCGTCGATGGCGTCCATCGCCTCTTGGTGCAGGGGCGGAACCGGCTGCTCCGCCTGGGGCGCACCAAAGGGCGGCACCGTCCCGGTGACGCCGTGTTGGACCCCGAGTTGGAGGAGTTCTTGCAGCAGTGAAGCAATCTGCTCGGGGGCCGCGTCGCCTTGGAACAGCGGAACGGGCTGGCCATTGAGCAAGGCCACCACGGCAGGGACCTGCTGGACCCTGAAGGCTTGCGCAATCGCCGGTTCCCGGTCGGTGTCCACCAACGCCAGGACCAGTCGGCCGGCATAGCCGTCGATGAGCTCGCGCAGTGTCGCGTCCAACTTCGCCGAGGCCGGGGAAGCACCGGTGCCCAGCGAGACGACAACGGGCGCCGTGTTGGAGACTTGGACCAGTTGGGTGAATTCCTGCTGGTTCACCGAGGCGGCCCACGTCGCCCCCTCTGCGGCGGGCGGTGGCGGCCCGCCCGGCGCTGCCGGGGCGTGCTCGGCGCCCGGTACCTGGGCGTCCTGCGGGTTCTGGGCGCCGAGTCCCGAGAGATCAACGGCGCCGCGGCTGGAAGCTGCTGCTGGTTCGGTATTGCTCATGCCCCTACCTTATGGTCTGCCTCGTTCGGGTGCCCAATGGGCAACCGTGGACCACGAGGACTACTTCACCTTGGAAGACACCAAGGCCGACTCCCCCGCAATGAGGCGGATCTTGTCCTTGCTGTCCTTCCCGGGAATATAGAAGACCACGGGCTCGGCGGACGTGGTCACCACACCCTTTTTGGTGGTCTTGGCGTCGGCGAGCTTGGCGCTGGCGTCATCCAATTTCACGGTGCCTCCCTCTTCCTTCGGGGTGGCCGTCATGGTGCTCGTCAATTGACCGCTGACCAGCGCGCCGCCGTTGGGAGTGGATAGCACCTCGAGGGACTTCGCGTCGACAGCATGTTCGTACTTGATCTTGGCGTTCTTATTTTCCTTGATCTCCTTGGCCTGTCCCTTCTGGGTGGCCGTGATGAAGGCGCTCTCCGCGAACTGGCTCTTCTTCTTGGACTTCGCATCACCCAGGAAGGTCGCGAGATCCTTGGCAGCGGTCGCCGGAGGCGACATGAGCGATCCGTCCTTGACGCCCAAGGTACGCACCGAGGTATCGCCCACGGCCAACCCCGGGAACTCCGAACCGGGGAGCATGGAGACCTCATTGATGAGTTTGTAGTTCGCGCGGGGATCATCCTGCTTGAGCACCAGAACCCGCGGGATCTTCGCGTCCTTGGCCTGCGTCACGATCATCGCGGTACGCGGCCATTTGGTCGTGGTGGTCACCGCTGCCGAACGGATCGGCGCCGCAGCCACGGTGCCCGGTGCGGGGATCTTCAATCCGTCGCTTCGCTGGGAATAATTGGTTTTGCGCAACGACAGGGCATCCCCGCCGACACGGGCCGTCAGCTTCTTGGCATCGCGTGCCTTATCCCCGCTGGAGACGGTATCCGAGATGGATTCCAGAATACGGTCAAGCTGGTCTTCCTGCAGCACGGCGTAGGACCCCGCGCCTTCCTGGTCCTGCGCCACACTGGATTCGGAAGGAGAGTCCGAGGCACTGTTGGTGGCAGCGGAAGCCGGCCCCGCGGGAACCAGGACCAATGCTGCCGCAGCAACGACCGTAGCCGTGCGCTGGAGCGTCGATGAGCCGGTTCCTGAGCCTGCGGTCGGGGCCGTCGAACCGCCGCCGGTGGAGCCTGAGCCCTCCGGGCCTTGTCCTCGCCCACGGCGTCCGACCAGAACGGTGGCCAGGCCGAAGAGGACCAGCAGGGAACCGACGATGATCAGCGGGATCGAGAACGGTGCGGTGGCGTCGTTCTCCCAAGAAACGGTGATTTCGGTGGGAGCGGCCTTCGTCCCGTCAGCGGCCAGCAAGAGCGACCAATCGCCCTCATCCGGCTCGGTCCAGCGGTGGACCATATGCGAATCAGCGGATTCGGAAGCGACCCAGAGGTCCGAGTTCTTAGGGTTCGGGACCTTGGCCTCTCCCTTGGAATGCTCGGCCGTCAGGGACATGGCTTCACTATCGATACCCGAAATGGTGTTATGGGCTGCCTTGCCGACCCAGGCGTCGACGTCGGAACTACGCCCCAGTGCCGCGGTGAACTCACCGTCGGCTTCGATCGTGACATCAACTGGACGGTCCTCGATTTCCGCGACACCGGGCTCGACCACGGTCAGCGGAGCATCCTTCAGTTCGGTCTGCACAGTCGCCGTCACGGTCTCGGGCGGTGCCCAGAAGGTCCGCTGCCCGATCCCCACCACCAGGGCCAGGGCGCCCAATAATATGGAGATCGCAGCAATGAAGATTCGCACGTAATTACACCTAACAAAAATGGGGGTCGATGATCGGCCTCGGTTGTGGTCGGGCACAGTTGCAGCCTGACCGCACTCCAATGATAACGAATCGGTTACCCCAGCGGTTCCCACCTGTGTTCCGGAGCACGTGATGTGTTGGTCCCCCGGAGGGGAAACACCCGCTGAATGACGCCCGGAAGGTAGGCTCAAGCTCGTGATGAAGGAGAGCAACGCCACCCCGGAAGACGGCGAATCCACCCTCGGCACCGACGACGGTGTACCGGATGGTCCGCGCGCCGAGAGCATCGCTTCCCAGCAGCCCCCCGGCTCGGGGACCGCTGCCGCCGAAACACGGCCGCCGTCGTTCCTGAGTCGTTTGCTGCGCTTCCTGAAGATCACCACTGCGGATTCGAACCGCCCTCCATCGGATCACGGCGACGACCCTGAACCCGCGATCGGCGTCCCGGGGGTCCGCCATCCGGTCTTTACCGGGTTCATGTTCAGTGTCGGCGTCGGATTGGCGCTGCTGCTCTACTTCATCCTGACCAACGTCGGCTCGTTGCTGGTCTGGATCGCGATCGCGCTGTTCATCGCTCTGGGCTTGGATCCGATTGTCAGGTATCTGGAACGCCACCGGGTCCCCCGCCCGGTAGGCGTGCTCGCGGCCATGCTGTTGCTGGCCGTCATTTTCGGTGGAGCGGTGGGCATCCTCATCCCCACGATCGTCAAGCAGACCACCGCCTTCGTCGAGAAGGCCCCGGATATCGTCGACAGCTTCCTGAACTCCGATTTCTTCACCACCGTCGATGAACAGTTCCAGGTCCGCGAACGGATCACCGAAGAAGTCGATAAGTTCTTCCAGAACACCGATGCCCTGGGAGGAGTCTTCGGCGGGGTCATCGGGGTGGGCAGCGTCGTAGCCCAGGGGCTGTTCGGTACGCTGATCGTGCTGGTACTGGCCATCTATATCCTGGCGGCACTGCCCGGGCTCAAGTCCTGGTTCTATCGGTTGGCCCCGCGCTCCAAACGCGAACGCGTGGAGCTGCTCTCCGAGCAGATCTCCAACAGCGTCGGTAACTACGTGATGGGTCAGGCCATTGTTGCCTTGCTCAACGCCCTCTACGCCTTCATCATCATGTCGATCGTCGGCGTCCCCTATTCGCTGCTCCTGGCGCTGGTCGTCGTCGTCCTGGCCTTCATCCCCCTGGTCGGGGCCGTCATTGCCGGGATCCTGGTGTCACTGATCGCCCTGACGGTGGGCTGGGAGACGGCGGTGGTCTATGCCATCTTCTACTTCGGCTACCTGCAGTTCGAGGCCTACTTCATCTCCCCCCGGGTCATGCAACGCACCGTCGCGGTTCCCGGTGCCGTCGCCGTCATCGCCGTCATCGCCGGGGGGACGCTGATGGGCATCGTCGGCGCCCTGATGGCCATCCCGCTGGCGGCTTCCGCGATTCTGCTGATCCGCGAGGTCTTCATGGCCCGGCAGGAACGGCGCTAGCCCCCCGCACGCCCCGCTTCTCAACAGGCCCAGCCGAATCGCCTCCGCATGAGGGGCCTCCGTTAGTAACGGAAGCTGCGGCCGCTCCAGCATTTCAGGTGCCAGTGGCGCCGCGAAGCTGCCGATGCCTCCTCGCCGCTCCAATGGTCCGCCCGCCAGGCGACGATATGCTCAATCCCCGGATCAATCGTGCGATGGCACCCCGGGCAGGTGTAGTTCTTACCGGCCCGGGCGGCCGAAATACGCCGCACATGCCATTGGCCATCCGGTGCGCTCTGCAACGATGGAATCGACAGGCCCGGGCCCTTGAAGCCCTCGTTTTCCCCGTCCCGACGCTGATCGGCTTGCGCCCATTTATTGGGGCGGGCCTGACGCTGGGGGCGGCGCGGGCGGTTGGAACGGGGCATGTTCGCGATCGTATCGCTTTCTATCGCTCCTCCGGGAATGCCAGCTACCGGATCGGACGGTAGAGTGCTGGATGTGCGTTTAGTGATAGCTCGTTGCTCAGTCGATTACCTGGGCCGTCTGCGTGCCCATCTGCCGTTGGCGACCCGCCTGCTCATGGTCAAGGCCGACGGCTCCGTCCTCATCCACTCGGACGGCGGCTCCTATAAGCCGTTGAACTGGATGAGCCCACCGGCGACCATGCATATCGCCCCGGCCGACGAGGATGCCGCAGCCGAGGGCGTCGTGGAGACCTGGCGTGTCCAACACTCCAAGGTCGACGACCACCTGGTGATCAGGATCCACGAGGTCCTGCACGATTCCAGCCATGACCTCGGTACCGATCCCGGCCTGATCAAGGATGGCGTCGAAGCCGACCTGCAGCGGCTGCTGGCCGAACAGATCCATACCGTGGGCGAGGGATTCAAGCTCGTACGTCGCGAATATATGACCGCGATCGGGCCGGTGGATATCCTGGCCCGTGATGCCGAGGGCTCGACCGTGGCGATCGAGCTCAAACGCCGTGGCGATATCGATGGCGTCGAACAGCTCACCCGTTATCTGGAACTGATGAACCGGGATCCGCTGCTGGCACCGGTACGCGGGATCTTCGCGGCACAGCAGATCAAACCCCAGGCACGCACCCTGGCCACGGACCGCGGAATCGAATGCCTGACCCTGGATTACGACGCCATGCGTGGGGTCGATGACAGCGCTTCCCGGCTGTTCTGAGTCCCCGACTCCAGCGGAGTCCAGCTTCACCCGCGGCCCCCATCTAGGTCGCCCGCCGGGCAGAAACTATGCTGGGGGCATGACTTCAACCGAAGAACCCACCCGGCTGTCACTGCGCGGCCGTGCCGTCACCGGAGGTAGCATCCTGGACGACGCCGTGATTGCCTTCGAAGGCGACCGCATCGCCTTTGTCGGCACCGCCGAGGAATTCGCCCACTGGCCGGACTCTTCCTCCCATCCCGATGTGCAGTTGCCCTCCGGGGCGACGATCCTGCCCGGACTCGTCGATGTCCATTGCCACGGGGCCGCCGGTGGAGACTTCCCCAGCGGTGACGCCGAAGCCGCAGCTCGATCCATCACGTTTCTGCACGCCTCCGGGACGACGACGTTGCTCGCCTCCTTGGTGACCGCCACCCGGGCCGATATGCTCTCCGCCGCAACAGTGCTGGCCGATTTCGCCGAACGCGAGGTCATCGCCGGAATCCACGCCGAGGGCCCGTTCCTCTCCACCGTCCGCTGTGGAGCCCAGGACCCCTCACTACTCTCTGCTCCTGACCCTGCCTTCGTCGACGAACTGGTCGCCGCCGCGAGGGGCCAGCTGCGCACCATGACCTACGCTCCAGAGCTCGCCGGCTCCGACGCATTGGTGGAGCAGCTCGTTTCCCACGGAGTCCTCCCTTCACTCGGGCATACCAACGCCGACGCGGCCACGGTCACCTCATCCCTCGACGTGGCCGTCGAGGAACTCTCCTCGGCCGGCTTCGATGGCTATACCGAACGCGCCACCGTGACCCACCTGTTCAACGGGATGCCCCCGATGCACCACCGCTCCCCCGGCCCGGTAGCCGCCTGCCTCGAGGCTGCTGCCGCTGGCAAGGCCGTCGTCGAGCTGATCGCCGATGGCGTACACCTGGACCCGGCGATCGTCCGGGCGATGTTCGTGCTGCTGGGCCCCGAAGCCATCGTGTTGGTCACCGATTCCATGGCCGCTACCGGCCTGCCCGATGGGCAGTACACCCTGGGCCCGCAGGACGTCGTGGTCTCCGATGGCGCCGCCCGGTTGGCCGAAGGAAACTCCCTCGCCGGTGGAACCGCCACCATGTTGGATGTGGTCCGCAGCGCCGTCGAGGGCGGTGTGCCCCTCGAGCAGGCGGTGCTTTCAGCGACCTCGGTCCCCGCCGAATTGGTGGGTCTCACCGATGAGGTCGGCGCCCTGGGCATCGGCTTCAGCGCCGACGCCGTCATCGTGGATCGCCATTTCCGGCTCCTGAAGGTCTACCGCGATGGGGTCGAACTGGCTCCGAATCGCGGGTAATCCCCCGCCACATGGCCTTTTGCCGTTGAATACCTCACATTGATGTGTGATGATCAACTCAGTCTTTGTGTTGGTCATGTACATGCCCGCAAAGCAGGTTGCGGGTGTGAAGCACCGCCGGCCCCGTCGGCATCTTCTCACTTCGGTACCGTCCGGACGCGGCAAGACGCCGTGTGCGGTTAGTTTCACATCAATGAGGAGATATACATGGCGCAGGGCACCGTGAAGTGGTTCAACGCTGAGAAGGGCTTCGGCTTCATCACGCCGGACGAAGCTGACGGCGATGTGTTCGTCCACTACTCGGAAATCCAGAGCAACGGCTTCCGCACGCTGGAGGAAAACCAGCGGGTCGAGTTCGAGATCGGTCAGGGTGCCAAGGGCCCCCAGGCCACGGGAGTCACAGGAATCTAGAGGGCCGCCCGGCCACCGGCCGGTCAGCCAGCCGAAATAAGAATGGCGCGCACCCCGTTTTTCACGGGATGCGCGCCATTCTTCGGTCCGGGGTGTGAGCAGGATCAGCGCCAGGTGCCGACACCGGCCACCGGGCCGGCCTCGATCCAGCTGCGGAGGCCCGTATAGGAGCCATAGTCCATGGCCAAGAGGATCGGTACGCCTTCCGCGGTCAGGTCAACAACGACTGCCCCCGGCTGGATACGTATTCGTTCCTCGCCTTCGGATTCCCGCCACCCGATGAGTTCCAGTGATGTCCTGGCATACCGGTACAGGGGCACCGGTGTGACCGAGAACAACCGTAGGAATTCCAGATCGGTCCCCGTATAACGACAAACCCCCATCATCCACTTCCCTGAAGACGTGGAGATGGAGGCGTCGAAGGTACCCAAGGCACGCCGCAACTGATGGCGACGCAATCCCATGGCACCCAACATCATCAAGAACAACAGCAAGGCAACAGCCAGAATGATGACGGGAATGCCGATGTCTTTCAAGGGCGGACTATCGGTTTCCTACCGTGGCGGTATCGTCGAGCTGCGCATTGTCAGCCACGATAACAACCCGGTCCTTGTCGACCGAGAAGAAACCGCCGTCGGCCTGGACCGTGAACCGCTCACCATTTGAGGGCACGATGGCCAGCTCGCCTGCCGCGAGAACCGCCAGGACCGGGCTATGCCCGGGCATGACGCCGATCTCGCCATCGCTGGTGCGTGCCTTGACCAGGGACGCTGCCCCGGACCACACGAAGTGGTCCGCGGCAACGATTTCGACTTCGAGTTCGGCCATGGCTACTTGCTCTTGCCCTGGATCTCGGCCCACTGGCGCTCGACGTCGTCCAGACCGCCGATGTTGAAGAACGCCTGTTCGGCAATGTGGTCCAGGTCGCCGTCGCAGATGGCCTTGAAGCCCTCGATGGTGTCCTTGATCGACACGGTCGAGCCGTCAACGCCGGTGAACTGCTTGGCGGTGTAGGTGTTCTGCGACAGGAACTGCTGGATACGACGGGCCCGCGAGACGACAATCTTGTCTTCTTCGGAGAGTTCGTCGACACCCAGGATCGCGATGATGTCCTGGAGTTCCTTGTTCTTCTGCAGGATCGACTTGACCCGAACTGCGGTGTCGTAGTGCTCCTGGCCCACGTACTGGGGATCCAGGATGCGCGAGGTAGACGTCAGCGGGTCAATGGCCGGGTACAGGCCACGGGAGGCGATTTCACGGGAGAGTTCCGTGGTCGCATCCAAGTGCGCGAAGGTCGTGGCAGGCGCCGGGTCGGTGTAGTCATCCGCGGGGACGTAGATGGCCTGCATCGAGGTGATGGAGTGGCCCTTCGTGGAGGTGATGCGCTCCTGGAGGGTACCCATCTCATCTGCCAGGTTGGGCTGGTAGCCCACGGCCGAGGGCATGCGGCCCAACAGGGTCGACACCTCGGAACCTGCCTGCGTGAAGCGGTAGATATTATCGATGAACAGCAGCACGTCCTGGTTCTGCACATCGCGGAAGTACTCCGCCATGGTCAAAGCCGACAGGGCCACGCGCAGACGCGTTCCCGGCGGCTCATCCATCTGGCCGAAGACCAGGGCGGTGTCCTTCAGGACCCCCGATTCCTCCATTTCAACCCAGAGGTCGTTGCCCTCACGGGTCCGCTCGCCGACACCGGCGAAGACCGAGGTACCACCGAAGTTCCGGGCCACACGGGTGATCATTTCCTGGATCAGCACGGTCTTGCCGACACCGGCACCACCGAACAGGCCGATCTTGCCGCCCTGGATGTAGGGGGTGAGCAAGTCAATGGACTTGATACCGGTTTCGAGGATCTCCGTGGAGGCTTCCAGGGTGGCGAAGGCCGGGGCCCCGCGGTGGATGGGCCAGCGTTCGGTGATCTCCAGCTCGGACGCCGGAACGTCGAGCGGTTCGCCGAGCACGTTGAAGATGTGTCCCTTGACGACGTCGCCGACAGGCACGGAAATCGAGGCGCCGGTGTCCTGGACGACGGCACCGCGGACGAGTCCGTCGGTGGCCTGCAGCGAAATCGCGCGGACCAGGTCGTCGCCAAGGTACTGGCTGGTTTCGAAGGTGACCGTGTGGGTCTCGCCGTTAAGCGTGATATCTGCGGTCAGGGCGTTGTACAGGGAGGGAAGGGCATCGGCCGGGAATTCGACGTCGACGACCGGGCCAGTGACGCGCGCGATGCGCCCGGTTGCACCCGGGGCTGCGGCGGCGGTTCCCTGCTCGTTTAGTTGGGCAGTCATCTCTCTCACTTCGCTTGTATCTCTAGAGCGTGGGGGTAAATGGTGATCGGCCGGCTGCTACGCGCTGAGCGCGTCGGCGCCTGCCACGATTTCCGACAGTTCCTGGGTAATCTCGGCCTGACGGGCGTTGTTCCGAAGTCGCGTGTACTTCTTGATCAACTCGTTGGCGTTGTCCCCGGCTGCCTTCATCGCGCGCTGGCGGGCTGCCAGTTCCGATGCGGCCGCCTGCAGCATGGCTGCAAAGATGCGGGATTCGATGTAGCGCGGCAGGAGTGCGTCCAGAACCTGTTCCGGTTCCGGCTCGTACTCGTACAGCGGCAGCAGATCGCTCTCGTGTCGCACTTCTTCCTCCACGACTTCCAAGGGCAGTAGACGGATGACCGTCGGCTCCTGGAGGACCATGGACTTGAACTGCGTGAAAACGACGTGGATTTCCTCCACACCGCCTTCCTCGTACGGCGTATTGAAGGCCTCCAACAGCGCCTCGCCGATCTCCTGAGCGGTTTCGAACTTCGGAGCGTCGGTATCCCCGGTCCACACCCGTGTGTATTCACGGTTGCGGAAGTCGTAGTAGGCCTGGGCCTTGCGGCCGACGACGTAGGTGCTGATTTCCTTACCTTCGCCATGCAGCAGCTCGATCAACGATTCTGCCTGCTTGATCGCACTGACCGAATAGGCACCGGCCAAGCCGCGATCGGAGGTCATCACCAACACGGCCGAGCGGCGGACCTGCTCCGGCTCAGTGGTCAGCGGGTGTTCGACCTCGGACTGGGACGCGACGGCAGAAACGGCACGGGTGATCGCACGGGCGTAGGGCATTGAAGCCGAAACACGGCTGCGTGCCTTGCCGATGCGGGAAGTGGCGATCAGTTCCATCGCCTTGAAGATCTTGCCCATCGACGAGGTCGAGGCAATCTTCTGGCGGTAGACCCGAATCTGGGCTCCCATGTTTATCCTTTCCTAGTCCGTGGTGGTGGTGCTGCAGCCCGCGGGCTGCGGCACCACCTCACGGAGAACGTCAGCGTTTCTGCTTGACGATCTTTTCCTGGTCGACGTTCTCTTCGCCAAGGGCGTCGTGCTCCTCGTGCCCGGGGCCAACCAACTGCTCACCCTGGCCGAAGAAGCCCTGCTTGAAGTCCTCGATGCCGGTGTTCAGCGCCTCGAAGGTGGACTCTTCCAACTTGCCCGTCTGGGTGATGGTGGTCAACACGTCGGTGCGGTTGCGCAGGTACTCGAGGAATTCCTTCTCGAAGCGGCGGACGTCCTCAACGGGGACGGCGTCCAGGTGGCCGTTCGTTCCGGCCCAGACCGAAGCAACCTGCTCGGCAACCGGGTACGGGGCGTACTGGCCCTGCTTGAGCAGTTCCATCAGGCGAGCACCACGGGTCAGCTGTTGCTTGGTCGCGGCGTCCAGGTCCGAGGCGAACATGGCGAATGCCTGCATATCCCGGTACTGTGCCAGTTCCAGCTTCAGTGTGCCCGAAACCTTCTTCATGGCCTTCGTCTGCGCCGAACCACCGACACGGGACACCGAGATGCCCACGTCGACTGCCGGACGCTGGTTGGCGTTGAAGAGGTCCGACTGCAGGAAGATCTGCCCGTCGGTGATGGAGATGACGTTGGTCGGGATGTAGGCCGACACGTCGTTCGCCTTGGTTTCGATGATCGGCAGACCGGTCATCGAGCCGGCACCGAGCTCGTCGGAGAGCTTGGCACAACGTTCCAGCAGGCGGGAGTGCAGGTAGAACACATCGCCCGGGTAGGCCTCGCGTCCCGGCGGACGACGCAGCAGCAGGGAGACGGCGCGGTAGGCTTCGGCCTGCTTGGACAGGTCGTCGAAGACCACCAGAACGTGCTTGCCGCCGTACATCCAGTGCTGGCCGATGGCCGAGCCGGCGTACGGTGCCAAGTACTTGAAGCCTGCAGGGTCCGATGCCGGGGAGGCCACGATGGTGGTGTACTCCATGGCGCCGTGCTCTTCGAGCGACTGGCGGACAGCGGCAATGGTGGAGGCCTTCTGGCCGATGGCCACGTAGATGCAACGCACCTGCTTCGTGACATCCCCGGAAGCCCAGTTGTCCTTCTGGTTAATGATCGTGTCGACGGCCAGGGCGGTCTTGCCCGTCTGGCGGTCACCGATGATCAGCTGACGCTGGCCACGGCCGACGGGAATCATGGCGTCGATGGCCTTCATGCCCGTCTGCATCGGCTCGCCAACCGACTGGCGCTGCGTCACGCCGGGAGCCTGGAGCTCCAGCGGGCGGCGGCCCTCGGGGACAATGTCACCCAGGTCGTCGATGGGCTGGCCCAACGGGTCGACGACGCGACCCAAGAAGTTATCGCCCACGGGCACGGAGAGAATCTCACCGGTGCGGTGGACTTCCTGGCCTTCTTCAATGCCTGCGAAGTCACCCAGGACGACGACGCCGATATCACGGGTGTCGAGGTTCTGTGCCAGGCCCAGCGTGCCGTCTTCGAAACGAAGAAGCTCGTTGGCCATTACGGAGGGAAGACCCTCCACCTTTGCGATGCCGTCACTAGCCGTGGTCACGCGACCGACCTCGACGCGCTCCGCGCTGCCCGGGTCATAGGACGCGGCGAAGTCTGTCAAGGCGTTGCGGACGTCATCGGCGTTGATGGTCAATTCGGCCATCTGCAGTCCCTGCTCTCCTAGATTGTGGTTTCCGACCTGTCGTGCTGGTGGAAACCGGGGTTTGTTTCAGTCTGTGGTGTCGGTGGACAGCCACCCTCCCGCACGGGGAGGGCTAGCTGGCCAACCGACGACGGAGTTCCGCGAGCCGGGTGGCTGCGGTTGCGTCAACAACCTCGTCACCGACGACTACCCGGATACCTCCAACTAGTGATGGATCCACTGCGGCGTTGATCTTCAGATCGCGTCCGTAGAGCTTGTTGAGCCCTGCCTGCAGTCGGTTGAACTGTTCGTCAGTCAACGGACGGGTGGCGCTGACATGCGCAATCCACCGCTGCTGGCGCTTGGCCACCAACTCCACGAACTTCTCCACGAGATTCGCCGGCTTCAGACCCCGAGGGGACTGAACAGCCTGGGCGATCAGGACTCGTGCGACCTCGCCGGCCTGCGGGGATACCCGTAGCGCAAGTTTGCGCTTGGCATCGTCCGAGGCCTGCGGGTCATCGAGCGCACGCTGCAGATCATGACTGGACCCCACAACCCTGATGAAGCCGAAAAGGTCTTCTTCCAGGGCTTCGAGACCGGCTGGTCCCTCTGCTTGGCGCTCAGCCACGCTGATGGCCACCGTGGCGGCCAGCGTTTCGAGTGCATCTCCGATGTCACGTGCCGAGCCCCACCGGGAACCGGCGAGGCCGGCCACGATGGATTCGGCCTCCGCGGAGACCTTGCCCCGCAGTAGCCGGGACGTCAGTGCGGTCTTTTCCTCGGTGCTGCGCGCTGGATCGGTCAAGGCACGGCGCAAGCCGGCATTGGAATCCATGATGCTCAACACGCCGAAGAGATCCTCGGCGAGCGGCAGCCCGACCGTCGGCAGTTTCGCCTCAAGGTCGGACTGGGCCGCTGCCAGGGAGTGGCTCGATACACCTGCCATTAGTTCGATGCACCTGCGCTCTGCTCGTTTTCGAGGTCGCTCAGGAAGCGGTCAACCACGCGGGCCGAGCGTGCATCGTCGTCGAGGGCCTCGCCCACGATGCGGCTGGCCAGCTGGGTTGCCAGCGTTCCGACTTCTCCACGGAGGGAGACGACGGCTGCCTGGCGTTCAGCTTCAATCTGGACCTGCGCCTGATCGGTGATGCGTGCGGACTCTGCCGCCGCCTTCTCCTTCAGGTCGGCCAAGATCTTGGACCCCTCCGCACGGGCTTCCTCGCGAATGCGATTGGCTTCCGTGCGGGCGTCCAGCAGCTGCTGCCGGTACTCTTCGAGGGCTGCGTTGGCTTCTGCCTGTGCGGCTTCTGCCTTAGCGATCCCGCCCTCGATGGCTGTTGAGCGTTCCTTGTACGTCTTCTCGAATGCCGGAACGGCAAACTTGTTGACGATGTACAGCAGAACGAGGAACGTCACCAGCGTCAGTGCGATTTCCCACACGTTGGGGACGAGGGGGTTGACTTTCCCCTCAGCCGCGCTAATTGCTGCGTAGATCATGTTTCACCCGTCTTTCTTAGACTCTAACCTTCGGTTCCGAATACGGAGCCGAAGTTTAGACGCGGCCCCAGATGAAGGCGAAGACGAGGCCCAGGATGGCAAGGGCTTCAGTCAGCGCCAGGCCGAGGAAGGCGATCGGCTGCAGCACGCGCTGTGCCTCGGGCTGACGTGCGACGCCGTTGATGTAGGCGGCGAAGACGAGGCCCACGCCGATGGCACCGCCGATTGCGGAGAGGCCGTAGCCGATGGCGTTGAGGCTGCCGTAGATGTCCATTTGGTTCCTTTCAGAATGCCGGTTGGCAGGGTGTTGGATACAGGGTGTTCCCCCGTAGGGGAATGGTTCTTAGTGTTCTTCGACCAACGCGCCTTGGATGTAGATGGCTGTCAGCAGGACGAAGACGTAGGCCTGGAGGGCCATGATGAGGACTTCGAAGAGGCCCATGGCCACGCCGCCGGCGAAAGTCAGCACGCCTAGGCCCTTGAGGAAGGCGCCTCCCTCCACGAGCATGAAGGACGTACCGGCTGCGGCGAGCATCACGATGAGGTGTCCGGAGAGCATGGTGGCAAACAGACGGAGACTGTGCGTGAGCGGGCGGACGAAGAAGTTGGAGATGATCTCGATGACGATGATCAGCGGCAGGATCGCCTTCGGGACTCCCGAGGGGACCACTGACAGCTTTAGGTAGGCAATCCCGTGCTTCTTGAAGCCGAGGTAGATCCAGTACACGTAGACGATGCCGGCCAGTGCATAGGCGGTGCCCACATGCGAGGTGGTGGGCAGCTGGAAAATCGGGACGACCCCGAAGAGGTTGTTTATCAGAATGAAGAAGAACAAGCTCATCAGCAGCGGGACGTAGGGCTTGAAGTCCTTTTCCCCGATGATGTCCTTGCCGACCGAATTACGGACGAAGTTGTACGAAATCTCGCCGAGGAACTGAAATTTGCCCGGAACGATCTTGCCACGGCGCGAGGTGGCCATGAAGAACCAGGAAATGAGAACGACGGACAGGATGACCAGCAACATCTGCTTGCCGAAGCCACTGCCGTAATCGGCTCCCCACGGGATGATTTCGGGAAGGTGCATGTCCTCTAGGCCGGGGGCTTTGAACCCACCTTCTGCGGGGGCCGCCGGAAGCGCAAGCGCGATCAACGCGGTTCCTCTCTGCTGTGTCCGTCATTGGGCAAAATCGTTGGAAGGCCGTTCAGGTTTCCCAACGGATGAAGTTTTTTGGTTCTTACTCGTCCGCACCAGAAATCGGCCCGGAAGCACGATCTTTTCGGTGGAGGACTGCCAGGTAATATCCGGCGGCGGCTCCAAGAAGGGCACCTACCAACCAGATCCAGCGGGCATGCAACAAGAAGTCCAACAACCACCCTATCAAACCCCACGCGATGATCCCGCCAACGATGTAGTTGACGTTCTCCCGGAAGGGTGAGATCCCTCCGCCGTGGGGGCTGTCGCCTTTCGGTGGGGACATCAGGCCCCACCGGTTCCGGCGTCGGTGGTGGGAATCGGGTCGTTGTACAGCTGCAGGCGCAGCTTGGAGAAGGCATGCAACTCCACTACCTGCCAGATGACCACGGCCGAGACGACCCCGACCAGCAGCCAGGTTCCGTCCGTCCACGCCGGTAGGCCCAGACCGAAGGCCAGACCTCCCAGCAGAACGACCTTCACCACGTACCCGATCATGAACGCCCCGAAGGCGGCAGAGGGATTCCGCCGGCCCACCAGATGTCCAATGGCCAGGCTGATGCCGAAGAAGATGATGACCACGACCACCGATCCCAGGGCACTACCCGCCGCTGCCGGCCCGCCGATGATCCAAGCCACCAAGGCCAGGAGCACGGCGGCGATGCCGGTGACGACAGAACAAGTCCGCAGGATCGCCAGCCAGGGAGACGCGGTCTCCCCCGACTCCTTGACGACGCTTGCGCCGCCTGAGCCAGTCGCCTGAGGCATGTACATCCCATCTTTGACGCCTCCCCCGACACAACAAACTGAGTCGTCAAGGGGGTGTGGCAGCAGTTCTACTTATCGTGTTTCCGCTGGAAACCTCGTCCGATTCTACACGAGATAGAAAAGTATTCTGCACCGGGGGTGGCTAGGCCGCGACGTTGCCGCGCAGTCGCCCGATCCAGGCAGGACTCGAGAGATACAGAAACACCACGAACAAGATGAAGACGCCCCACAGGTACTGTCCCACCCCGTTCGACGGCACGGCCAGCATGGCACCACCGGCGCATAGCGCGGTCGCGGCGGCCACCATCAGGGACGAGCCGAGATGGCTCAGACCGACGTCGGTCAGTCGTTGGTAGACGTGCTGTCGGTGGGCGGCATACCAGCGTTCCCCGCCGCGGATCCTGACCAAAAGGGTGTACCCGGTATCCGCCAGGTAGATGACCACTGGTCCCAGCAGGTAACCGGCTTCCATTCCGTTCAGGAAGGCGGCAGCACCCAATGCCGCCAATGAGCCGCCCAGCAGGTAACTTCCCACGTCCCCGAGGAAGACATGTCCCCGCCCCAGATTCCAGGGGAGGAAGGAGGCGAAGGCCGCGGCAACGACCAGCGAGGGGGCGATCAGCCAGGTCTGGTTGTCGATGGCCCCGGCGCCGGCGAAGAAGAGTCCGACCACCATCCCGTGCAGTCCGCTGATCCCATTGATGCCATCCATGAAATTGGCAACGTTGATATAGGCGCTCAAGGCCAGCGCTCCGACGAGGATCCACCACCAGGAGCTGCCGGTGAGGATGACCATCGCCGTCGTACCCAGGGCACCGATGATCAATTGCAGGGAGAATCGCCACCCCACCGATACCCCGCGGTAGTCCTCCACCCAGCCCAGGATCGCAGCAGCGAGGGCAACCCCGGCCACGACGGGGAGCAGTCCCCCCGAGGGATTATCTGCGGTGAACCAGATGATCGAAAATCCGAGCATGATGGCCACCGTGATGGTCAGCCCCAGTCCGCGCACCGCGGTGATGGTATGCGAGGAACGGTCGTTGGGTACGTCGATGACCCCCAGTCGCTTCAGCAGCGGTATGAGGGCAAAAGGCAGCAGAGCGCCGGCAAGGAACGCAGCGATCATGGCCACGATGGCTGTTCCGGGCACTAGACGGCGCCTTGGCTGCCCGGCGCCGGCGCGTCGGTGAGGCCCTGACGGTGTTTCCACTCCCCCAGGTCCATCACTGCTGGATCCAAGACGTCGATATGGGCGTGGGAGATCTTCGGGTGCAGCGGGCGTTCGTCGCCTTCACCTTCGCCGATGAGGTCCTCGTGCAGCTTCTCTCCTGGACGCAGGCCGGTGATGACGATTTCCACGTCCTTGCCGCTGAGCTGGATCATATGCTCGGCGACATCGAGGATGCGTACCGCCTTGCCCATGTCCAGGATCATCACTTCCCCGCCGCGACCGATGGCGCCGGCCTGAATGACCAGCTGGCAGGCTTCGGGAATGGTCATGAAGAACCGAGTGGCCTCCGGGTCGGTGACGGTGACCGGGCCGCCCTTGAGGATCTGCTCGGTGAACAACGGCAGCACGGACCCGCGGCTGCCCAAAACGTTGCCAAAGCGGACGGAAACGTATTTGCAACCGGTTTCCTCGCCCATCCAGGCGGTGAGCTTTTCGGCGACGCGCTTGGAGTGGCCCAATGCCGTGGTGGGGTTGGCTGCCTTATCGGTGGAGATGTTGACATAGGTGTCCACGTTGGCTGCCCGTGCCGCGTTGAGCACGTTCAGGCTACCGAGCACGTTGGTCTTCCAGGCTTCCTCCGGGTACTGCTCCAAAAGCGAGACGTGTTTGAGCGCCGCGGTGTGGAAGACGACCTCCGGCTTGCGGTCCACAAAGATCCCGGTGAGGGTTTCGGCGTCGCGGATATCGGCCAGCACCGTGTCCTGCCCATTGAGCAGGCCTCGACCGGTCAGGGAGATCTGGGTGGTCTGCAGACCGGTTTCATCCCGGTCGAGCATGATCAGTTCGGCCGGCGAGTACATGCTGATCTGGCGGCAGAGCTCGGAGCCGATGGATCCACCGGCACCAGTGACCAACACCCGTTTGCCGGTGACGTAGCCGGCGATCTCGTCCACATGAATATCCACCGGATGACGGCCGATCAGATCCTCGATATCGACCTCCCGGAACGAGAATTCGTGCCCCCCGGTCAGCATGTCGCGCAGCGGAGGAACCACCAGGACCTTCAGGCCCAGCGAATGCCCCAGGTCGCTGATCTCCCGGATGGTCACGGCATCCATATTGGCCATGGCCAGCAGGATCACCGTGGCCCGGGTGCGCCGGACGATGTCGGGGATATCTTCCCTGCGGCCCAGCACCGGGACGGAGGAGATGCGCAAGTGCTTCTTGCCCGGGTCGTCGTCGATCAGCCCGACGGGCTGCCAGGGTGAGAGCCGGTCGTTGCTCATCCGGGTCACGATGGAGGTGCCCACGAACCCTGCCCCGTAGATCAGCGTGCGTTCGGCGTGGTCCCCTGGTTTGGTTTTGCTTTCCACGTGCATGCGTTTGGCGTAGCGGATTGCTGCCATGAAGATGCAGGCGAAGGGGAAGGCGATCAGGCCGATGCCGCGGGCGATCTGCATCGGGATGCCCGCGAAGAGCAAGACGATGGTCAGGATCACCGAGACCGTGACGGTGACGATCACCAGCAGTTTGGCTTCGTGGAAGGACCCGAAGCTATAGCGGCCCCGGTAGAGCGAGAGGGCGGTGCCGATGATGAGCTGGCTGACGATGGCCACGGCGGCGATGATGGCGACGCCGTCGATCTTTGCCGGGTCGAAGGTCATTTCGTAGCGCAGGATCATGGCGATGATGATCGCGATGACCCAGGCCACGGCGTCGAGCAGGAATTGCGAACCGAGCCAGAGGATCCGGTCGCTACTGGCGGTTTTGGGTAGATCGGGGCTTTGCCTGGTGCTCATGTGTTCGCGACGCTCAGGTCTGTGCTCCTCGTCAATGGTCCGGTGTCCCGGCAGGTGCCGCGGTGGGCGGCACCCGAAATCTTGGGTCGTACGTGCGGTAGGTCCCGCGGTCCTAGGCGGTGGCCGACGGCGTGCCGGGTTCCCCGGCGTCGTCGTCCTCCTTCAGTTCTACACCAGAACCTTCGGGTTCGGCTTGAACGTTGGCCGCGTCGGGCCCTGACTCGTCGATACCGAGCAAGGAGGGGACCCTTTCGCGCAGTTCCGCCAGGCTCAAGGCCCCCTGGCGCACCACGCGCAGGACATCTCCGGTGCAATCAACAATGGTCGAGGGCAACGAGGATGTTTCCAGGCCTTCCTGCTCTGGAGGCCGTGGCCCCTCATCCAAGTAGACGGAGACCGATTCTCCGAGCATTTCCTCGGCTTCGGCAGCCGTGGTCGCGGCCGGCTGGCCCGACCGGTTGGCGCTGGAGACCGCCAGCGGGCCGGTTTCCTTCAGCAGGTCCCGGGCCACCGAATCGTCGGGGATCCGCAGGGCCACGGTGCCGCGGGTATCGCCCAGATCCCAGGACAGGCTCGGCTGGCTGCGCAGGATCAAGGTCAGTGCGCCGGGCCAGAAAAAGTTGGCCAGCAGCCGGGCGTCCTCGGGGACCTCGGCGGCCAGACCGTCCATGGTCCCCACCCGGGCGATGAGCACCGGTGGCGGCATGTTCCGTCCCCGGCCCTTGGCGGCCAGCAAGGTGGCCACCGCCTGTGCCGAAAAGGCGTCGGCGGCGATCCCGTAGACGGTGTCCGTGGGCATCACGATGCACTGTTTGGCCGTGATGGCCGTCTGTGCGGCGGCGATTCCTTCGGAGCGGGCGGGTTCGGTGGTGCAGTCAAAGCGTTCGGTCACGGGGTCCATTCTTCCATGTCGATCCGGCGGGGACGGCGGTCTCGGCCAGGTAGGCGGCTGTCACCCGGTCGGCGTCGTTGAGGTCACGATGGCCGATGACATCACGCCATCGACCGCTTTGGGCGAAGAGTTCCAGCATCGATGGTGCCTGGACTTCAGCGTGTTCCAGGGCCAGGTAACCGCCGGAAACCAGCAGGCGGGCCCCCGTGGCGATCACCGCCCGCGGCAGGTCCAATCCGTCGTCCCCTCCCCCATACAGGGCCAGCTCGGGATCGTGGTCACGGACCTCGGGGTCCCGTGGGATGGCGCCGGGCGGAATATAGGGCGGATTCGAAACGACGATGTCGAAGGTCCCGCCCTGGGGCGCCAGGGCGGTGCGCAGATCCTCGGCGAGCAGGGTGACACCGTGCGGTGCTGTGTTGCGCTGCGCCCACGGAAAGGCTTCGTCGCTGAGTTCGACGGCGAAGACCTCGGATCCGGGGACTTCGCTGGCCACCGAGGCGGCGATCGCCCCGGAACCGGTTCCCAGGTCCACGACCCTCACGCTGCCCTGTTCGGCCAGCACGGCCCGGGCCCGGTCGATGGCCAATTGGGCCAGGAGTTCGGTTTCGGGGCGCGGAATGAAGACGCCGGGCCCCACCGCCAATTCCAGGTGACGGAAATAGGCGATACCGGTCAGATGCTGCAACGGGATCCGTTGGGCCCTGCGGGCCACCAGTTCCTCATAGCCTTCGGGCGTCGGCGCCCCCGCCAGGGCCATTGCCAAGACACGCCCGCGCGAAACCGACAACAGGTGGGCGGCCAGCAGTTCGGCATCGGCACGTGGAGAAGGGACACCGGCGTCGCGCAGTTGTCCCACCGCCGTGCGCAGTGCCTGCTCCAATTCCACCGGAACCCTACTTCTGGTCGTCGCCGATGGCGTCCAGACGGGCCTGTTCGTCCATTTCGATGCAGGAGTTGATCAGCGGCTCCAATTCGCCGTTCATCACATGGTCGAGGTTATAGGCCTTATAGCCGGTCCTGTGGTCGGCAATCCGGTTTTCCGGGTAGTTATAGGTGCGGATGCGTTCCGAACGGTCCATGGTGCGCACCTGTGACTTGCGGACCTCGGAGTTCTCCGCGTCGATCTGTTCCTGCTGGTGGGCCAGCAGACGCGAACGGAGCACGCGCATGGCGGCCTCACGGTTCTGGATTTGGGACTTCTCGTTCTGCATGGCCACCACGATCCCGGTGGGCAGGTGGGTCAGACGTACCGCCGAGTCCGTGGTGTTCACGCTCTGGCCACCGGGACCCGAGGAGCGGTAGACATCGACTTTGAGGTCATTGGGGTGAAGGTCCACTTCCTCCGGCTCGTCGACCTCGGGCAGCACCAGTACGCCGGCGGCCGAGGTATGGATTCGCCCCTGGGATTCGGTGACGGGCACCCGCTGGACGCGGTGCACCCCTCCTTCAAATTTCAGGTGGGCGTAGACGCCCTGGGCCGGGTCGTTGGATTTGCCCTTGATCGCCATCTGGGCGTCCTTATAGCCGCCGAGATCGGATTCGTTGAAGGAGATGAGCTCCGTCTTCCACCCCATATGTTCGGCATAGCGGGTGTACATCCGCAGCAGGTCTGCGGCGAAAAGTGCTGCCTCGTCGCCGCCTTCACCGCCCTTGACTTCGAGGATCACGTCACGCGAGTCGTTGGGGTCCCGCGGGATCAGCAGGCGGCGCAGCTTTTCCTCGGCTACCGGCAGTTCGGCCTCCAGCGAGGTCACCTCATCGGCGAATTCGGCATCTTCGTCGGCCATCTCACGGGCAGCCTCGAGGTCTTCGGTGATCTGGACGTAACGCTGATGCGCTTCCACGATGCCGTTGAGCTGGGCACTGCGGCGGCCTAGTTTCCGGGCCTCGGCTTGGTCCTGATAGACGGCAGGGTCGCTCAGTCGCGCCTGAAGTTCGGCGTGCTCGTCGAGCAGGGACTGGATGGACTCGAACATGGCTGTACTTCTTTCTCGGCACCACTGGCGGTTGCGGGTTCTGTGTGGGCACCAGTCTAGGGACGAACGGGCCTTCTCTGGGGCTTAACGCATAACGCCCGGCCCGGTCCACGCACGATGGCGGGACCGGATCCGGGCGGTACGGGTAGCTAGGAGTCGGACTTGGACCCGAGGGTCGTCTTGGACACCAGCATCAGGAATTCCGCGTTGGACTGCGTTTCGCGGATCTTGGAGGTGAGGAGCTCCAACGCCTGCTGCGTCTCCAGGCCGGAGAGCACACGGCGCAGACGCCACATGATCTTGATCTCCTCGGGCGAGAGCAGGTTCTCCTCGCGACGAGTGCTCGATTCGCGGACGTCCACTGCGGGGAAGATCCGCTTATCCGCCAGCTGGCGGGACAGGCGCAACTCCATGTTGCCGGTTCCCTTGAACTCCTCGAAGATGACCTCGTCCATTTTGGAGCCGGTTTCCACCAGTGCGGTGGCCAGGATCGTCAGCGAGCCGCCGTTCTCGATGTTGCGGGCGGCACCGAAGAAGCGCTTCGGCGGGTACAGGGCCGCCGAGTCGACACCACCGGAAAGGATCCGGCCCGACGCCGGGGCGCTGAGGTTGTAGGCACGGCCCAGGCGGGTCATCGAGTCCAACAGGACGACGACGTCCATCCCCATTTCCACGAGGCGCTTGGCGCGTTCGATGGCCAGTTCGGCCACCGTGGTGTGATCGTCGGCGGGGCGGTCGAAGGTCGAGGCAACAACCTCGCCCTTCACCGTGCGCTGCATATCGGTCACTTCTTCGGGGCGCTCGTCCACGAGCACCATCATGAGGTGGACCTCGGGGTTGTTCACCGTGATGGCGTTGGCGATCGACTGCAGGATCAGCGTCTTACCGGCCTTCGGCGGCGAGACGATCAGGCCACGCTGGCCCTTACCGATCGGGGCGACCAGGTCGATCACGCGGGGCCCGACGAGCTTGGCCTCGGTCTCCAAGCGCAAACGCTCGGAGGGGTAGAGCGGGACGAGCTTATTGAACTCGACCCGGTCCTTGTTTTCCTCGACCGGCTTGCCGTTCACCGTTGTCAGCTTCACCAGGGCATTGAACTTCGCCCGCTGGTTGCCCGAGTTGTTGTTGTTCTCGCCGTCGCGTGGGGCGCGGATGGCGCCAACAACGGCGTCGCCCTTGCGCAGGTTGTGTCGCTTGACCTGGTTCAGCGAGACGTAGACGTCGTTGGGTCCTGGCAGGTAGCCGGAGGTGCGCACGAAAGCGTAGTTCTCCAGGACGTCCAGGATCCCGGCCACCGGCAGCAGGACATCGTCCTCGGTGACCTCGGTGTCATCGACCTCGGGCTGATTGCGGTTGCGTCCGCGACGGTTGTTCCGGTCGTTACGATCATTGCGGTCGTTGCGATTGCGGTTGCGGTCGCGGCGGTTGTTGCGCCCGCTGCGGTCGTTGGAGTCATTGTCCCGGCGGTTGTCGTTATCCCGGCGGTTGTTGTTATCGCGCTGGTTGTCCTGCTGGTTGTCCCGGCGGTTGTTATTGTCCTGCTGGTTGTCCCGGCGGTTGTTATTGTCCCGCTGGTTCTCCTGCTGGTCGTTCCGGCCCGCATCATTCTGCTGGCTCTTCTGGTTCTCTTCGCGGTGTGTCTCGCGGGAGTCAGAGGAGTTTCCGGAATCGTTGTTGTCGCGGCGGTTGCGTGAACGACGGTTACGCGAACGGTCGTTCCCGCGGTCCTGGCGTTCGTCCGTGTGACCCGAGGACTGCGAACCTTCGTGCTGCTGGCCGTCATCCTGGTTTGAAGCCTGTGGGGCCTCGTTGCCTTCAACGGTCTCGGGGGAACGGCGTGAGCCGCGGCCTCGACGCTGGTTGGAGCCGGACTCGTTGGAGCTCTCGGTATCGGCTTGAGGGGTGGAGGCGGCCGGCGTCGAATCCTTCGACTCGGTCGGCGTGCTCGCCCCGTCGCTGCTGGCCCGACGGCTGCGCCCACGGCCACGGGCCGGGCGCTCCTCGGAATCGCTCTGCGGGGCAGCCTCTACCGGCGCCTTCTCGGCGGTCTTCGCCTTCTTGGCGGAGCCATCCTCGGATCCGGTCTTCGGGGTCTTTTCGCGGTCCGCGACGGAGCCGCCGCGCTGGTGGTTCGAGATGGCGGTGACCAGGTCACCCTTGCGCATCCGCGATCCGCCGGTGATCCCCAGTTGTGACGCCAACGCCTGGAGCTGGGCGAGCTTGAGCCCGGCCAATCCGGCGTTCTGTGGTGCCGTCGACGTTTCTTCCACGCCTGCGGTCAGGCTGGTGGTTTCGGTCACGAAGGTTCCTTCCCCCTCGTCGGGCGGATCATATCGGAACGATCCGCTGGGTTGTCTTCCGGTACTCCGCTTCAGATGCGGGCCGGCTGCGGACATATCGACAAACGCCGATAGTGCCCTGAAGCATTCATCCTGTGTGGTGGCCGCCGGTTCCCCGGCAATCGAGGCACGGCCAGCATGAAAGCCGCACACGGTCTGCTGCGGGTCGACACAGGGGAACCGTAAAAATGGAGTTCGCGAAGTGCACGATCCGTGCGTTCCCCGATCCCGATGGTGACCAAATGTCTCCGTCGCGGATGGCGGGGGTATTACCGCTAGTGCGACTCCACTCTAACACCCGTGAGGTCGATGCCGGGCATCAGGACACGCCACGTCACGGCGGTGGACACCGATTCGGGGTTGCGCCCTGCCGCCCCGGCAGCGGAAATGAGTTCGACGACGGTATCGGCTTCCTCAGCCGACGTCGCCAGAACGAGCACCGTGGGGCCGGCACCGGAAACCACTGCCGCATGCCCTGCGGCACGCAGTCGCGAGATCAGTTCGGCCGAGGCGGGCATCGCCGGGGCCCGTTGATCCTGGTGGAGCCGGTCCTCGGTGGCCGTCAGCAACAGCTCCGGGTGACCCGCGAGGGCGTGGACCAACAGCCCCACATGGGCTCCATTCGCCGCGGCAACACCGTGTGCGACGGTTCCGGGCAGCAGCGAACGGGCCATGCGGGTGGAAAGCTCGGTGTCGGGGATCGCCACGACCGGCAGGATCGAGGCGTCCAACTCCAACGCCGTGCTGCTGGCCCCGTGCCCGTCCTGCAGCGATAAGGTCAGGGCCCCATATACCGCCGGGGCCACATTATCCGGGTGGCCTTCCAGCCGGGCGGCGGCGGCAAAAAGCGGTTCGCGCTCGATGAGGTCACGGCGCAGGGTCTCGGGCAGCAGGGCATCGGCCGCTGCCAGCCCCGAGACGATGGCCGCCGCAGAGGAACCCAGCCCCCGGCCGTGCGGGATCACGTTATGCGCGTGCAGCCGCAGTCCCGCCGGCGCGGCGCCGGCATCGGCCCAGCGGGCGAGGATGGTGCGGGCCACCAGGTGGTGGGCATCGGTGGGCAGGCATCCAGCCCCCTCCCCCTCAATATCGACCTTGACCCCGGTTTCCGCCGTCGTGGTGACCGTCAAGGTATCGCGTAGACCCAAGGCCAACCCGAGGCAGTCATAACCCGGCCCCAGATTGGCGGTGGTCCCGGGCACCGAGACTTTCACGCGCTGGCCGGGGGCGATCACCGGGCCCTGGACCCGTGCCTGGGGAACGGGAACGCCCGGGGAATTGGTGCGGTCCATTCTTCAGGCCAGGCCGAGGGCGTCGGCCACTGCGACGACATCGAAGTCCACCTTGGTGGGGGTGACGTCCGAGCCGTCCGCATTGCGCAGCGCCCATTGCGGATCCTTGAGTCCGTGACCGGTGACCGTGATGACGATCTTCTTGCCTGCCGGAACGTTCCCGGCGGCGTGGTGCTTCAGCAGCCCGGCGACCCCGGCTGCGGAAGCCGGTTCGACGAACACCCCTTCCTTGGCCGAGAGCCAGCGGTGGGCATCGAGGATTTCCTCGTCGCTGACGGCATCGATCATGCCGCCTGATTCATCGCGGGCGGCTTCGGCCTGGGCCCAGGAGGCGGGGTTGCCGATCCGGATCGCAGTGGCGATCGTATCGGGTTCGGTGATCGGGTGACCGGCGACGATGGGGGCCGAGCCGGCAGCCTGGAAACCCCACATGATCGGCCGTTTGGTGGCCACGGGGGCCAATGTGCCTGCGGTGGCGGATGCGTAGGGCTCGGAGTACTCCTGGTAGCCCTTCCAGTAGGCGGTGATGTTCCCGGCGTTGCCCACGGGCAACAGGTGGTAATCCGGGGCATCTCCCAGGAAGTCGACCACTTCGAAGGCACCGGTCTTCTGGCCTTCGATGCGTGCAGGGTTCACCGAGTTCACCAGGAATACCGGATAGTTCTCGCTCAATTTGCGGGCCACGTCCAAGCAGTTATCAAAGTTGCCGTTGACCTGCAGGAGTTCGGCACCGTGGGCGATGGCTTGGGAGAGCTTGCCCATGGCGATTTTGCCGTCGGGGACCAGCACGGCGCAGGTGATGCCCGCCTGGGTGGCGTAGGCGGCAGCGGAGGCCGAGGTGTTGCCGGTGGAGGCGCACACGACGGCCTGGGCGCCGGAAGCCACGGCAGCGGTCATGGCCATGGTCATCCCGCGGTCCTTGAAGGAGCCGGTGGGATTCATCCCCTCGACCTTCAGGTACACCTCGGAGCCGGTGAGTTCGGAGAGGGCCGGGGCAAAGACCAGCGGGGTGCCGCCCTCCCCCAGGGTGATCACCCGGGTGGACTCGTCCACGGGCAGTCGGGATGCGTATTCGCGGATAACACCGCGCCACTGGTGGGCCACTTAGTTTCCTTCGACTCTGAGTACGGACGTCACGGCGGTGACGACGCTGAGTTCCTTGATATCTGCCACGGTGGCGGCCAACGCCGCTTCGCTGCCACGGTGGGTGACGAAGCGTAGCGAGGCCGAGCCGGGGGCATCCCCCTCGACGTCCTCGGGGCTTTGGCGCATGGTTTCGATGGACACCTTGTGGTCGGTAAAGATCTTCGCGATCTTGGCCAGCACGCCGGTCTTATCACTCACCTGTAGACCGATGCTGTAGCTGGTCCGCACCGCGTCGATGGGAAGGGCCTTGACCTGGCCCACGGTGGCTTCGGTGCGTCCGGGGCCACCCAGGACGACGCGTCGGGCCGCGGAGACCACATCGCCGACGACTGCGGAAGCCGTGGGTCGTCCACCGGCGCCCTGGCCGTAAAACATCAGTTCGCCGGCGTTGTCTGCCTCAACGAACACGGCGTTGAAGGCCCCGTGCACGGCAGCCAGCGGGTGGACGCGCGGAATCAGGGTCGAGTGGACCCTGACCCCGACGCCCTCGGTCCCGCTACCATTGCCCAGCCGTTCGGCGATCGCCAAGAGTTTGATGACCATTCCCTGTTCGCGGGCGGCGGCGACGTCTTCGGCGGTGACGGAGGTGATGCCCTCGCAGTCCACATCGTCCAGGTCGAAGGGGGCGTGGAAGGACAGGGTCGCCAGGATCGCTGCCTTCGAGGCGGCGTCATGGCCTTCGATGTCCGCCGTCGGGTCGGCTTCGGCATAACCGAGTTCCTTGGCCTTGGTCAAGGCATCGTCGAAGGCCGCGCCGGTGGTGTCCATCGCGTCGAGAATGTAGTTGGTGGTCCCGTTGACGATGCCCATGACCTTGGTGATCCGGTCACCGGCCAAGGAATCGCGGATGGGCCGCAGGATCGGGATCGCACCGGCCACGGCTGCCTCGTAGGAGAGCTGGACACCGGCTTCATTGGCTCGGGCGGCAAGTCCTGGCAAGTCCTTGGCCAGCAGCGCCTTATTCCCGGTGACCACGGTGGCTCCGCCATCGATGGCCCGGCGGATCAAGGAGGCTGCCGGTTCCAGACCGCCCATGAGCTCGATGACGATATCAGCGGAGTCCACCAGTGCCTCGGCATCGGTGGTGAACAGCCCTGCGGGCAATTCAACATCGCGCGGCGCCTCGAGGTTGCGCACGGCGATGCCTGCTAGTTCCAGTTCAGCCCCGGTCCGTTCGGCAAGCACTGCGGCGTCGTCCAGCAAAATCCTGGCGACTTGCGAACCGACATTGCCGCAGCCGAGGAGGGCCACCTTGAGTTTTTTCACGTGTTACCTACGCTCCCATGTCACGGGCCAACAAATCGTCTTCGGTTTCCCTGCGGATGATGACGCGGGCGACACCGCCACGAATGGCGATCACCGCGGGCCGGCCCAGGTAGTTGTAATTACTGGCCAAAGCCCAGCAATACGCACCGGTTCCAGGGACCGCGAGGAGGTCGCCCGCCGCGACGTCGTCCGGCAGGTAAACATCCCGGACGACTATGTCACCACTTTCACAGTGTTTTCCAACCACACGGGACATAATCGGTTCGGCATCCGTCACACGCGAGGCGAGCACCGCACTGTAGTCAGCCTCGTAGAGGACCGGGCGGGCATTGTCGCTCATCCCACCATCGACCGAAACGTAGCGTCGGGGCAGTGTGCCGTTCCCGTCCTCGACCTGAACGGTCTTGCGCACTCCGGTCTCGTAGAGGGTGAAGGTACTCGGTCCGGCGATCGCTCGTCCGGGTTCGATGGAGATCCGTGGGACCGCCAACCCCAACACAGTGGCTTCTTCGTCGACGACGGCGGCCATGGCCCGGGCCAGTTCGGCGGGCTCCCGCGGGGTATCCGCTTCGGTATAGGCGATCCCGTAGCCACCGCCCAGGTCCAGCTCGGGCAGTTCCACCCCGTGTCGATCCCGGATGGCGCCCAGGAAGCCGAGCATGGTGCGGGCGGCGATTTCAAACCCTTCGGCTTCGAAGATCTGCGAGCCGATATGGGCGTGGACGCCCAACAGGTTCACTTCAGCTGCCTCCAGTGCCCGAGCCACGGCCACCGCTGCCGGCGAACTACCGGTCGCATCGGGGACCATCGACAGACCAAATTTCTGGTCCTCATGGGCGGTGGCAATAAATTCGTGGGTACTGGCATGGACCCCCGGGGTCAGCCGGAGCATCACGTTGGCGATGGCACCCTGCGTGCCGGCGATCAAGATGATGCGTTCGAGCTCATCCTGGCTGTCCACCACGATGCGGCCCAACCCCATCTCCAGGGCGGTGCCGATCTCAGCGGCGGATTTGTTGTTCCCATGCAGGGACAGGTTCGCCGCCGGCACTCCGGCGCGCCGAGCCACCGCCAGTTCGCCGCCCGAACAGGTGTCCAGCCGCAGGCCTTCCTCGGTCACCCAGCGGGCCACCTCGATGCTCAGGAACGCCTTGCCGGCATAGTAGACGTCGACCCCGCCGCAGAGTTCGGCGAAAGCGGAGTCGAAGGCGTCACGAAAGCCGGCGGCACGGGCCCGGAAGTCGTCCTCGTCCAGCACGAAGAGGGCGGTACCGTATGCGCGGGCCAGCTCGGAGACGCGCAGGCCCTGCACGGCCAGTTCGCCGTCCTCGGTGCGGGCCACCCCGGCGGCCCATTGGACCCGGCGCAACTCGTTGATGTCCCTCGGGTAGCTCAACCAGTCGGGAGCCAGATTCGATGCGGCCACGGTTACATCTTCTCCGGTGCCGAAACGCCCAACAGGTCCAATCCGTTGGCGAGCACCTGGGTGGTGGCGTCGTTGAGCCACAGGCGGGTGCGGTTGATGTCCTCGACCGGTCCGTCGGCCAACGGGGTGATGCGGGCCGCCGCATACCAGCGGTGGTAGGCCCCGGCCAGCGATTCGAGGTAGCGCGCCACACGGTGCGGTTCCCGGAACGAAGCCGCCTGACCCACCACCGAAGGGAACTGCCCCAGCATGGCCAGCAGGTCGTTCTCGGTCGCGTGGGTGAGCAGGCCGGCATCGAATCCAGTGCGTTCCACACCCTTGGCCACGGCATTTCGGGCCGCGGCGCAGGACCGTGCATGGGCGTACTGGACGTAGAACACCGGATTGTCGTTGGTGTTCTTCTTGAGCAGCTCGGGATCCAACGCCATCGGCGAATCTGCCGGGTAGCGCCCCAGCGAGTAACGCAAGGCATCAGCCCCGAGCCAGTTGATCAGGTCCCGCAGCTCGATGATATTGCCCGCGCGCTTGGAGAGCTTGGCGCCGTTGACGGAGATCAGCTGCCCGATCAGGATCTCGATGTTGTGGTCCGGGTCGTCACCGGCACAGGCGGCAATGGCACGCAGACGCGAAACGTAGCCGTGGTGGTCGGCGCCGAGCAGGTAGATCTTCTCGTCGTAGCCGCGGTCCTTCTTCGAGAGGTAATAGGCGGCGTCTGCGGCGAAATAGGTGGGTTCGCCGTTGGCCCGGACCATCACCCGGTTTTTGTCATCTCCGAAATCGGTGGTGCGCAACCACACGGCGCCGTCCAGGTCCTCCACATGGCCCTGTTCGCGCAAACGCGCCACTGCGGCCTCGACGGCACCTTCGGAATGCAACTGCTGCTCGGAGAAGAACACGTCGAAGCTGACCCCAAAGTCCTTCAAGGTTTCCTTGATGTCCTTGAGTTGGGCCGCATAGGCCAACTCCCGCACCACGGGAAGTGCTGCCTCCTCGGTCAGTTCACGGATCCGCGGGTGCTCGGTAGCGACCTGAGCCGCCAGCTCGGCGATGTATTCACCCGGATAGCCACCCTCGGGCACCGGCAGGTCATGCAGGCGGTTGTAGACCGAACGCGCGAAGACATTCATCTGCTTGCCGGCGTCGTTGATGTAGTACTCGCGCGTCACCTCGGCCCCACTGGCCTTGAGCACGCGGGCGATCGAGTCGCCCAACGCGGCCCAGCGGGTATGCCCGATATGCAGCGGACCGGTGGGATTCGCCGAAACGAATTCCATGTTCACCACATGCCCGACCAAGGTCTCGTTTGAGCCGTAGGCGGCCCCGGCCTCGACGATCGATTTGGCCAGCTCGCCGGCGGCAGCAGCGTCGAGGGTGATGTTCAGGAAACCGGGCCCGGCGATGTCGACGGAGGCGACCCCGGGGATCGAGACCAGGCGTTCGCGCAATAAACCGGCGAACTCGCGCGGGTTCATACCGGCCTTTTTTCCCAGCTGCAGGGCGATGTTGGTGGCCCAGTCACCGTGGTCACGGCTCTTGGGTCGTTCCACCCGCACTTCGTCGGGCACATCGACGGTGAATTCACCGGCGGCAACGGCTTCGCGCAGGCAGGCGGAAATGGCGAGGGAGAGTTCTTCAGGAGTCACCCACCAAGGATAACTGTCAGGTAGGCCCGACTCCGATTCGATGACCGCACTGCCCCGACCGGTCCCTCACCAGGCTCCCGTCATCGTGCACCCCTGCCGTCAGAATGCTCCTACTGGTAGATTCACCCACCAGCAGGTCAACGATGACCAAGAGGATGGCAATGGGACGAACCACGGGCGGGATACCGCGTCCTACCGCGGCATTTCTGGCGGTTTTCCTCGGTGCCCTGCTGGTCGTTTTCGGTGCGGCGAGCCTGCCGTCCCTCAGCCACAACAGCCCGGCGGGGCTCCCCCAGCAGACCGGGGCCTTGAGCGCGGATGCCTCCCCGTCGGCAGCACCGGAATCCGAGGGGCCGATCGAAGGTACGGTGGCCCCGCAGAAGCAGCCGGACCAGGACACCATCTCGTCCATCGGCCAGACGATCGCCGCCACCATCTTTGCCGGCATCATCCTCTTGCTGGCCTTGTTGGTGCTTTCCATGCGCCGCAGGGACCGTGCCGACGCCCAACCCGAAACCGCTGTGGCCGACGAGATCGCCCGCGAAGCCACCTTGCGCGCCGAAGTGGCTGCGAGCCTCTCAGGTGCTGGGGCCACGCTTGCGGAAGCCACCGCAGATCAGCGCCCCTCCCGCCTGATTGCTTCCTGGGCCGAGCTCGAACGCCTCGCCGCGTCGGCCGGGCAGCAGCGCCGCGGCTCCCAGACACCCACCGAGCACGCCGGGGCCATGCTGGCAGCCTTCGGGGTCTCCAGCGCCCCCTTGGCCCGTTTATTGGCCCTCTATGAGCGGGCCAGATACGACGTCGGAGCCCCAGGATGGGAACCCGACGCGGCCCAGTGGCGCCGCGCCAGCGCCGATTTCATCCTGCTCGCCGAAGAAGTCTCGGCTGCCGGCCGACACCGTCCTCCCCGCCCCGCCAGCGTGAACGCATGAACCGTCCACAGCCGGGAAAACCCGGGAAATCTGCGTGGATCGGCCCGCTGTCCTTCGGCGTCATCGCCTGGGGTTTCTGTCTCTACACCCGTATCGATGCCGGCCATACCGCGATTTTCACGGCCCTCGGCGTCTGTCTGGGCTACGTGTTCACGATCCTTCCACTGTTGACGTTCTCCACCCGGCTTCCGCTGGATCCCGGGCGTCCACCCAACGGCAACCAGGGCTTCCGGGCCTTGTCCTTCTCGCTGCTCTCCAAGCGCCTCAGCCGGCATTCCCCGGCGGCCCAGGCCTTGGAGCACGCCGTCCGCACCGCGGTCCGGTTCGCAGGAGAGGCCGAAACGGTGGGCCCGGCCACCGCGGTGGCCCACCGTGAGCTGGAGGCCGGCCGCGATCTCACCTCCCGGCAGGCCACCGCAGCGGCCTACGAAGTCGATATCTGGCTCTCTCAGGACCCATCTCTGCCCCCTCCCCCGATGAAAGGTCGCTCATGACCGATCCCGCAGCAGGCCCCCAGCCGATGGAAAGCGCCACCGCCGAAGAAGTGACCGCGCGTATCGCCGCCGCGGGCACCGCAGTCTTGGAGGGGGTCGGGCAGGCGGTGATCGGCACCCGTGACCCGTTGCGGCTGGCCTTGGCCGCCGTCCTGGCCGGGGGCCACGTCTTATTTGAGGATATGCCGGGGTTGGGCAAGACCCTGGCGGCCCGGTCCCTCGCCCAGACACTCGGACTGGGTTTTCGTCGATTGCAGTGCACACCAGATCTGCTGCCCTCCGATGTCACCGGCTCCTCGATCTTCGATCCCGTCGCCCGCAGCTTCGACTTTCAGCCCGGCCCCGTCTTCACCGGTCTGCTGCTGGCCGACGAAATCAACCGCACCTCCCCCAAAACCCAATCCGCACTCTTGGAGGCCATGGCCGAAGGGCAGGTCTCCGTCGAGGGCGCGACCCATCCGCTCCCCGTTCCCTTCCATGTCTTCGCCACCTCCAACCCGGTGGAGTTCGAAGGCACCTATCCGCTGCCGGAGGCACAGCTGGATCGTTTCCTGGTCCGGCTGGCGCTGGGGTATCCGCTGGCGGGGGCCGAAGCGGACATCGTGTCCAAGAGGTTGCTGCGCGGTCTGGTGGAGCCGGTACTGGGCGCGGTCTTGGATCCGTCCTCGCTGCGCCGGCTGCAAGAGGATTTGGCGGTGGTTCCTGTTTCGGCGGACATCATCGCCTATGCGGTACGCCTCACGGCAGCCAGCCGGGAGCTGGATGACGTCCAGGTCGGGGCGTCACCCCGGGGCTCCCAGGCGTTGGTGTTGATGGCCCGGGCCGTCGCGGCACTGGATGGGCGGGCCTATGTGGTCCCGGAGGACATCAAGGAAGTGGCCGTTCCGGTGCTGGCTCACCGGCTGGTGCTCTCCCCTGCGGCGTGGGCCCGAGGAACGGATCCCGTGGCGCTCATCGACGAAGTCACCGGCTCAGTTCCGGTCCCGGCCACGGCACCGTGAGCCCCGGATCCGGCGGCCGGCCAGCCACGACGGACCACCCGGCCTCCCGACTGGTGGATACCCGACGGCAGCCTGCGGTGGCCGGCCCCGCCGCCAGATCCCCGCAATGGGGGGTGGCAGTGCTCTTGGCCCTCCTTTTCGGCGTCGGGGCTGCCATCGCCCGCCGCCCCGATATCGCGGTGCTCGGGGCCCTGTTCGCCCTGATCGCCGTCTCCACGCCGCGACGTTTCGGCAACCAGCATGTCCCCACCGTCGAATTCGATCGCTCCACTCGTGGGCCCCTCTTGGGAGGGGCCCGACGCCGGATCCTGTTCCGTGATGCTGCCAATAACACGCAGGCGGGCCCCGCATTGATGGTCGTACGAGCCGTGGCCCCGGGTGGGCGGGAATCGGCGGTGGTCACCACGACGGCGGAATCGACCGGGCTCGGCATCCGGGTCCCGCGCGGTGGGCGGCGCGATCTATTGGTCTACCGGGTATCGGCCTTCAGCCCCGATCTGGGCATCTGCCGTCACGAGGCGGAGACCGGAAAACTCACGGCCATGCTCCAGCCGCAACCCGACCCGGTACGACGTCTGCCCATCCCTTCGGCGCTACGTGCCCATGCGGGGAACCATCACGCCCGCCTGCGTGGAGGAGGGACCGAACTGCGAGATGTCGGCCCACTCAAACCCGGCGATGACCGCCGCCATATCGACTGGAGGGCTTCGGCCCGCAGTACCGACGCCTCGGGCATACCCCTGGTCCGCCGCTACCTGGCCCCAGCCGACGCCGGGGTGACCCTGGCGATCGACGCCCGGGTTGATTTCCCCGGCCGCGTCGCCGCCTGGATCGACCCGACCCTGGACGCGCTGCGCATGGAGACCAGTCTCCAGCTCACCCGCAGTGCGGCCGGCTCCCTGGCCGCCGCCTACCTGGCCCGTGGTGACCGGGTCGGAATGCTGGACGCCGTCGGGTTCTCTTCTCCGGTCCGTCCGGCGGCCGGGTACCGCCAGCTGGAACTGGTGCGTCGGCGCCTCGCCGCCCTGATGGTTTCCGCCAGCAGCTTTCTGCCCAGGCGGTTACCGACACCGGCGCCGGGAACACTGGTCTATTTCTTCTCCCCCCTGCTGGACCACGACGTCGCTTCGATTCCGGCGCGCTGGGTGAGGGCGGGTCATATCGTCGCCGTCGTCGACACCCTGCCCGAACCAGATGCCACCGATCTCCCCTTCTCCGAGGCCCAGGCCCTGACCCTGCTCATGGCCACCCGTGCCGCAGTGCGGGCCGAGTTGGCTGCCGAGGGCATCGAGGTGTTGCCCGCGGCGGGCCTGCGGGAATCCGTGGAACGCTGGGGACTGTCCCGGGCCCGTGCCAACTCCCTGCCCGGAGGTGTCCGATGAACATGTTGTCGCGTCGGTTCCTTCCCGAACGCCGTCCCCCGTCGATGGAGCCGTTGGCCGTCGGGACATATCCGGCCTCACTGCTGGCCGTCCTGGCGGCTGGTATGCTCGTGGCCGGCTGCCTGCCAGCGGCGGTGCTCAACGCCGAGGGGTGGGACCCTCTGGCTCTCGGTTCCGGGGTGACCGTCGTGGTCGCCGTCGCCGTGCTGGTCCTACGCTGGCCCCAACACGTCACGGCCCTGATTGCCTTGCTGTTATTGGGCGCCGCCTACCTGCAGGTCAGCACGGTGGGGTTGTGGACCCTGCCGCTGTATGTTGTGGCCGCCCATGGCATTTATCTGTTGTTGGCGCTGGCTGCCCTGGCACCACGATCGGCCCGTTTCACCCGGGACGCGCTCCTCGAAGCCGCCCGGGCCGCTGCGGCGCCGCAAATCGCTGCCCAGCTTCTCACCGTCGTCGTCTTCCTGCTCTCCTGGTGGGCCACACCGGCCACCGGCGCCTTCGGGGCCCTGGCCGGCATCGCCTCGGCAGGTATTTTGATGGCCGGCGCTTGGGCGGCCTCACGGGTTGCCCGGCGCCCGGAGAATCCCGACTAGTGCCCCGGGGCCGCCCGGGTTGCACGTGGGCGTCCGGTTCCTGCTAAGCTCTTTGAGGTTCCCCGCCGCGCAGCAATCTGCGGCACGCCCTCGTAGCTCAGGGGATAGAGCGTCTGCCTCCGGAGCAGAAGGTCGAAGGTTCGAATCCTTTCGAGGGCACATATATTTGGGTCACCAGGATCAGGTCCCCGGCTTCGGCCGGGGACCTTTTTCGTGTCAGGACCTGCCGCCCTCCTCCGCAGCGCCTTCCGGCCACCCGCAGCACTGTCCAGCACCAGAGGGGCACGTGTCTAGCCCCCCAGTCATCCATCGGATAGGTTAACCCAAGTGGCGCGGATCCCCGCTACCCATCGAGCGGGGGCCGATCACCATTTCAAGGCTTCTTCCCATCACTTGCCCTCATCCGACGGAGGAACATATGTCCAAGAAACCGCTTTACCTCACCATCCCCCTGGCGGCCGCGCTGGCCTTGACCGGCTGCTCCGGTTCAGCGAACTCAGCATCCGATGATTCCCCCGCGGCGGCATCATCCTCGACCCCGGGCGCCGCCGGCGAGGCATCGACTTCCGCCCCAGCGGCCAACGCCCAGTCCTCCAGTGCCCCACCGGCGCAATCAGCTGAGAGCGGTTCGTCCCCTGCAGCCAAAGGTTCCGACGCCGGGAATGGCGCAGCCCTCTCCGATACCCAGCTCAAGAAGGCAGTGACCGACTTCTTCGACGAGGATCCAGGAGCTCAGATTCTTTCGGGGAAGACGTTGCGCGCCCAGGCAGGTGCCGCCGGGGCCATGGTTGAGGGAATGAAGATTTCTCCCGAAAAGTGCAATTCAGCCCGGGGCATCGACATAGAATCAGAACTGAAAAAGAACAACATCGCGGTCGGCACGTATCCAAACCCTGAGGACCCGATGCAGTCCATCTCGATCACGATCATGTCCGCGGGCGACCCCGCAGAAACCCAGGCCACCTTCGATGAGGGAATAGACGCCTTGGACGACTGCCAGCAGATGGACGTTGAACTCATGGGCATCAAGACCAAGATGAAGATGGAGGAAGCCAAGGTCACGACCAAGGCGCCCTCATCGGTGGCCTTGCGCACGGTGATCACCGTGCAGGGCACCGAGATCCCCGGCTCCAACGTCTCGCTGCTCGACGACGGGCTGCAAGTACAGCTGCAGGTCCAAGGCAAGGAAGCAGATCAGAAGGCCATGCAGAATATCGCCGATGAGGCGCAGCGTGTCCTCGACAGCCTGAAGTCGGCGTGACCTTCACCGGAGCACAGCGCCCCGCGCTCTAGCGAGGCTCCGGGCCCCCGGAAGTACTCCGTGGGCCCGGAGCAGGGCACCGTCGCTGGACCTACTTCTTCGGCTTGCCCCGACCTTCAGGATTCGGGACCACCACAAAGGGGGATTTGGAATGGCTCGCGCAGTGCTGGCTCACCGACCCCAGCAACATCCCGGCGAAGGCACCATGGCCGCGCGTACCCAGCACCAGCAGCTGCGCCGATCCCGAGGCGACGACGAGCACTTCGGCAGGGAGGCCATGTTCGATCCGCTGGATCACCCCCGCATCACCACCCACGGCGTCCTGCACGGTATCGTCCAGCATCTTTTGGGCATTCTCTTTGACCTCAGCCCGGCTTCCGGCGTAGGGAGGCATAAACCCGAAAGAGTACGGGACATTCCAAACTGCGAGTGCCTCAACGGGGGCCTCGTACCGGCGCCCGTATTCGACAGCCCATTTCAGGGCGGCCTTGGAGTCGTCCGAACCGTCGACGCCCACCACAATAGGATTCGTTGCCATGCTGTGCTCACCTCTTCCGGTGCGCCGCAAACGCACCTTTGACGATCAAGCCCACACCGGACTGCCTTGTCGGTGGCACCAAATAGCAGGTCACCACGCGAACGGGTCGTGACCCCAAAGCGGAGCAGGCCAGTGAATCAGGTGACCCGCCAGCCTGGCCGGACCACACCGTCCACCCGTGCTCACCGTAGCAGGACCGGCCCCGGTCTAGTCGGCGGCGATCGCCACGAGTTCCGCGATCGGCCCGGCTAGTCGCTGCGGCCCCAACCAGACGGCCGTCAGGGGACGGTGTGGCGTTTCGCCATCGAGCGGAACCCGCAACAACGTCCCGGAAGCCAGCTGCTCCCGCAAGGCCAACTCGCTGAGCACCGCGGGCCCCGCACCGGAGGCCACGGCAATGCGCACGGCGGCATTACTGTGAAGCACCTGCGCCGGCTCCGCCGCCTCGCGTCCGGCCAGGAGCTGTTCAAGTGCCTCCCGGGTCCCCGACCCCCGTTCGCGGACCACCAGCGGGGTCCGGGCCAACTCTTGCAACCCCAGGCTCCCGTGTCGCTCCGACCACGGGTGCTCCGGACCCACGACGACGGCCAACTCGTCCTCCTGAACCACAGCGGCACTAATCCCCACCGGCAGATGCGGCGTCTCCACGAAGCCCAGTTGCAAGGTCCCGTGCTGGACCTTGGAGATCACCTGGGCCGAATTCAGGACCTGGAGCTGTACGCGCACCTCAGGCAAACGCCGGCGCAATTCTGCCAGCCACGCCGGCAGCAGGTTTTCGGCCACCGTCTGGCTGGCCCCGACCCGCAACTCGACAGGCCCTGCGGTCTTCCCGGCGCCCAACACTCCCATAAAGTGCCGGGACTGCTTCAACAATGTCCGCGCTGCCTCGGCCAGTTCCACGCCCCGGGCGGTGGGCACGGAACCTCGAGGGCCGCGTTGCAGGAGCGGGGTGCCCGCCGTCGCCTCGAGCCGGGAGATCAGGCGGCTGGCATTGGACTGTGCCATACCCATGCTGCGCGCCCCGGCACCGACGCTGCCTTCATCCACCACGGCGACCAGCAGTTCGAGTGCATGCAGATCCGGCCAGTTCAAACCCATACGCTCATGATATGACCCCATGCCGAACCGATGGCTACCGGCGGTGGGCGCGGCGTGAAAACCTCGGTTCATGAGCACCAATACCCAAACACGTCCAGGCGTCGCAACCCGCGGCGGCCACCTTTTCCAACGCTTCGCCCCCGGACTGTTGGTGTGCGCGGTCGCCACCGCCCTCTCCATGACGCTGAGTCATCTGCTGCCCGGCGTCAGCGCCCTGATCATCGCCATCGTGCTGGGCATCGCCACCACGAATCTCCTGCGACTGCCCGAACGCACCGCCCCGGGAATCACCTTCGCCGCGAAGAAGCTGCTGCGCCTCGGCATCGTCTTCCTGGGCCTGCAATTGGTCATCGGGGACATCGTCTCCTTGGGCGCACCGATGCTGGTGGTCATCGTCTGCATCGTCGCCGGTGGCATCTTCGGCACCCTGTTGATGGGTCGGCTGATGAAGATGCGCCCGGGGCAGGTGCTGCTGATCGCCTGCGGTTTCTCCATCTGTGGTGCCGCAGCCGTCGCCGGGGTCGAAGGCGTCGCCGATTCCGAGGAGGAAGACGTGGTCACCGCCGTCGCCCTCGTGGTCATCTTCGGCACCTTGATGATCCCCCTGGTGCCGCTCCTCGGCCAGGCCCTCGGGCTCAGCAACGAGCTCAACGGCCTCTGGGCCGGTGGCTCCATCCACGAGATCGCCCAGGTCGTTGCCGCCGGCGGCATCATTGGTGGCGGCGCGCTCGCTGTCGCAGTGATCGTCAAACTGGCCCGTGTCTTGCTGCTGGCCCCCGTTGTCGCCGTGTTGAGCATCCGCCAGCGCCGCAACGGCAATATCGCTGCGGCCGATGGCAAGCGCCCACCCATCGTTCCCCTGTTCATCATCGGCTTCCTGGCCATGATCGCGCTGCGTTCCACCGTCGAGCTGCCCGGCGGGGTCCTCGAGGCCGGCAAGTTCGCCCAGACCGCGCTGCTGTCTGCGGCAATGTTCGGCCTCGGCTGCGGAGTCAAGATCCGCAACCTGGTCCGCGTGGGCGTCCGCCCCTTCATCCTGGCTGCCGCCTCCACCGTCCTGGTCTCCTGCATCGCCCTCGGCGGCATCATGCTGGTGCACCTGGGCGACTGATCCCGGCGACACCCTGCCCGGTCACGCACACCCACCGAAAGGCCCGACATGAATGCGCCTGAATCCCCCGCCCCCATCGCCGTCGGCATCGATGGTTCCCCCTCCTCCGCAGCCGCCCTGCACCAGGCCGCCGAACTGGCCCGATCATTGGGGACCGGTCTGCGGGTGGTGACATGCTGGCAGGTCCCGCAGTTCTACACCGCCGACATCGAACTGCAGGACTCCGCGTTCAAGGACGAGGCGCAGGCAGCCCAGGACCGCCTGCTCGACCAGGTGTTCCCCGACGGCTGCCCCGTACCGCTCGAACGCCTGCTGCGCCGCGGACGCCCCGGGGTCGAACTCACCGAGGCATCCGCGGACGCCCGGATGCTGGTGCTGGGGAACCGGGGCCATAATGAATTCGTTTCCATGCTGCTGGGCTCCGTCAGCCTAGAGTGCATAGCCCATGCGGGGGTTCCCGTGCTGACGGTGCGATCCGATCACCATCCTTCCCTGACCTGAGGGCTCAGGACGGCGGAGGCCGCTGCGCGCACCTGGGCGCCTGGTTGTGGATTCCAGTGCCACCCAGCTAAGGTGAACACCGTTCAAATGAACATTGTTCAAGTGTTGAGGCCGGGCGACCGGCCCGAGAGGGATCCCATGAAACCCCGTCGTCTCGAAGCCGCGGATTTGGCCCGCATCGCCGTCTTTACCGCCATCGTCGCCGTATTGGGCCTGCCGGGCGGGCTCTCCGTCTTCGGCTCCGTCCCGATCACCGCCCAGACCCTGGGAGTGATGCTCGCCGGTGCCGTTCTGGGCCCCTGGCGCGGGGCGCTGTCGATGATCGTCCTGCTCATCCTGGTGGCCATCGGGCTGCCCTTGCTCTCCGGCGGTCGCGGCGGGCTCGGGGTCTTCGTCGGCCCCTCCGCCGGGTATCTCGCGGGGTGGATCGTCGGGGCCTTCGTCATCGGACTGATCGTCCACGGTGGACCACGACTGTCCCGGTGGCGGACGATCCTGGGGATCCTCGTGGGCGGCATCGTGGTCATCTACGCCTTCGGCATCCCCGTCCAGGCGTTCGTCACCCGCCTGCCCCTGGGTCCCACGGCGCTGCAAAGCCTCGTCTTCCTGCCGGGAGACCTCTTGAAGGCCGCCATCGCCGCCGCCATCACCATGACCCTGGCCCGCGCCTACCCCCGGGCCTTCCGCCGGCGGGAGGCCAGCACCCAGGCTCCCGTCACCGTCTCCGCCCCTGCGGACGGCGAGCGCCCCGCCGAGAGCATCCGGTGATGTTCCGGCCGCAGAGCGCCGCCATCGCTCGTGCAGTGGCCGCCCCTTTCGAGGTCTGGCGATGAATTCCATCTCGCTGGACCAGGTGGGCGTGCGCCTGGGCGAAACGACCGCGCTTGAAGGGATCTCCCTGAACGTGGACTCCCGCAGGATCGCGATTATTGGGGAGAACGGATCCGGTAAATCGACCCTCGCCCGGGTCATCGGCGGGCTGGTGGCCCCGACCTCGGGGACCGTGCGTGTCCACGGCGTAGACCCGGTGAAGCAGAAACGCGAGTTGCGGCGGCTGGTGGCCCTTATTTTCAGCAACCCCGATGCCCAGATCATCATGCCTACCGTCGGCGAGGATGTGGCGTTTTCGCTGCGTTCCGAGAAGCTTCCTCGCCCAGAAGAAGCGGCCCGCGTGAGCGAGGCACTCTCAGCTTTCGGTCTGTCCGAATTGGCTGATCGTTCCGCCCATGAACTCTCGGGTGGTCAGAAACAGCTCCTGGCCCTGTGTGGGGCCTTCGTACGACGCCCCGAACTGGTCATCGCCGATGAGCCCACGGCCCTGCTGGATACCCGTAACTCACGCAAAGTGGCCGACCACTTATTCCTCGGCGGGGCCCACCAACTGGTGCTGGTCACCCATGACCCACAGCTGGCCCTACGCTGCGATACGGCAGTACTGATCGGTTCGGGCCGGGTCCAGTCCGTCGGGGAACCCGCCGAGGTGCTGGCCACCTACGAACAGTCCCTGGCATGCTGAGTCTCTACCGCCCGGGCAACGGCCTGCTGCACCGCCTGCCCACCGGCCCGAAGGCCCTCCTCCTGATGCTGGTGGTGCTGGGCCTGTCCTTCCTGCCGTCGACGTACTGGGCCGCAGGGATGGCCTGGGTCGTGGCCGTACTCGGGTATCTTCTGGGAGGCTTGGGCCTCTCCGAACTCTGGCGTCAACTCATCGCCGTGCGCTGGCTCATCGGGATCACCCTGCTCGCCCAACTCATCTTCATGCCCCTCGAAGCCGCGGCGGCCAATTCCTCCCGCGTCGTCGCCGCCATCCTCCTGGCAGGGTTATTGGTGCTGACCACCCGGCTGACCGACCTGTTGGCCGCCGTCGAACGAGGCCTGTCCCCGCTGGCCCGTCTGGGGGTGGACCCGGAAAGGGTCGCCCTGCTGCTGTCGGTGACGATCACGACGGTGCCGGTGCTGGCCCGCCTGGGATCCGGGGTGCGCGAGGCCCAGCGCGCCCGCGGAGCCCGCGGCGGCCTGTCGACCTTCGTGGTGCCGTTCCTGGTCGTCGCGCTCAAACATGCTGACGAACTCGGAGAGGCACTCTCGGCCCGGGGTGTGCAATGAGCCGGCCACGGGTTCTGGGCCAGGTGGTGGACGGGCAGACCCGCTGCGCGCACTACCAGACGGTTCTGGACGTCATCGCGATCCGGTTCCATTGCTGCGGTGAGTACTATCCGTGCCACCTCTGCCATGCGGAGATTCCCGGGCAGCACGAGGCCATCTGCTGGCCAGTCACCGAATACGACGTGCGGGCCGTGATGTGTGGAGTGTGCGGGTACGAGCTCGGCATCGCCGAGTACCTCGCCAGAACCGACTGTCCTTGTTGTGGCGCGCGGTTCAACCCGGGCTGCAAGCTCCACGCGGACCTCTACTTTGCCCCGGCCATCTGAGTTTGTGCACCAACCCGTGTTCGACAGCCGTCGAATTGCCGGCCATCGGGTGAGATCATCGGGGCATGGACCAGCCCTTCAGAATCACCTGCCTGCTGTTCCCCCGGGTCACGCAGCTTGATCTCACGGGCCCAGTACAGGTGTTCTCACTCGCTCCGAACGTCGTCATCGACCTGGTCTGGCACGATGTGGGACCCGTGCCCACCGATACGGGTTTTTCTCTTCTGCCCACCACAACCTTTGCCGAGGCTCCGCCAGCAGATCTGCTGATGGTGCCCGGCGGCAACGGGGCCTTCGACCTGTTGAACGACGAAGCAGCGTTGGCTTTTGTTCGCACCCAGGCACGGAATGCTCGCTATGTGTCCAGCGTCTGCACGGGCGCTTTCGTCTTGGATGCTGCCGGCCTCCTGACCGGAAGGCGTGCCACCACCCATTGGGCCTCCCGCCCGCTCCTTGAACGCTTCGGTGCCATCTCAGGAGGGGCGGGTGGTCTGGGACGGAACACTAGTCACCGGAGGCGGAGTAACCAGTGGAATCGACGTCGGATTGGAGATCATCGCGAGGTTGTGGGATGAGGAGACGGCCAAGCGTGCCCAGTTGATGATCGAGCACGACCCCCATCCGCCCTTTGATGCCGGGGCACCCGGTAGGCCTGACACGGTTCCTGACGTCGTCCACCAGATCGCGGACAACAATCACCGCATTCGGGGTCCGTTGGTCGACGCGGCGGTATCGCGGCTACGGGCGCACGACGGCGGCTGAGGTCTCCGCCTATCCTCGTGCCCTCCCCTCATCGCCCCCGACTCGACATCTGCTGGATCGCCCACGCATTCCCGTCCGGATCCGACAAGAAGATCATGCCCACATTGTCCAGGGGATGTGCCGTTGGTTCGGGGTTCTCGCCCAGGACCTGAACTCCACTGGTTTCGACTTTTCGTTCGGTGAGGATCCGGTGGGCCCGTTCAATATCGGAGACCACCAGTTGCAGGCCCTTCATCGAACCGGGCGGCATCTCGGGGACCACACCGCCAGCACCGAGCACCATCGAACATCCCGAGCCCGGAGGCGTCAGTTGGACGACGCGCCGGCCCTCTCCGAGGTCGTAGTCGTGGTCCAGGTGGAACCCGAACTGGTCGCGGTAGAACGCCAGGGACCGGTCGAGGTCCGAAACCGGGACGACCACCACCTCGAGGGTCCAGTTCATCTCGTTTTCATTTTCCATGCCGAGAACGTACCAACCCTCCCACCCCGTGCCAAGGGTTGCCGGGCAGCAGCTGTCAACCAGCTCATGGGTGATGGCTGTCCTACTGCGCCACCGTGTGGAACACGGAGCATCCTGAGCAACGACGGGCTGAGTCCTGCGGATGAAAGCCATCATCACTACAGACTCGACACGACCTCATGACTTATTCGTCCAGTCCGCGCCTTCTTCACCCCCATGTCGGGTACGGTCCGGTACAGAGGGGATGGAGGCCCAGATGAACCAGCTCGTCGTGGTGGCGGGAGCCAGCGGCTACGTGGGCCGGCATGTGGTGGAGGCGTTAGATCGCTGCGGCTACCGGGTCCGGGCCTTGGTTCGTTCGCGGGAACAAGCGGAGGCGCCCGGCACTTTCGGCGCACCGGCGCTGAAGGGGCACGTCGCCGAGTGGAGGATCGTCAATTATTTGGATCCGGCGACACTTCAGGGCGCCTGCGATGGGGCGGAGCGTGTGGTCTCTGCCTTGGGGGTCACCCGGCAGAATGCGAGTCCCTGGGATGTCGACTTTCTGGGCAATTTGCGGCTGCTGGAGGAGGCGGAGCGTCAGGGGCTCGCTTCCTTCCTCTACGTCAACGTTCTACACAGCGCCAGCGGAACCTCTGTGACGTTGCGTTCCAAAAACGCCTTTGCCGAAGTGCTGCGGCGCAGCACCGTAGCGGGCCAGATCGTGAACCCTTCGGGATACTTCTCCGACATCACCGACTTCCTGCTTCTGGCCCAGAAGGGGATCGGTTTTACCCTCGGCGACGGTTCGTCCCGTCTCAATCCGATCCATGGTGCCGATCTCGCCGAATTCATCGTGGGGCATCTCGACGGGCCGACGGCGAGCTGGGATATCGGCGGGCCGGAGATCTTCACCTACCGGGAACTGGAATCACTCGCTTTCAGGATCGCGGGTCGGAGGCAGCGCATTCTGCCGGTGAGACCCGGGGCGCTGCGCCCGCTCCAGTGGGCCGCGGATCGGTTCTCGCCGCGGGCAGCAAACCTCACCCGCTTTTTCCTCGAATCCCTCCAACTCGACGCGGTAGGTACCCCCGTCGGACACCGGCGACTCGAGCCCTATCTCCGTGCCCTGCCAGCGGCCCGCAGGGGCAGTAGATAAGAAACGGACCCGCCCGTTGAAGAGGCCCCCCGTGGCGGATGGCAGGAATCAGTTCGAAGGAATTTTCTTGTTCGCGGTGTCCTCGGGCGCGAGACCCTCCGTGGGGAAAAGGTAGCGAGAGACCAGCGCCGCAATCACTGCGCCCACCAGCGGAGCAAGCATGAACACCCATAGTTGGCTCAGGGGCGTCGCCGCCAACGAAGAGCGCCGGGAAACATCCCGAACAGCAGGACCCGCGGCCGGATCATCCGGCCACGGGTCCTGCCCTGCTGCGGTCCAGGGACCTACTGCAGCATGGTGCGGTCGTCGAGTTGGGCGCCCTTGATCTTCTCGAATTCCTTGAGCAGTCCGGGCACGGTCATTTTCGACTTGGCCTCGGCATCGAGATCGAGGATGATCTCGCCGTCGTGCATCATCACCAGACGAGTACCCAATCGCAGCGCCTGCTCCATGTTGTGGGTGACCATCAGCGTGGTGAGCCCGTGGCGCTCCACGATCTCTTCGGTCAGCCGGGCCACCAGGGCCGCCCGTTGTGGGTCGAGGGCAGCAGTGTGCTCGTCCAGCAACAGGATCTGCGGTCCACTGAACGTGGCCATGAGCAGCGAAAGTGCTTGCCGCTGGCCACCGGAGAGCAGCCCCACCTTGGCCTTGAGCCGATGTTCGAGGCCTAGCTCCAACGACTCGAGCTCGGTGGCGAATTGGTCTCGCCGCCGTTTGGTCACACCCATGCTCAAGCCGCGGAATTTTCCGCGATTCAAGGCCAGGGACATGTTCTCCTCGATCGACATGCTCGGCGCGGTGCCAGCCATCGGATCCTGGAAGACCCGGCCAATGAACTTCGCCCGCGCATGGTCTGCCAGTTTGGTGACGTCTTTGCCGGCGATCTTCACATTGCCGACGTCTGGCTGTAGTTTTCCGCCCACCATGTTCAGCACCGTGGATTTACCGGCACCGTTGGATCCGATCACGGTGACGAATTCGCCTTCGGTCAGTTGGAGATTGATGTTGCGTAGCGCCTTGCGCTCATTCACCGTCCCGGCGAAGAACGTCTTGGACAGGTTGTTGATTTCCAGCATGCTAGGACACCGTCTCCTTCTGCTTCTCCGCTGCGTTGGTGATGGTGCGCATTCTGCGACCGAACTTATTGAAGCCCTTCCACTGCGGCAGGACCAGCGCGAGGACCACGAGGATCGCGGAGATCAGCTTCATGTCGTTCGGCTCGAGGCCGGCATCGAGGGCCAGCTGGATGAAGACACGGTAGAGCACGGCACCAAAGATGACGGCCAGTGTGGCGATGAAGATGTTCCGGGTGCCGAAGATCGCCTGGCCGATGATGACCGAGGCCAGGCCAATCAGGATCAGGCCGATACCCATGCCGACGTCGGCGAAGCCCTGGTACTGCGCAATCATCGCGCCGCAGAGGCCGACCAGGCCGTTGGAGATGGCGAGGCCCAGAATCTTCTGGTTATCGGTACTCACGCCCAGGCTGCGGATCATCTGCTCGTTGTCGCCGGTGGCCTGCATGGCCAGTCCGATGTCGGTATGCAGGAACCAGTCCAGGATGAACTTCAGCACCAGCGCCAGCACCAAGAAGATGAGGATCGAGACGACGCCGCCGGTGAGCTGGGCTTCGCGCAGCGGGGAGATCAGGGTGTCCTCCCCCAGCAGCGGGACGTTGGCCTTGCCCATGATGCGCAAATTCACCGAATATAAGGCGATCATGGTCAGGATGCCTGCCAGCAGGCCGTTGATCTTGCCCTTGGTATGCAGCAGACCGGTCACGACGCCGGCGGCCGCGCCGGCCAACAGGGCCAGCGCGGTGGCTAGAAGCGCTGGCATGCCGTTGACGATGCTGATGGAGGCGACGGCGGCACCGGTGGTGAAGCTGCCATCGACCGTCAGGTCGGGGAAGTCGAGGATGCGGAAGGTCAGGTAGACCCCCAGCGCCATGATCGCGTAGACCAGGCCCAGTTCAACCGCAGTAAGCATGAAGAGATCCTTGTGTTGAGAGGGAAGAATGCGGGGTGCCCGGCCGCTGGAGGGCGGCCGGGCACCGTGATCCGGTGGATCGGCGCGGGGCTACTTCTTGTAGACCTCGGCGGCCTTGTCGATCATTTCCTGCGGGATCTTCACGCCGACCTTCTTCGCGGCGGCGGTGTTCACATACAACTCGACATCCGTCAGGGTCTCCACGGGCATATCGGCCGGCTTCTCACCGTCCTTGAGGATCTTCACGGCCATGTCGGCGGTCTGGACACCGAGCTTCTCGTAGTTGATGCCGTAGGTGGCCGTCGCGCCACGCTTGACCGACTCGCCGTCGGCGGCGATCACGGGGATCTTCTTGGACTGCGCGGTCTGCAACAGGCCTTCCAACGCGGACACGACCGCATTGTCGGTCGGCACGTAGTAGGCGTCGACGTCCAGTGCCTGCGCGGCCTGCTGGACCTCTGAGGAGGCGGAGATCGCCTTCTCCTTGATCTTCAGATCAAGGTCAGCCGCGGCTTCCTTGGCCCACTTCACCTGGACGGTGGAGTTGACTTCACCCGAGGAGTAGACGATGCCGACGGTTTTGGCGTCGGGGGCCAGTTCCTTGAGAAGCTCCATCTGCTCCTTGACCGGGTTCTTATCCGAGGTGCCGGTGACGTTTCCGCCGGGTGCCTCAACACTCTTGACCAGCTTGGCTTCCACCGGGTCGGTCACGGCAGAGAAGAGGACCGGGGCGTCGGTGATCGATTGGGCGGCGGCTTGGGCTGCCGGTGTGGCCACCGCAAGGACGAGGTCCAGCTTGTCCTGAGCGAACTGGCCCATGATCGCCGTGTTCGTTGAGGCATCCGCCTGGGCATTCTGCAGATCGTAGCTGACCTTGTCGCCGGTGTAGCCGGCGTCCTTCATGCCCTTTTTGAAGCCCTCGGTCACCGCGTCCAACGACGGGTGGGACACGTACTGCGAGATGCCGATCTTCACGGGCTTGACCTCATCCGCGGAGCCGCTGGAGTCGCCTGACCCTCCTGAGGATCCGCAAGCGGTGGCGAGCAATGCGGTGGCCATCAGGCCTGCGGCAAGCTTGCCGACGCGAGAAACGTTCATGGTGTTTTCCTTTCACGGGTCACGAGTTGAATTCCGGTCAACATCACCTTTGCTGCCCACCGGATCCCGTCCCCCACTGCGAGTGATTCGACAATCTTTTGACCACCTGGTGCCTAAAGACACCTTGATACTACCTGTGAATCAACTCACATTGTCCATACGACTCCGGGGTGCATGGACGCACCTGAACGCCTCGACCCCCATTGAAGACAAAACGTGTCCTATGCCACATTTATCGGGCATTCCGTACTTCATCTCCCGCTCCCTCTGCGACACCAAGGACCACGGCTCAGGCGAAGCTGCCGATCCCGCCCCCTTAGACTGTTTCAACCATGGCTGTAAAGATCACCTATCCCGAGTCCCTTCCGGTCAGCGCCCGTCGCGACGACATCATGGAAGCCATCCGCAACCACCAGGTCGTCGTCATCGCCGGCGAAACCGGTTCCGGCAAAACCACCCAACTTCCCAAAATGCTGTTGGAACTGGGGTTGGGTGACGGCGGGATGATCGGCCATACCCAACCCCGCCGATTGGCAGCGCGTACCGTCGCCGAACGCATCGCGGAGGAAACCGGTTGCGAGCTGGGAACGGAGATCGGCTTCCAGGTCAGGTTCACCGGGCGGGTTTCGGCCTCCACCCAGGTCAAGGTCATGACCGATGGCATCCTGCTGGCCGAAATCCAACACGATCGCCGGCTGCGCAAATACAACGCCATCATCATCGATGAGGCCCACGAACGCAGCCTGAACATCGACTTCCTGCTCGGCTACCTCAAACGGCTGCTACCGAAGCGTCCCGACCTGAAGGTCATCATCACCTCGGCGACGATCGACCCGGAAAAATTCGCCACACACTTCGGCTCCCCCGCCACCGACGGCAGCGACGAGATCGTCCAGGCCCCCATCATCGAGGTCTCCGGCCGCACGTACCCCGTGGAGCTGCGCTACCGCCCCCTGAATCCAGCCGAAGGCCGCGAGGACGACGACGAGGACTATGCCGCCGACGAGGATCGTGACCCGCTCGACGCGGTGTGCGATGCCGTGGACGAATTGGCGGCCGAGGCGCCGGGCGACATCCTGATTTTCTTCTCCGGCGAGCGCGAGATCCGTGACGCCGCCGAGGCCCTGCGTGCCCGGGCGCAGACCAACCCCCGGCTAAGAGGCACCGAGGTGCTCCCGCTCTTCGCCAGGTTGTCGCTGGAGGAACAACATAAAGTCTTCCATCCGGGTTCCCACCGTCGCCTGGTGCTGGCGACCAACGTCGCCGAAACCTCGTTGACCGTCCCGGGCATCAAATACGTCATCGATACCGGCACCGCCCGGATCTCCAGGTATTCACATCGCACCAAGGTTCAGCGGTTGCCCATCGAACGGGTCTCCCAGGCCAGCGCCAACCAGCGTTCGGGTCGTTGCGGTCGCGTCTCGGACGGTATTGCCATCCGGCTGTACTCCGAGGAGGACTTCGAGGCCCGACCCGAATTCACCGATCCCGAGATCCTGCGCACCAACTTGGCTGCCGTCATCCTGCAAATGTCTGCCATGGGGGTCGTGGAATCCCCCCGCGACGTCGCGGATTTCGACTTCGTCCAGCCCCCGGATTCCAAGGCAGTGAACGACGGCGTCGCCCTGCTGCGCGAACTCGGCGCCGTCGGAGAGGGAACCTCAGCGAAGGTGACTCCGATCGGGCGGCAGTTGAGTCAGCTCCCCGTCGATGTCCGGTTGGGTCGAATGATCGTGGAGGCCGGCCGACGCGGCTGCGCCAAGGAGGTCATGATCCTGGCCGCCGCACTGACCATCCGTGACCCCCGCGAACGCCCCTCCGAAGACACCGGCCAACGGGCCAACGCCACCGGTTTGCACCGCCGCTTCGAGGACTCGACCTCTGACTTCTCGGGGTTCCTGAACCTGTACGCCTACCTGCAGGAGCAGCAGAAGGAACTCTCCTCGTCGGCGTTCCGCCGACTGTGCAAGAAGGAATTCATCAACTACCTGCGGGTGCGCGAATGGCAGGACCTCTTCGCCCAGCTCCGCCAACTCTCCAAACCGTTGGGCATCACGCTGACCACGGGCCCGGTGGACCCGGCAGGGCTGGAACGTGAAATCCATACCAGCCTGCTGTCCGGGCTGCTGGGACATATCGGCGCCTGGGATGAACGCAAACGTGAATATTCCGGGGCCCGTGGCACCCGGTTCTCGATCTTCCCCGGTTCGGCCCTGTTCAAAAAGAACCCCGAATGGGTGATGTCCGCCGAACTGGTGGAGACCAGCAGGCTGTGGGCCCGGGTCAACGCCCGCTTCGACCCCCTCTGGGTGGAGGAGGTCGGTCAGCACCTGTTGAAGTATTCGCATTCCGAGCCCCACTGGTCCCGCAAAATGGGTTCGGTCATGGGCTACGAGAAGGCCACCCTCTACGGTCTCACCGTCATCCCCCAGCGCCGCATCCAATATGGACGTGTCGATCCGGTGGTGGCCCGGGAACTGTTCATCCAGCACGCCCTGGTGGAGGGCGATTGGAAGACCCACCATAAGTTCTTCCAACGCAACCGTCGCCTGCTGGCCGATATCGACGAACTCGAGACCAGGATGCGTCGGCGGGATCTGGGCGCCACCGACGAGGACCTCTTCGAATTCTACGACCAGCGGGTCGGTGCCGGCGTCGTCTCCGAACGCCACTTCGACAGGTGGTGGAAGAAGGCCCGGGCCAACGACCCCACCCTGCTGGACTTCGACCCGGAGGAACTCTTCAACGCCGACACGGAGGAGCTGAACCAGGAGGACTTCCCCCGGACCCTGCACCATGGGGACCTCGAATTGGAGCTGTCCTACGAGTTCAACCCTGCAGCGTCGGCCGGTGAGTCCGACGGGTTGACCGTGCGGGTGCCCGTGCTGTTCTTGAACCAGCTGGACCCCGAACGTTTCCGCTGGCTCATCCCCGGTCTCCGAGAAGAGCTGGTCACCGCCTTGATCAAGTCGCTGCCCAAGGCCATCCGCAAGAACTTCGTCCCGGCCCCCGACGTGGCCCGGCAGGCCGTCGCCGCGCTGAAGGCCGACTTCGACCCCACCGCCGATGGCCTCGAGCCGTCCCTCGAACTGGTCCTGCGCCGGATGCGTGGGGTCGTGATCCCTCCGGGGTCCTGGGACTGGTCCAAGATCCCCGGGCATCTGCTGGCCACCTTCCAGATCGTGGACGCCCGAGCCAGGATCCTGGACGAATCCACGGACCTGCCCACCCTGCAGCGCACCCTGGCCCAGCACAACCGGCAGGCCCTGGCCGACTCGATGGGCAGCGCCGGACCGGCCCTGCTGGCGGCAGCCCGCGAGGCCGAACAACGCCACGGCAAGGACCAGGCAGGTACCAAGCCAGGACGCGGCAGTGGTCGGGGAACCCCCGGTCCCGGACGGGTCGGCGGGGCAGGCGCCGCCTCCCCCACCCGTGAGAGGCCGAAACTGGAACAGACCGGGCTGACCGCCTGGCCCGAAGAGCTCGGCGACGGCGGCCGGATTCAACGCAAGGTCAGCACCACGGTGGCCGGGGCTGAAGTCACCGCGTTTCCCGGCCTGCTCGATACCGGGGACACGGTGTCGTTGACGGTGTTCCGCAACGAGGATGAGCAGCTCACCGCGCATCGGGGCGGGGTGATCCGGCTCCTGCTGCTCGAGGTCCCCTCCCCGGCCAAATATGTGTTGGACCACCTGAACAACCAGGAGAAACTGGTCTTCACCCAGAACCCCCACGGTTCGGTGGAGAAGCTCATCGCCGACTGCACACTGGCGGCCCTGGACCGGCTGGTTCCTGCGGAGTTGCCCTTCACCCAGGCCGAGTTCAGGGCCCTGTTCGAGTCGGTGCGGGCCGAGCTGATCGACACGGTCTTCAAGGTCACGGCCATTGTCGAACGCGTACTCTCCGGTGCCCGCCTGGTGAGCAAGAGGATCTCCAAGGCCTCCTCGTTGGCGCTGGTCAACGCGTTGGCCGATATCCGCAGCCAGTTGGAGAATCTGGTCTACCCGGGCTTCGTCGCCGGAACCGGGTACGCGCATCTCTCTCAGCTGCCCCGCTATCTGGACGGAATCGCCAAGCGTCTGGATAAGTTGGAGGCCGGGAACGTGGCCCGGGACCACCAGGCGATGCTGGCCATTCAGGCCTTGGAGGATGAATACGATGCCGCCCGGGCTGCCGTACCTGCCGGGGCACGGATTCCTGCCCCCCTGGGCAGGATCAAGTGGATGCTCGAGGAGCTGCGGGTGAGCATGTTTGCGCAAGAATTGGGCACCGCCTATTCGGTATCCGAGAAGCGGGTGCGTACCGCCTTGCGTCAGGCGACCACCACCTAGCCGGCCGGCCCGAAGGGCCGAGACACCGCCGTCGTCCCCTCGGCAGGGACGACGGCGGTGCTGCGGGCTGGGGTTATTGGTTCGGCACCATATCGGTATGCCCGTCCTCGCGCAGTGCGGTACGCAGCCGTTCGGCGTTATCGTCCAGATGGGCTTCCTTCGGGTCGGTATCGGCCCGGGAGAGGTCGAAGTCGGCCAGCGAGTTCGTCGGCCAGACGTGCACGTGCAGGTGCGGGACCTCGAAGCCGGCGACCATCAGGCCGGCACGTTCGGAGCCGAACGCCCGCTTCTGGGCCCGGCCAATGACCCGGGCGACAGCGTTGAGCTTATTGAGCAGCTCGGGTTCGATATCGGTCCAGTCGTCAACCTCTTGGCGTGGCACCACCAGGGTGTGGCCGTCGGTGATCGGTCCGATCGACAGGAAGGCGACGACGTCGGGGTCCTTCCAGACGAACCGTCCCGGCAACTCCCCGTTGATGATCTTGGTGAACAGCGTGCTCATGGTGTCCCTCTCTTCGGTAATGGTCACGAATCTACGTGGCCTGATCGGCTCCGGGCCAGTCAGCCGGTGGGGCCGGTGGCCACCTCCCGTGCGGGGTCGGAAGAAAACTGCGAATAGGAGCCCGGATACAGGGCCGCGTCGATCCCGGCGATCGCCAGGGCGGCGATCTCGTGGGCAGCGGTCACCCCTGAGCCGCAATACACGGCCACCGGAGGGCCTCCTGCTGCCGGGCCGAGGGCGGCGAACTTCTCGCGCAGGGTTTCCGCCGGCAAGAATTTGCCGTCCGCGGCAAGGTTTCCCGCGGTGGGGGCGTTCAAGGCCCCGGGGATATGTCCGGGGCGCGGGTCCACCGGTTCGGTTTCGCCACGGAAGCGCTCCCCCGCGCGGGCATCGAGCAGGACCCCGGTGAAAGGGAAGGCTGCCGCGCCGGCGGCGTCCACGACCGGAAGGGACCCGGGGTGTGGGACCCAGCTTCCCGGCGTGGCGGTGACCTGGCCCGTGGCCACCTCGCCCCCTGCCGCCGTCCAGGCGGCCCATCCGCCGTCGAGCAGGAACACCTCCGAAAGTCCTGCGTCCCGCAGCAGCCACCAGGCACGTGCGGCAGATAGCCCACCCACCGCGTCGTAGACCACCACGGTATCCCCGGGTTCGATCCCCCAACGCTTTGTCGCAGCGGCCAGCCTCTGCGGTTCCGGGAGCGGATGACGGCCGGCTTCCGGACGGGCCGGGGCCGCCAATTCGGTGTCCAAATCCACATACACGGCCCCCGGAATATGCCCGGCCAAGTGGTCCTCTTCCCCGGTGGACGATCCCAACGCCCACCGCACATCCAGGATGACGGTGCGCTGCCCGGCGGCCAACCGTGCGGCCAACGCCTCGACGGTGATCAAGACCTCCATGTCCGAACTTCCTCCCTCATGCCCCGCCGCCTGTTCCGGGGCCGCGACCATGGCGAGCCCGGGTAGGCTGAACGAGTGGATTCAACGATGCTGCCAACACTACCGCCGCCCGCCGGACGCGCCTGGGTCAACCAGGCTGTCCTGGCCCTGGAAGCCGATACCGCCCGCTCGGCCGATACCCACTTGCACCGGATCGGCTTGCCGGCTCACTGGGGTATCGAGCTCTACCTCAAGGACGAGTCCACCCACCGTTCGGGCTCGCTGAAGCACCGCCTGGCGAAGTCCCTGTTCCTCTACGGTCTGGTCAACGGATGGATCACCGAGGGGACCACCATCGTGGAATCCTCCAGCGGAAGCACCGCGGTCTCCGAGGCGTATTTCGCCCGACTGCTGGGGCTGCCCTTCGTGGCGGTGGTTGCCGCGACGACGTCGGAGCAGAAGATCGACCTGATCCGTGAGCTCGGCGGGACCTGCCACCTGATCCAGGACGCCTCGGCCGTCGACGCCGAGGCACGCCGGCTGGCTGCCGAGACCGGCGGGCACTATATGGACCAGTTCACCTACGCCGAGCGGGCCACCGATTGGCGGGGGAACAACAACATCGCCGAATCGATCTTTTCCCAGCTCGAACTCGAACCGCATCCGGTTCCCGCCTGGGTTGTTGCCGGGGCCGGCACCGGCGGAACCAGCGCCACCTTGGGGCGCTACATCCGCTACCACCAACACGAGAGCCGGTTGGCCGTCGGCGACCCCGAAGGCTCTGCCTTCCTGCCGGCCTGGACGGCCTGGAACGACGGCGGAGATCCGTTGGCCGTGACCGGCACCCCGAGCCGGATCGAGGGGATCGGCCGTCCGCTGCCCGAACCCAGCTTCGTGCCCTCGGTGATCGACCTGGTCCAGACGGTGCCCGACGGAGCCTCGGTGGCAGCGATGCGCCATCTTTCCGGCTGGGCTGGCCTGCACGCCGGACCGTCCACCGGCACGAACATGTGGCAGATCTGGCGGCTGGTGGCTCAGATGCGGGCCGCCGGGCAGCAGGGATCCGTCGTCTCACTGATCTGTGACGGCGCCGAGCGCTACGCCGGATCACATTACGACGCCGCATGGCTAGAACGCGCGGGCATCGACACCACCCCCTACGAAGGGGTCATCGAAGCCTTCCTCGCCGATGGCGACTGGGTGGAGCCGTAGGACCCGAAGAGAATGACCGGGGCTAGTTTTTGGCCCAACCTCCCGAGTTGGAAGAAGTGCCGCATGATCGAAATTTTGAACCAGAGCCAGCTGAACCGGGCCAAGGACAGCGGTGCCCTGGTCGCCACCATCCTGCAGGCCATGAAACGCCGGGCCACCGTGGGCACCAATCTGCTGGACATCGACCGGTGGACCCACCAGATGATCACCGAGGCCGGTGCCCGGTCCTGCTACGTCGACTATGCCCCGTCGTTCGGGCGCGGGCCCTTCGGCCACTACATTTGCACCGCAGTCAACGACGCGGTCCTCCACGGTCTGCCCCACGACCATGCCCTGGCCGACGGCGACCTGCTGACCCTGGATCTGGCAGTGATCTTGGACGGGGTCGCAGCGGATGCGGCCATCAGCTTCATCGTGGGTTCTTCACGCCCCGCCGAAAGCGTTGCCATGATCGAAACCACCGAGGCCGCCCTGGCCGCCGGTATTGCCGCGGCAGGTCCCGGGGTCCGACTCGGAGATATCTCCCATGCCATCGGCACCGTCCTGGATCGTGCCGGATACCCGATCAACGTCGAATTCGGTGGCCACGGCATTGGTTCGACCATGCACCAGGACCCGCATGTCCCCAATACCGGGCGCCCCGGACGGGGCTATAAGCTCCGGCCCGGGTTGCTGCTCGCTCTGGAGCCGTGGGTCATGGCAGATACCTCGAAGCTCGTGACCGACGACGATGGCTGGACGTTGCGCAGCGCAACGGGTTGTCGGACAGCACATACCGAACACACCATTGCAATCACCGAGGACGGCGCTCAGATCTTGACGCTTCCCTAGCCGCTGCGAGGGCCCAGCCCCTCAGGCCTCGCGGCTATCCCCGACCTGCAGGTACTCGAATGCGGTGCCGTACCTGGCTCCGAACCGGGTCACGTGCCCAGTCATCATGCCCAGCCCGGTCTCGTTGAGCAACCCGTCATGGATGGGGTAGGCGTGGGACGCGCGTACCGAGGCGACGAAGTCCAGGACCTCGGCCAGTTTCGACCACGGGGCATGCAGCGGCACCAACAGGGTCTGCACCGTCACCCCGTTCGGCACGATGAACGAGTCCCCCGGGTGGTAGAGGCTGCCGTCGATCACGTACCCCAGGTTCGCGACGACGGGGATCTGCGGGTGGATCAGCGCATGCTGACCGCCGAAGACGCGGACCTCAAAACCGGCAATATGTTCTGCGTCGTCGGGGGCGAGAACATGAATCCTGTCCCCCGCTCCCCCGAGTGCCGGGTGGGCCAGGAGTTGGTCGACCACCACCTGTGGAGCGTAAAGATGCACCCCTGCGGTGCGGTCAACGATCGGCAGAACGGCAGCGGCGTCGATATGGTCGGCGTGTTCGTGGGTGACCAGGATGGCTTCGGCGCCGGCCAGGGCCGTGGGCACGTCGGTGAAGGTCCCGGGGTCGATGACCATCACGCGTGAACCTTTTTCCAGGCGGATGCAGGCATGTCCATGTTTGATGAGCTTCATACCCCCAGCCTAGTTCGCCGCTGCCGCGCTGATAAGCTGATTCTTCCAGTCGTCCGCAGCCCGTCCGGTCGACCGAGGACCCCTCACGTCGGGCCCGAAGCAAGACTCCAGGAGCACAGCAACGCATGTCGGAGAAAGTCGTCCCCAAGCGCGGGCGGGAACAGCGCGTCACCAAGCAGCGGCTCGCCGTCGAGGCCGCCATGGGCCGGTTGGAGGACTTCGTCTCGGCTCAGGAGCTTCACCGCCTGCTGCAGGACCAGGGCGATAAGGTCTCCTTGGCCACCGTTTACCGGATCTTGCAGTCCATGGCCGAGGACGGTTTGCTCGACGTGGTCCGTTCCGGCGAAGGCGAGGCGGCCTATCGTCGTTGCGAGGCCGAGACGCACCACCATCATTTGGTGTGCCGAACCTGCGGCAAGGGTGTCGAGGTCCAGGCTCCCGCGGTGGAGACCTGGGCAGCTCGGGTCGCCGCAGAGCACGGTTTCACCGAGGCCTCCCATACCGTGGAGATCTACGGGTACTGCCCCGAATGCACGCTCAATCGCCAGGGACCCGAACGCGCTTAGGCGGCGAGCTGCGGCGTCGCTTCCTGGATCCGCCGCACCCGTGTCCGGCGCCAGTCGATCACCCGGCACACCACGTAGATTGCGAAGGAAATGGTCGTCACGTAGGGGCTGATGGGCAGGCGGCCGGCCAGGGCAAGCATGATGCCTCCCACGACGCTGGTCATCGCGAACACGATGCTCAGTGCCACCGTCAGGCCGGGGCGTGCGGTCACGCGGATCGCGGCGGCGGCAGGGGTGATCAGCAGGCTGAGCACCAATAAGGCCCCGACGACCTGGATGGACAGGGCCACGGCCAGTCCCAGCAGGAGCATGAACACCACCGAGAGCCGTCCCGCGGGGATCCCCCGTGCCGCGGCCACCGACGGATCAACGCTGACGAACATCAGAGGACGCCAGATGATCAGCAGGCCCACGATCACCACCACCGAGCACACGGCCAGAACCCCCAGCTGCACGGAGTCCACGGCCACGATCTGACCGGTCAGCAACCCAAATTTATTGGCGCTACGGCCCTCATAGAGGGAGAGGAACAGGATTCCCAGTCCCAGCCCGAAGGGCATGAGGATGCCGATGATGGAGTTGCGGTCCCTGGCGTTGGCCCCCATCAGGCCCAGGACCAGGGAGGCGGCGATACTCCCCACCAGGGAGCCGGCCACCACGTTGGCTCCGATGAGCAGCGCGAAGGCGGCACCGGCAAATGAAAGTTCGGCGATCCCGTGGACGGCGAAAGCCATATCGCGGGTCATCACGAAGACGCCCACGAGCCCACCGACGAGACCCAGGATGGCCCCGGCGATAATTGAGTTGGAGACCAAGGGGAGCAGCTCGGCATAGTTCTCGAAGCTGAAGATCGTCTGCCAGATATCGTTCGCGTTCATGCGTGGCCTCCTTCCGTGCTGGCCGTTCGCGCCGCCTCGGCGTCGGAGGGATGATGATGGCTCAGGGTTTCGGGCATGCCGACCACAACGATGCGTCCTTTGCTCCGGAAGACCTCGATGGGGCTGGAGTACAGCTCGCTGAGGACCTCGGATCGCATGACTTCTTCCGGGGTACCGACATGGAATCGTCCGCCCGCCAGATAGAGCACCCGGTCCACGTACTGCAGGATCGGGTTGATCTCATGGGTGACGAAGACGACGGCGCTGCCCTGATCACAGGCCTGTCGGTGGATCAGCGCTGACACTGCCTGCTGGTGGTTCAAGTCCAGTGACAGCAGTGGTTCATCGCAAAGGAGTAGTTCGGGGTTCCCGGCCAGGGCTTGTGCGGCGCGCAGCCGCTGTTGTTCGCCACCGGAGAGCAGCCCGACGGGGCGATCGGCATAGGCCGTGGCCCCGACGCGCTCGAGGAGTTCATCGACGCGGGCCGTGATCTCGCGACGATGGAAGATCCGTGGACCCCAGCGGTGCCCATCCACCCCGAGAGCCACCAGATCCCGGGCTCGTAAGGCCGTATCGGGTGGGAAACCCCGCTGCTGAGGGATGCTGCCGATGCGTTGGGAGCCCCGGGTGACCGGACGTCCGCCGATTTCCACGCTGCCGGTACTGAGTTCCTGCAGCCCCAGCAACACCTTGAGCAGGGTCGATTTACCGGCGCCATTGGGACCCAATACCGCCAGAAACTCTCCCGGCTGGACCTCTAGATCCAGCCCGCTGAAGAGCCGGCGCGGGCCGAAGTTCAGGCCGGCGCCTCGTAAGGTCACCGCCGGTGTCGTTTCTGGCTGGTGGGTGGGTGGCACGGGCGGCCTTCCTCGAGGGTAGGGGTGGCTATACGGAAGGGAAACGCGCCACACGTCGGGAGCGTCGTGGCGCGCTCTCCACCCTAACCCAAATGAGACTCATTTTCATTATCGGCTTGTTGGTTGAAGCGGCGGATGCCCCGGCGTTCGTTGGAATCGTTGATCTCCCCCACCAGCTGCTCCAGAACGTCCTCGAGGAAGAGAATGCCCAGTGTGGTGCCCGCGGCATCGTTGACACGAGCCAGATGCGATCCGGTGCGTTGCATGATCGCCAACGCGTCTTCGACCTCGACGTCTGCGCCGAGGTTGGCCAGGTTCCGCAATCGGGTGACCGGGATCGGCTGGTCGTAGCGGGACTGCGGAATGGACATGACGTCCTTCAAATGCAGGTACCCGGCCAGGTTCTCCTCGGCATCGGTGATCACGAAACGGGAGAACCCGGTCCGCCCCACGGCTTTCTCGAACTGGGCCGGCGTCGTCTCCTGGGCCAGCGTGACGACCTCCCGCAGGGGTACCATCGAGGTTTCCGCGGTGTAGTCGGAGAACTCCAGGGCGCCGTGGATGATGCCGCTACCATCCTCGACGAGTCCGGACCGGGTGGATTCCTGCACGATCGAGTGGACCTCCTCGAGCGTGAACGAGCTCGTCACTTCGTCCTGCGGTTCGACCCTCATCAACTTCAGCGCGTGGTTGGCCAACCAGTTCAGCGAATAGACGACCGGGTGCAGGATTCGGGACAAGAAGATCAGCGGCGGCGCCAGGAGCAGGACGGCCCGATCGGCCACGGACACCGAGATGTTCTTGGGGACCATCTCACCGAACGTGACGTGCAGGAAGGTCACGATCACCAAGGCGATCACGAATGCTGTGGTGTCGGCCACCGGCACGGGCACGCCCAGCACCTCTAGCGGTCCGGCAAACAGGTGGTGGATGGCCGGTTCTGCCACGTTGAGGATCAACAGCGAGCAGACGGTGATCCCCAATTGGCAGACCGCCAGCATCAAGGAGACATGCTCCATAGCAAATAATGCTGCGCGGGCCCGCTTCACCCCGTTATCGAGCAACGGTTCGATCTGGCTGCGCCGAGCGGTCATGACCGCGAATTCGGAGGCCACGAAGAAGGCGTTGCCCAACAGCAGGATGACGAGCCACATGATTCCAAGCCAGGGATTCATCGCTCCTGCCCTCCTTCCGGGTCCTCGTGTTCAAGGGCTTCGAAGCTCAGCCGGTCCACGCGGCGGCCGTCCATCGCCTCCACAAAGAGTTCCCCGTTTCCGGTGTCGACAAAATCGCCGACGGCGGGGATCCGCCCGAGCATGGCCATGACATAGCCACCGATAGTTTCGTAGGAGGGGTCGTCGGGGATCTTCAGCCCGGGGACCTGGTCCCCGAGTTCGTCGGGTCGCAGCAGGGCAGGGAAATGCCAGCGCCCCGTCGCCGAAACCAGCACCCCTGGCTGGGTCCTGTCATGTTCATCGGTGACTTCACCGACGATTTCCTCGACCAGGTCCTCGAGCGTGACCATGCCGGCGGTTCCGCCATATTCGTCCAACACCATCGCCACCTGTTGATTGGCCTCGCGCAGATCGGCGATGAGCGAGTCCAGATGCACGGTCTTGGGGACGGAGATGATCTCCTCCATGATGGTCGCCGCGACCAGGCCCGCCCGTTTATGCCGCGGCACCGCGACGGCCTTCTTTACATGGCAGACCCCTTCGACGTCGTCGGCCGAATCCCCGATCACCGGGAAACGTGAGTAGCCGGTGCGACGTGCCGTCTCAATGACGTCCTCCAGCGGTTGGTCCAGCTCAACGGTCTCCATGCGGATCCGCGGGGTCATCACGTCGGCGGCCGAGCGTTCAGAGAAGCGCAGGGTACGGGAAAGGAAGGTGGCGGTATCCCGGTCCAGCGTTCCCATTTCCGCCGAACGGCGGACCAGCGAGTTCAGTTCCGCAGGACTACGGGCCCCGGAGATCTCCTCCTTGGCCTCCAGACCCACGGTATGCAGGACCTTATTGGAAAACCCGTTGAGCACCACGATGGCGGGTTTGAAGATGGTGGTGAACACCAGTTGTGGTCGGGCAATGGCCCGCCCGATATCCAACGCCCGGGCAATGGCCAGGTTCTTGGGGATCAGCTCGCCGATCAGCATGGACAGGACGGTCGCGAAGATCATCGCGACCACCAGGGACACCGGTGCGGCACCCGCGCCAAGTCCTGCGGCTTCCAGGACGGGGGTGAGCAGTCGTCCCACCGAGGGTTCCATCACGAAGCCGGTGAGCAACGTGGTCAGCGTGATCCCCAGTTGGCAGGAGGAAAGCTGCGTGGACAATGACTTCAGACAACGCATGAGCGGTTCCGCACCGCGCTCGCCATCGGCCACGGAACGTTGGACCGTGCTTTGGTCCAAGGCGACGAGCGAGAACTCAACGGCGACGAAGAACCCGGTCCCGGCGATCAGGAGCAGGCCGAGCGCCAGGAAGATCCATTCCACCTACGTGCTCACCGCCGTCGTTCCCCGCACGGGCATCGAGGCACGAGGGCGGGATGCGCGGTAGGTGGGTTTCATCGGTTCGGGAAAACCCGGTCTGGAAGGCTCCGATGAGCCGGCCGATGAGCTGGGCATGCTGAGACGGTTTGAGCCGGCGCTGCGCGTGGACGCGACGGGCCGGCACACTGAGTGGCTGTCCATAAGGGTCCCAGTCTACAGAATCGCGCCCACCCCCGCGAGGAGCCCTGCGTTGGCGCGGGTGTCTTTGCGCACAGTCCCCGTCCGGGGCACTGACGCCCGCCATGACAGGGAACACATCCATGCCGAACAGGCCGCGTCTAATTGGCAACGCCGCGCGGAAAGTCATTAGACTGGCCAGAGGTCCAAGGCAATGCCAGCGGACCGGCCCGGACACGAACGGGACCAGCGACGAGGCAATCAGGGAGAAGAGGCGTAATCGTGCCAGATCAACCACACCACCGACTGACCGAGGAGTTCGGCGGGAACGAGTGGCTCGTCGAGGAGCTCTACCAGCAGTATTTGCGGGATAGGAACTCCGTGGACAAAAAGTGGTGGAGCATTTTCGATTCGTTTGATTCCTCCGGACGGCCTCCCTCCCAGGACTCTGCGCCGGCCCAGAAGGCCCCCGCTCAGACCAGCTCCTCCCCCAGCCCTCGGGCTGCTTCCTCGGCCCGGGTCACTGAGGCCCCCGCGGAAAAGAAGACCGCCGAGAAGGCGCCTTCCACGGCTGCCACCCCGGGCGACACGCCCAAGGACACCCCGGAGACGTCGAAGGCCAAGCCTGCTGATCCGGCTCCGAAGGCCTCCCCGATCCCCGCCGAACTGCCCAAGTCCAATGCCGGCGAGCAGAAGCCCGAAGAAGACGTGGTGAAACCGCTGCGTGGACCCTCCAAGGCCATCGCCAAGAACATGGAGGACTCCCTCGAGGTTCCGACGGCCACCACCGTGCGCGCCGTCCCGGCCAAGGCCCTCATCGACAACCGCATTGTCATCAACAGTCATTTGGCGCGCTCCCGTGGCGGCAAGGTCTCCTTCACCCACATCATCGGCTTCGCCGTCATCCGGGCCCTGAAGCTCTTCCCCTCGCAGAACGTGAGCTACCGCGAGGTCGACGGCAAGCCGTCTTCGGTTCAGCCGGCCCATGTAGGCTTCGGTATCGCCATCGACATCCCCAAGCCTGACGGTTCCCGGATGCTCGCGGTGCCGAATATCAAGAAGGCCGAAACCCTGAACTTCTCGGAGTTCTGGAACACCTACGAGGACCTGATCCAGCGCGCACGCGGCAATAAGCTCACCGCCGACGACTATGCCGGGACCACCGTGTCGCTGACCAACCCCGGCGGCATCGGTACCGTCCATTCGGTCCCCCGCCTCTCCAAGGGCATGGCCACCATCGTCGGTGTCGGAGCCCTGGAATACCCCGCCGAGTTCCGCGGCGCCAGCGAGAAGACCGTGGCGATGCAAGGCATCGGCAAGGTCATCACCCTGACCTCGACCTATGACCACCGCGTCATTCAGGGCGCCGGTTCGGGCGAATTCCTGCGACTGGTCGAGTCACTGCTGCTCGGCGAGCATGGCTTCTACGACGAAATCTTCGAAGCCCTCCGCATCCCCTACGAGCCGGTGCGCTGGGTGGTCGACAACCAGGTCGACGTCGACCTCCAGGTCAATAAGATCGCCCGCATCCAGCAGCTCATCCACGCCTACCGCGTCCGTGGGCACCTCATGGCGGATATCAACCCGCTGGAGTACGTCCAGCGCCGCCACCCCGACCTGGATATCCGCACCTACGGTCTGACCCTGTGGGATCTGGAACGCGAATGGGTCACCGGCGGCTTCGGCGGTGCCGACCGGCTGACCCTGCGCAAGATCCTCGGGGTGCTGCGCGACTCCTACTGCCGCACCACAGGCATCGAATACATGCACATCCAGAATCCCGAAGAACGCTTGTGGTTCCAGGACGAGATGGAGCATGAATACACCAAGCCCAGCCGTGCCGAGCAGTTCCGCATCATGGGCCGCCTCAACGCCGCCGAGGCCTTTGAAACCTTCCTGCAGACCAAGTTCGTCGGCCAGAAGCGCTTTTCGCTGGAAGGTGGCGAATCGCTGATTCCGCTATTGGACGGCATCATGTCCGACGCCGCCGATCAGGGGATGGACGAAGTGGGCATCGGCATGGCCCACCGCGGACGCCTCAACGTGCTGACCAATATCGCCGGCAAGACCTACGCCCAGGTCTTCCGCGAGTTCGAGGGAACCCAGGATCCTCGTTCCGTGCAGGGCTCAGGTGACGTGAAATACCACCTGGGCACCGAGGGCAAGTTCACCTCGGACAGCGGCAACGAGACCCGCGTCTACCTGGCAGCCAACCCCTCACACCTCGAGGCCGTCGACCCGGTGCTCGAGGGCATCGTGCGGGCCAAGCAGGATCGTCTGGATCACGGCACCGAATCCACCGGCTTCAGCGTCCTGCCGATCCTCATCCACGGTGACGCCGCCTTTGCCGGGCAGGGAGTGGTCGCCGAGACCCTGAACCTGTCCCAGTTGCGCGGCTACCGCACTGGGGGGACCATCCACGTGGTCGTGAACAACCAGGTCGGTTTCACCACCTCCCCGACGGCTTCGCGCTCCTCGGTGTACTCCACCGATGCCGCCAAGATCATCCAGGCACCGGTCTTCCACGTCAACGGCGACGATCCCGAGGCAGTGGTCCGGGTCGCCCAGCTGGCGTTCAAGTACCGTCAGAAGTTCAAGAAGGACGTGGTCATCGACCTCGTCTGCTATCGCCGCCGCGGTCATAACGAGGGCGACGACCCGTCGATGACCCAGCCGATGATGTACAACCTCATCGAGGCGAAGCGCTCGACCCGCAAGCTCTACACCGAGGCGCTGGTCGGACGTAACGACATCACCCAGGACGAGGCCGATCAGGCGCTACGTGACTACCAGGGCCGGCTGGAACGGGTCTTCACCGAGACGCACGAAGCCCAGACCTCCCCGATCCCCGTGGTCACCTCCAACGATGCGTCGGTCAACGACCTGGAGCTGCCGACCTCGCAGCTTGAGGATGCCCCGTCGGCGAGCCCGATCAAGACCGCCATCAGCCCGGAAATGCTGGCGACGGTGGGTGCTGCACATCTGCGGATCCCCGAGGGCTTCACCATCCACCCCAAGCTCAAGGCACTGCTGGAGCGCCGGGACGCCATGTCCCGCGACGGCGGAATCGACTGGGGCTTTGCCGAGATCGCTGCCTTCGGTGCGCTGTCCATGGAAGGTGTTCCGGTACGTCTTTCCGGCCAGGACTCGCGTCGTGGCACGTTTGTCCAGCGCCACTCGGTCTTCCACGACCGCAAGACCGGCGATGAGTGGATGCCGCTGCGCAACCTCTCCGAGGACCAGGCCAAAATTTGGTTCTACGATTCCCTGCTGAGCGAATTCGCTGCCATGGGCTTCGAATACGGCTATTCGGTCGAACGCCCGGATGCATTGGTGCTGTGGGAAGCGCAGTTCGGGGACTTCGTCAACGGCGCCCAGACGATCATTGACGAGTTCATCTCCTCCGCCGAGCAGAAGTGGGGGCAGCGGTCCTCGCTCGTCTTGATGCTGCCACACGGTTACGAGGGGCAAGGTCCCGACCACTCCTCGGCACGCATTGAGCGCTTCCTGCTGATGTGCGCTGAAGAAAACTTGATCGTGGCCAACCCGTCCAATGGCGCCAACCACTTCCATCTGCTGCGCCGCCAGGCCTACACCCGCCCACGCAAACCGCTGATCATCTTCACCCCGAAGCAGCTACTGCGTCTGAAGGCCGCAGCCTGTTCGGTCGAAGACTTCACCCAGGGTGGGTTCCAGGAAGTCATCCCCGATGCCCTGGATCTCAAGGGTTCGGAGGTCGAACGGGTGCTGATGGTCTCAGGTCGTCTGTACTACGACCTCGAATCGGCTCGGAAAAAGGCCGGCGACGAGAAGACGGCGATCATCCGCGTCGAGCAGCTGTACCCGCTGCCGCTCGAGCAGATCAACGCCGAACTGGCCAAGTACCCCAACGCCAAGCTCTACTGGACCCAAGATGAACCAGCGAACCAGGGCCCGTGGCCATTCATCGGCCTGAACCTGGCTCCGGAGCTGGACCGCCAGGTGGAACTGGTTTCGCGTACCGCGTCGGCAGCGACATCGACCGGTTCGCATAAGCGCCACGAAGTGGAACTGTCCGAACTCCTGAAGCACGCCTTCGGGAAGTAGCCGGCGGCAGAACGAAGCATCAGCCGAAGGGCGGGACCGTACGTCCCGCCCTTCGGTGTAGCAGGCCCGCTGTTTCGGTGGGCGTACCGCGCAGAAAGGTCTTTCGTGGAACAACGAACCATTCGCATCGCCGCCATCGGCAATGAGATCCTCGCCGGGCACGGTGACCCGCGTTCACTGGGTTGGTACGGTCGAGTCTTGGCCCGCACTACGGGTGAGGATTTCCGGCTCCAGAGTTACACACTGGCCTCTCCTGACGAGGGGACCGAGGCCCTGGCCGAACGGTGGTTGCAGGAGGCCGGGCGACGTTTCGGGGAAGGCTGCGACAACCGTCTGGTGGTTGCCCTCTCCGACTACGACCTGGACCTCGGGCTTTCCACTGCCCGGAGCAGACTGAACCTGGCCAATATTCTTGATGCTGCCTCGCAGATGAGCATCAAGGCCATGGTCGTGGGCCCGATTCCCTCCCTCGATCAAGAGCGCAACGCCCGGTTGGCCGATTTATCGGCAGCTTACGCCGACGTCGCCTCCCGTCGGCACCACGCCTACGTGGATACCTTCACCCCGTTGCAGAATCATGAACAATGGCGCAACGATCTGGCAGCCAACGGGGGCTTGCCCGGACAGGCCGGACACGGGCTCATTGCCTGGCTCGTTCTTCACCGCGGTTGGTACAGCTGGCTGGACCTTGCCGAACCAACCGGCGGATAGCCCCTCTGGCCTGCGGAGAATAGGAACGGAGTCCGTGGGTGTGACAAGATGAAGGGCAGCTAGAATCCCCGAGAAGAGCAGGAGGCAGCGATGAGCAAGCGTGCACGTAAGCGCCGCAGCCGCGCCAAGAAGGGCGCGAACCACGGTAAGCGTCCGAACACCTAAATCAGGTGAACAGCGAAGAGCCCACATCCAGTTGGATGTGGGCTCCTTTGTTTGATGAATCAGTCGTGCCCGATCTCCACGCGCAACTCGCTGATCCGGCTCATGATCCGGGTCTTGAGCGTATTCGGTGCCACTTCTTGGCAGCTACGCTTCACGACCGAACGGATAATGCATTCGAGATCGTATTCGTGAGCGCATTCCTCACAATCTTCGAGGTGCTCGCGGACGTCCTTGAGATCGTCCACCGACAGCGCCCCGTCGAGATATTCGTAGAGACGGGCAATCCGGTCGTCGCTGCAGTCGCCCATTGATTGACAGTCGCCCATCATTTCCTCCCTTGTCCGGCCGCCGCCGAGCGGCCCGTCGCCTGCTGCGCCTTCCCCAGTCCCCGGGTGGCAGCATAGTCGGCGAGCATTTCCCTGAGTTGCTTGCGTCCTCGGTGCAACCGCGACATGACGGTACCGATGGGAATGCCGAGGATCTCGGCGACTTCCTTATAGGCGTAGCCCTCCACATCCGTGAAATACACGGCCAGACGGAACTCCTCGGGAATCGCTTGCAGTGCCTGCTTCACGTCGGAATCAGGCAGATGGTCCAACGCCTCGGCCTCTGCTGAGCGCAGTCCGGTGGACGTATGCTCGGCCGCCTTCGCCATTTGCCAGTCCTCAACCGTATCGGTGCTTGACCGCAACGGTTCGCGCTGACGCTTGCGATAGAGGTTGATATAGGTGTTCGTCAGGATCCGGTACAGCCAGGCCTTCAGGTTGGTGCCGGGCTTGTACTGGTGGAACGCCGAATAAGCCTTGGTATAGGCCTCTTGGACCAGGTCCTCGGCATCGGCTGGATTGCGTGCCATACGCATCGCCGCCGAATAAAGCTGGTCGACATATTGCAGGGCGTCTCGCTCGAACCGTGCGCGCTGCTGCGCTTCGGTCTCGCGGCCCTCGGGGACGGCCTCGGTCCCTTGCTGTGAAGTGCTCATCACGGCCCAGTCTAGACCGGGTGCCGTGCCACTGTCCGTGGGCTGGGCCACGCGTTCGGCACAGGTCAATGTTGGCATGGTCGGCAGTACCCCCTTTTCGCAGGCTCGGTGGGCCGGAGTTGCTGCTGAACCGCAGCTCCATCACCGGTCTCTTGTCCGTATCAACAGCACAATTTGTCCGAGTATTCCCTTTCGCCCGTGCACGAGGCACCGTCGGAACCGAAAAAGTGCGAGACTAGGACAAGCATGTGAAAGCACTCCCGACTCCTTGGAGGAATCGATGTCCCTGGCTCGCCTGATTGCCCGTCCCCTGCTGGCTTCCAGCTTCGTGTTGACCGGTTTGGACCGCGTCCGCAAGCCCGAGGAAAGTGGTGAGCGACTGCGCCCCACCTTGCGTCGAGCCGCTTCGGTGTTCCCTCAGCTAGAAGCAGTTGCTGCGAAGCCTGCCCTGGCCGCTCGCTGCATCGGCGCAGCTCAGGTGCTCTCCGGTCTGATGTTGGCGTTGGGTAAGTTCCCGCGCTTCTCGGCATTCGTCCTGGTCGGCTCCTCCGCCGTCACCGGTTTCAACGACAACGCCGCCGAGTCTCGGCTGCTGACCTCCAACCGGGTTAAGAACCTTTCCCTCGCCGGCGGCGTCCTGCTGGCTTCCGTGGACACCGACGGCGCTCCCTCGCTGGCTTGGCGTGCCCGCCACCTCGGCAAGGATGCCCGCAAGCAGCTCGCCAAGGCCAATAAAGAGCTTTCCAAAACGGTGCGTGACGGTGCGCAAGATGCCCGCAAGGCCGCGGAAGACGTGGTCGGGCGCTAGAACACACATCATGGGCAGCAGCATCCTTACCCCCGAGTCCACCTCCGACTGGCTGGCCCCGCGGGCCCATGGCCTCATTGATGCCACCGTGCAGGTTCCGGCATCGAAGTCGTTGACGAACCGCTACCTGGTGTTGGCCGCACTGGCAGATGGTCCCTCGCGACTACGCAAACCACTGCGTTCACGCGATTCCGATCTGATGATCGAAGCTCTTCGTGTGCTGGGCACCGGTATCGACGAACTCGACAGTGACGACGGAGCCGGGCAGGATCTGCTCATCACCCCGATCGACCGCTCCGCGGTACGGGGTGAGGTCACCGTGGACTGTGGTCTGGCCGGGACGGTCATGAGATTCGTCCCGCCGTTGGCCGCCCTGCTCAATGCCACCGTGTTCTTCGACGGCGACCCTGCAGCGCGGGTGCGCCCCATGGCCCCCGTCGTCACCGCGTTGAAGGATTTGGGGCTGCACGTCCAGGACGAGGAAGCCGGCCTGCTACCATTCACGGTCGCCTCGACCGGTTCGGTGGCCGGAGCAGAGCTCCGGGTCGATTCGAGTGGTTCCTCGCAATTTATTTCCGCGTGGCTACTCGTTGGAGCCTTTTTTGAGCAGGGGTTGCGGATTGAGCACGTCGGCAATTCGGTGCCCAGCCTGGACCATATCCACATGACGATCGCCACGTTGCGCGAGGTCGGGGTCCAGGTCGATGAACCAGGCCCCAACCAGTGGCTGGTCCATCCCGGAAGCGTCAGGGCCTTCGACGTTGCCGTCGAACGTGACCTGTCCAATGCTGGCCCTTTCTTGGCTGCCGCGCTGGCAGCAGGGGGTACGGTCAGGGTCCCGGACTGGCCTGCTCAAACCACACAGGTCGGTGCGCGCTGGCCGGAGATCCTCACCCGCATGGGTGCCACGACTTCTTATGACAACGGTGTGTTGACGGTCAAGGGCCACGGAACGATCAAAGGCATCGACCTGGCTGACGCTTCTGAACTGGCCCCGACGGTTGCGGCCCTGGGAGCCTTGGCCAACTCCGAGACCCGTCTGACGGGGATCGGACACTTGCGCGGGCATGAGACCGACCGGTTGGCGGCCCTCGTCGCTGAAATCAAGGCCCTCGGTGGCGATGCCCAAGAGCTCGCCGACGGCATACTCATCCGCAAACCCGTCGACCGGGGCGGCGTCTTTCACAGCTACGAGGACCACCGGATGGCCACTGCCGGGGCGATCATCGGCCTAGCAGTTGATGGGGTGCGGGTCGAAGACATCGGGACGACGGCGAAAACAATGCCTGACTTCCCCCGGATGTGGCAGGAACTGGCCGCGACCGGCGGCGCCTGACGATGGCACGTGATGCTCGCAGTTGGGACGAGTCAGACGTCAGGATCCGCCCCAATAAGAAGGGCTCCCGCCCACGGACCAAGGACAGGCCCTCCTATCACGAGGCCGTCATCGGACGCATCATCACCGTTGACCGTGGACGCTATACCGCGATCCTCGACGAGGACACCGCCACCGAGCGGATCGTCATCGCGGCCCGTGCCCGTGAACTGCGCCGCTCACCCGTCGTCCCCGGCGACTTTGTCGCACTCGTGGGCGACACCACCGGCCAACCCGACACTCTCGCCCGCTTGGTCAGGATCCAGGACCGCCGCACGGTATTGCGACGCAGCGCCGATGACACCGATCCTGTGGAGCGCGTCGTCGTGGCCAATGCCGACCAATTGGTCATCGTGGTTGCAGCCGCCAACCCGGAGCCACGGACCGGTTTCATTGATCGTGCACTGGTCGCCGCCTTCGATGCCGGCATCGACGCCATCCTGTGCGTCACCAAGGCAGACATCAAGGATCCCCGTGAGCTGCTGGAGAATTATCGGCACTTAGACATGAACATTGTCACCAGCAAAAGCATCGGAAGTGACGTATCGGGGGTCGATGCCCGCTCAGCAGATGGCGCTTCGGCACGTTTGGAAGAGGGCGCCATCGTCGAGCTGCGACGACTCATGGCCGGACGCGTCAGCGTGGTGTTGGGACACTCAGGGGTCGGCAAGTCCACCCTGGTCAACGCCCTGACCGGAGCCCAGCGCGCCACCGGTGGCGTCAATGCCGTCACCGGCCGTGGAAGGCATACCTCCTCCTCGGCCATCGCGCTCAGGGCCGAGGAAGCACCGGCAGGAACCTGGATTATCGACACGCCCGGTATCCGTTCCTTTGGACTGGCCTTAGTCGATCCGGACAACATTCTGGACTCCTTCCCTGATCTGGTTCAGGGTTCGGCAGACTGCCCACGCGGTTGTCGGCATACCCCCGACTCCCCCGGCTGTGCATTGGATGCCTGGGTCCGTCGGCCCGCGGCGGACGCTTCGGGGGTAGCTCGGCTGGCATCCCTTCGGCGCCTGCTGGGTGTCGAAGAGAAGGTCGAGGGCAAGGAGCTGGGGTCGGTCTAGGACCACGGCTCGGACGCATTCCTGCGGTAGGTTTGAGGGCATGACCCGCGACGTAATGAGCTATAACGACGACCTCCGCTTGGCACATGCCATTGCTGATTCCGTCGACTCCCTGACCATGTCCCGTTTCAAGGCACAGGACCTGCAGGTAGAGACCAAACCCGACCTCACCCCGGTCACCGATGCCGACCGGATGGCCGAAGAAGCTATTCGCAGCCAGTTGGGCCGCACTCGCCCCCGCGATGCGGTTCTGGGTGAAGAATTCGGCAGCACCGGCCACGGCTCCCGCCGCTGGGTGATCGACCCCATCGACGGCACGAAGAACTTCGTGCGCGGGGTACCGGTGTGGGCCACCCTGATTTCCCTGATGGATGAAGGCCGCGCCGTGGTCGGGCTCGTTTCGGCACCGGCCCTGGGCCGTCGCTGGTGGGGGGCTGAAGGGACGGGAGCCTATACCGGCAAATCTCTGGCATCGGCCACTCGTTTGAAGGTCTCGGGGATCAACGACCTCGCCGATGCCTCCCTGTCCTATTCAAGTCTGGGTGGTTGGCGCGACCGAGGGCAGTTGGAAAACATGCTCGACCTGCATGACGCCGTCTGGCGTACCCGGGCATTCGGGGACTTCTGGTCCTATTGCTTGCTAGCGGAGGGCGCCGTTGATATCGCCTGTGAGCCAGAACTGAACCTCTACGATATGGCGGCCCTCGTTCCGATCGTCACCGAGGCCGGCGGTCGCTTCACCTCACTGGACGGTGAAGACGGCTGCATGGGGGGCAACGCGCTGGCCACCAATTCCTTGCTGCACGAAGCCACCTTGGACCTGCTCAACGGTTCAGGCGGATCCGGGACACCAGATGTCGATCACCTCGCCCTGCAGCGGGAAGAACATGCTTCCCCGTGGGAACGCGCCTGATCCTCAGCGTGCGGCGCGTCGTCCTGCGGGACGACGACGTTTGCTGCGCTGGGCTACCGCGCCACTGGCCAGCTCGTCGCGCTTCAACCAGTTCATCACGACACTGACGAGGGTTAGCACCAGCATGATGCCCGCAAGCCAGCCGTGTCCTGCACTCCACAACGCCGCCACTCCCACGAGGAACAGCACATGGGCCACCACGGGGTGGATCGGCCACCCCAGACGCCACGGTGCCTGCGGGGAGAGCAAGAGGCCCCAGAGGACGACGAGCGGAATCAAGAAGACGAGAACGGCCACCACGGGCGCCAGGGGCAGGAACTTGATCGCCCACAAACCGGCAGCACAGAGCAATGCCACTTCCAGGACGAACGCCAGTATCCCGGCCGGACGGATCGGCGTTCCGGAAGGCTCGTCTGTCACGACTTCCGCAGCGTTCTGCGATTCATCTTCCATCCCTTCATCCTTTCCCTTCGGCGGCAGCCCGAGAGCGGGCGAGCCTCAATATTTGGTACACCAGCTAGAACATTTCGTTTCCGGTGCTTCTTCCATTCTAAGCATGCCGCCACGGTAGACGGGACAGCACACAAAAGGCCTCGGAATCACGAAGATTCCGAGGCCTTTTAAAACGTGGAGATGGGGGGAATTGAACCCCCGTCCGATGTGGTGTTGCCAGGACTTCTCCGGGCGCAGTTTGCTTTGGGTTTTCTCTGCTCCAACAGCCGTCTCACAAACATGCGGCTGGACCCTTGCGGGATACCCCGAGCACAGTCATCTAAGTTATGCCCCACACCCCGATGACAAGGGTGTGTGGCAGTGGCTATCTAAACGACGCCAGGATCAGGGTCGATAGCAATCCCTGGCTGACGGACTGTCTGGCTGCTTAGGCAGCGAGAGCGAAGTCAGTGCGCTTTGAGTTGGCACTTGTGTTTTGCAAAGAGCGTTTACGAGATAACTTTGCATCCTCGGCCCGCTTCTCCTGTCGCGACTCACATCGTCGAAACCGATCATCCCCGTATGAATTTCTCAAATGCGGGTTTCCCCGCTCAACCCCACGGGTGAAAACCCGCGAGACATCAAGCATAACCCACGATGGGCCGGATTCATTCCCACCTACCGCTCCGGCTACCAAATTTACGATGCGCTGCGGTTTCTCTCCCGTAGCGCCCGGAGGGCATCACGGTTGTCCTGCTTTTCGCGCAGGGTCTGGCGTTTGTCGAATTCCTTCTTACCCTTCGCGACACCGATTTCCAGCTTGGCTCGACCATCACGAAAATACAGTTGCAGCGGCACGATGGTGTAGCCGGGGTCTTGGATTTTTCGAGTGATCTTGACCAGTTCTTCGCGGTGCAGAAGAAGCTTTCTCCGCCGTCGGCCAGCATGGTTCGTCCACGATCCGTTGAGGTACTCAGGAATATAGATTCCCTCAATGTAGAGCTCTTCGTTGTAGAACTGTCCGAAGCCATCAACCAGGGAGGCTTTTCCTTCACGCAGCGACTTGACTTCGGTTCCGCTGAGCACCATTCCAGCTTCGTAGGTATCCAGGATCTGGAAATCGTGGCGAGCCTTGCGATTGGTCGCAACGACCTTACGCTCGGTGGTGTCCTTGGGCATGCCTACCTCCTCCTGTGTACGTGGTGACTCCGGGCCGGGGCCACGGTCAGTCGAACATCAATCCTACTTCATGGGTTGAGCTGCCCAGCCGTCCCGGCCCATTGCTCGAGCCTCACACCACAGACGAAAGTGCCCGGCCTCAGGGGCCGGGCACTGTGCGTGATTGCTAGAGCAGTCCCGCCGGGTTGACGACCTTGCCGTCGAGAATCGTTTCAAAGTGCATGTGGCAGCCGGTGGAGTTGCCGGTGGTCCCGACGTAACCAATCAGTTGGCCCTTGGAGACCTTCTGGCCGGCATGAACCACATAGCTGCTGAGGTGGTGGTATCCCGTCACGAGTGCGTGGCCGTTGACGACGCCGTGACTGATCTGGACCTTGTTCCCCGAGGTCGGTGACATGGTGGCATACCAGACTTCGCCTCCGGCTGCTGCATGCACCGGAGCCCCGCAGCGGCCTCCGAAGCCCCAGTCCAGGCCCGCATGGACGTATCCGCCCCTGCCTCCGTAGTCGATGGTTCCCGCGGGGGTGGGACGCCACCCAAAAGTCGAGGTGATGTATCCGCCGGAGGTCGGTTTGGACAATCCCCAGCTGCTCGTACTACTAGAGGGCTTGCTGCTCCCCTGGCTGGGGGCCTTCTTGGTCGGGCTACTGGCCTTTTTGCTTTTGGTTCGTTCGGAAGCGGCCTTACGGTCTGCCGCGTCGGCTGCGGCACGCTTTGCCGCGGCATCGGCAGCATTGGCCCGGGCAGCCTTCTCAGCTGCCGCGCGCTTGGCCCGGGCAGCGGCTTCGGCCTTCGCCGCTCGTTCTGCTGCCTGTTCAGCGGCCACCTTTGCGGCTCGTTCGGCCGCAGCCTTGGCGGCTTCCTCCTTGCGCTTGCGCTCGGCAGCCTCGCGGATCAGCCGCTCTTGGCGTTCCTTGATCTCGGCAACGACCTGGTCGTGCTCTTCCTCTTGCTTCTTGATCTGGGCCTTGATCTGGGGACGCTTGGCGTTGAGTTTTTCGCTGGCTTCCTGAGCACCGTCAATGAGGTCATCAACGTGGCGTTTCGAGGCTTCTGCCTCGTCCCGTGCCGTCTGCTCTCGCACCAGGGCCGCCTCGGCTTGGCCCTTAAGGTCGCTAATCTCTTCTTCGACGGCCGTTAAGCGCGCCTGCACGTTGGCATCGGTTGCATGTTGTTGGCTGAGGTCACCAAGCACCGCGTTCTGGCTTCGTAGCGCCTGATTGGCCAAACCCAAGCTATCGGCGAGGCTTCCTTGCTCAGAGTTTGAGTTGAGCATCAGGCTCAAGTTGCTGGATACTCCCCCGCGCTTATAAGCCTGAGTCGCGATCTGACCGATGGCTTTACGCGTATCTTCCATCTTTTCCGCGTCCTGGACCATTTGACTGCTGATCTGGTCCTTCGAGGCTTGGGCTGCATCTACCCGCGCTGAGAGTTCATTCACCTGATCGGTGGCACTCTGGACGCTGGCACGGGCGGTCGAAAGTTTCTCCTGCGCGGCAGGGAGCTTGTCCTGGTAACCCTTAAGTCTGTCAGCCGTCTTCTGGATGTCGGCATCCAGGAATTCCATATCGGTTTCCAGGGAATCGAGCTGCTTCTCGACTTTCTGCTTGTGGTCATCCAATTTGTCGGCCTGGGCCACGGGAGCCATCAGCGACAGGGACAGCAAGCTCACCAAGGCGCCACTTATCACGGCACGGGACAGGGTCCGTCTATTGCGGTCCGCCACAGGGTCGGTCCTTTCAGTGGGTCGGCAGGTTCGTGCCCGAACGGGCCCGGGGAACACGGGCTCGGAACAACCTAAACCTTCAGGTAACGCCTTAAGGTCAGGACCGACGATACACCAGCCAGAACGATACCCAGCGCAAGCAAGCCCGGTGCGACAAGGAAAACCTCACTGGTGGCAATGAACGCGGTGTCGGGGTACTCGATCGCCAACTTGCCCTGGATCAGGTACTTGACCACGGCCCACAGTGTCCCGGAAGCCAGCACGGCTCCAATAAGGGCGGCTATCACCCCTTCCAGGACGAAGGGCAGTTGGATCACCGCCTTCGAGGCACCCACCAAGCGCATGATCCCTGTCTCCCGGCGTCGGCTGAAAGCCGAAAGTCGGATGGTTGTCGCCACCAGCAGGACGGCGCAGAAAATCATGACGACCGCGATTCCCACGGCCACCAAGGAGGCAACGTTCATGACCGAGAAGATCTTTTCCAGCAAGTCACGTTGGTCAATGACGGTGTCCACGCCCTTCATCGGGGTAAACAGCTCGTTGATGACGTCGTACTTTTCCGGGTCCACCATTTTGACGCGGAAGGATTCCGGAAGCTGGTCCGCTGTCACGGTGTCCACGATCGGGGAGTTCTTGAACTGTTCGCGGAAATGTTGGAGCGCTTGGTCTTGCGACTCGTACTCATAGCTCTCCACATACGGTTTAACTGCCGCAGAGTCCAGCTGGCTCTTAATGGCAGACCGTTGCGAATCGGTCACCGCCCCGTCGGCACATGTCTGCGAGCCGTAATCGTCGCCACACAGGAAGATAGCGACTTCGACCTTGTCGTACCAGAAACCCTTCATCTGCGTGATTTGCATCTGCGTCAGTGCAGCGGCGCCAACAAACGTCAGCGAAATAAAGGTCACCAAGACGACTGAAATGACCATGGAGAGGTTTCGACGCAGACCTGAGCCGATCTCACCAAGAATAAATGCGAGCCTCATGCCTCGTCCTCCTCGCCATCGAAGGGAGCGATCGCCTGATCCTGAGGGTCGGCAGTTCGCAACTCACGGGAACCATCCCGATTTACGATGGGGATCATGGCCGTGTATTCGCCGGCTTGTTCGTCGCGGATGATTTTGCCTTCGTCCAGTTCGATCACCCGGCGGCGCATGGAGTTGACGATATCCGTATCGTGCGTGGCCATGACCACGGTGGTGCCGTTTTGGTTGATTCTGTCGAGGATGTTCATGATTCCCACACTGGTGGCGGGGTCGATGTTTCCGGTCGGCTCATCCGCCAGCAAGATCCCTGGCTGGTTAACGATGGCCCGGGCGATAGCGACTCGCTGTTGTTCGCCACCGGAAAGCTCATTGGGCATCCGTCGTTCCTTGCCCTCCAAACCAACGGTCCTGAGGACTTCGGGGACGGTACTACGGATGGCGGCCCTTCCCTTTCCGATGACCTGCATCGCAAAGGCAACATTGGAAAAGACATCCTTATTGGGCAGCAGTCGGAAGTCTTGGAAGACGACGCCGATGCCACGACGCATGCGTGGAACCCTCCAGTTGGGGATTCCAGCCACGTTCTGTCCGGCGACATGGACCGAGCCGCGTGATGCCTGGTCCTCGCGCAAGACAAGTCGGATGAACGTCGATTTACCGGAGCCGGAGGCCCCCACGAGGAAGGCGAAGTCACCGCGATTGATCTCGACATCGATATCATCCAGCGCCGGACGGGACTTTTGGTCGTAGACCTTGGTGACGTGCTCAAATCTGATCATGGCAGTTCTGCCCACACGGACCACCGGTCAGTGTCCGAAAATGCGGGGCTTTGCTGGGGGAACGTACAGCACCGGCATTGAGCACTCTAGCCCCGTCGTTCTGCATCCGGGCGCAGGCGGCTGCGTGTGTCGGGGTCATAGCCCCAACAGAACGGGCCCGGCCCTCCAAGGACCGGGCCCGTGTGCACGACGGTTGCCATGGACTAGGCGTTGGCGAGTTCTCCACCCAGGGTCAGTTCTGGTTCGGTCGCGGCCCTGACTTCCTCGACACTCACACCGGGAGCGGTCTCCAGGAGCACCAGACCGTCCTCGGTCACCTCGATCACCGCCAGGTCGGTAATGATCCGGTTCACCACGGCCTTACCGGTCAGCGGCAGCGAACATTCATTCACGATCTTTGCCGAACCGTCCTTGGCCGTATGGTCCATCAGGATAATGACCTCTCGGGCACCCTGCACCAGGTCCATGCCACCACCGGGGCCCTTGACCATCTTGCCCGGAATCATCCAGTTCGCCAGATCCCCGTTGGTGGAAACCTGCATCGCTCCGAGGATCGCCACGTCGATCTTCCCGCCACGGATCATCCCGAAGCTCATGGCCGAATCGAAGAAACTTGCTCCCGGATTGACCGTCACGGTTTCCTTCCCGGCATTGATCAGGTCCGGATCCACATCCTCTTCGGGGGGGTACGGGCCCACACCGAGGATGCCGTTTTCCGACTGCAGAACCAGTGTCCTGCCGGCGGGGATGTAGTTCGGAACCAGGGTCGGCATCCCGATGCCCAGGTTCACATAGGCTCCGTCGACCAGTTCCTGCGCGGCCCGCTCGGCCATCTGCTCACGTGTCAGTGCCATCGTCTCAACCTTCCTTCGTCGCCGAACCGGCGGCTTCACCAGCTGGGCGTACCGTGCGCTTCTCCACTGGCTTTTCGATGTCCCGACCGACTTCCAGGACGCGGTGCACATAGATCCCCGGCAGATGGACCTGGTCAGGGTCGATCTCGCCGGGCTCCACGAGCTCCTCAACCTGAGCGATACACACCTTCCCGGCCATCGCTGCCGGCGGGCCGAACTGCCGGGTCGCCTTGTTGAACACCAAGTTGCCGTGCTTATCGCCCTTCAGCGCGTGGACCAACGCGAAATCGGAGACGATGGCCTCTTCCAAAACGAAATCGTTTTTCTCCCCGCCTGGGGCGAAGCTCCGCACTTCCTTGGGCTCCGAACCCTGGAGAATGTTCCCATCGGCGTCGTACTTCTGCGGCAACCCCCCTTCGGCCACCTGAGTACCGACTCCGGCAGCGGTGTAGAACGCAGCGATGCCTGATCCACCGGCTCGTAGCTTCTCAGCCAGCGTCCCCTGCGGGGTCAACTCCAATTCGAGTTCCCCGGTGAGGTACTGGCGAGCAAATTCCTTGTTCTCGCCCACATAGGAAGAAGTCATCTTCCGGATCCGGCCGGCAGCAAGCAGGACACCAAGTCCCCACCCATCGACACCGCAATTATTGGAGACCACCGACAGGCCCGTAGCGCCTTGTTCCAAGAGGGCCTCGATCAATGCCATCGGGTTCCCTGATAGTCCGAAACCGCCGACAGATATCAAGGATCCATCCCCGATATCCGCTACGGCTTCCGCCGCAGAACCGACACTTTTATCCATTGTCA